>NZ_JAMPLX010000011.1:0-357360 GCF_028477825.1 Providencia sp. PROV267 | reverse complement strand
ATCCAAATCGTGCTTGCTCCCACTTTTCGATATTAGGCACTTTATCACACAGTTCGCCAATGACGGCATGGCGATAACCATAACCGTTTGATTGAAAATTAGTTTTAACGGTTGAGTTAGCCTCCCCTCGAAGCGTTCTTAGAGGGCTGTTTACGTAACATCGAGACGATTTCAATGCCAGTGAGTCGTGTCTGTGCCTGACGAAAAGATTTAAAGCCGAGCATCGGGCGTATCCGTCGTTTAATATTACGATGATCTTGTTGGTTCTGTCGCTTCGCTCCGTTTTGATTAGTACCACATTGGGGTTTTAGGGGTTTTAGGGGTTTTAGGGGTTTTAGGGGTTTTATTGTCGAATAAACAGCGTCATTAATGCTATACTTCTCCCCATAACCTAAATTAAAGGAAGAACCATATGGCGTATAAATACGACCCTATATCAAAAACGCTCATTGATGCGGACGCAAAATTTAGTTTCGAAGAAGCACCTAATTATGATGAACTTTACTATAAAACTAGCTTACTAAAAATTAAATCCATTCTTAATGATGAAAAAGATGATGATAATGTCGCAGCAGTTATCACCATTGAAGAAGCTGATTATCTTTTAAAGAATCTATCGACTCCAACCCCTTTCAAAGATCCGAAAGAAACACTATTTGGCATTGGAGATATAATATCTTCATTTTCAGGAAATATTTATGAAGCCTACAGAATAGACAGAATTGTTAACGAGTTTGGGAATCTCAATATCAGAGCAACTCAATATACAGGACCAAACGGTAATGTTTATATTCGCCTATCAGGCCATGCTGGAATAAGAGCATACTTAAATGGAACTCGTTATTTAGTCAACAACCCTCGTATTTTATACATGGGAGTAGGCACTCAAGGCATGAATAATATTTCTGTAGGCGCAGCTCGCTTTGCGATAGTTTTCTCAGCGGCTTATAGAACTGTTGAATTAATATTCAAGAATGAATATACCTTGGTTGATTTTTTTGTGAATATAACCATGGACATGGCAAAGCTAGCTATCAGCACTCAAATAACGACAGCCATAACTGGAGGTTTAACTACTGCTGCTTTAATGACTGGAACAAGTGTCATACTTGTAGCTTTAGGGGTGTTTGCTGTAGGTGTATCCGTAGGGGTACTATTGTACTGGTTAGATGATGAATTCCAAATTAGTGCAACTATCATTAAAGGCTTAAAAACTCACAGAGCAAGAAAACCAGAAACACCTTACCATCCAGACCAATTTTTTACTCTGTGGGGGAGATTTAGTCGTGGTTAAATTAGAGCCCACAAAGTTAATCTTATCATCTATAGCGCTTTTACTTTTAGCAATCTTCGGGATCTATCTATCAACAACATATTATATTGATTACTTTCAAATGAAGCCTAGAATTCTATTCTCATTTCAAACAGGGTTCCTGTGTTTTTCAGCTCCTTTGATACTATATTTTTCATATTATAGTTTTATATTGGGATATAAAAAAGAACTACAAAAAATGAATAATAGGATAGCTGGATTTTTCGCTGTTATCTTTATAATAGGCATGGTGTTTAGCTTTTTCTTTTCGACCTATGTCAGTATTGATTTAACCTCAAAAGGCTACTACACATGCTACAAATCATCTATTTTCTCACCAAATGAATACGTTATATCAAAAGATATGTGTAAGTAGTACATATCTTTTGATGCTAAAAACTACTTAACCATCTCACTATTAATACTGTAGCTTGATGTATTTGCCATTAAATGACTTCTAGATATAGATTCATATTTCATCTGAATCCGCTGAAAAGGCATTGATTCATTATCTTTTATTGAATCAGGAAATATGTCAGAGATTTCAATCAATGAAACCCCTGTTAGCTTGACTTCATAATATTTTTCAAGTTGTCCGCTTTGACTCGTTCGATAAAAAATAAAACTAGCCTCTAGAACTTCATTATTATCAAGCGCAACAGACAGCAAGGGAGAAGATTTATCAATAGGTTTAGTGAACACAATGGGTTTATATGAGGCATTCTGTTCACGAAAAGAACCATAGTGAACCCCAATAACTTGAATTTCATCTTCATGACCAATTTGGTAACGATTACCAATTGAATCCTGAGATGAACATCCCGCCGAAATCAAACCTTGATTTTTACCTTTCAACATTAAATATATCGGATATGCCATAACACTCCCTTTTAATGATAATTGAGATGCATAACAACCACATCAATTTAAGTTAAGAGTATTATCTTATCCCAGTTTTTGGTGTAGCACCAATTTAGTAATGTCACTTTTTAGCAATTTAGAAATGTCACTTTTTGCGGCATAAAGGATAAAACCTTTTGCCACGATAAGTACATTCAAAATGTTGGTAACTATGTCGGATAAAGAATTAAGTCGGATCAATGTTATTCAGGCTATTAGTGAAAAACGATTACGGCAGCGTGACGCTGTATCTCAACTCAATTTGACCGAGCGGCAGGTATGTAAGTACACCCGTTTCAGTTCCACACACTTTTTGAGATTTCGTTATTTTCAGCTAATAACCAGTATTCTTCCGGTGTCAGATCATTCAGGGATTCATGTGGTCGCTCTCGGTTATATTCCCTCAGCCAGCGTTCCGTGATTTCCCGTACTTCATTCAGTGTCCGAAACAGATAAAATCCAGTATTTCAGTCCGGTATGTCCGGTTAAAACGCTCGATAAAAGCATTCTGAGTCGGTTTACCCGGTTTAATAAATTTCAGTATCACACCATGCTCTTCCGCCCAGTGCGCCAGTGTCAATGATATAAGCTCCGGACCATTATCCATCCACATTTTTACCGGATATCCGCGTGTTGCAACTATTCTGTCCAATACCCGGACAACGCGTTGTGCCGGGATATCCAGAGCAATTTCTATCGCCAGGGCTTCACGATTAAAATCATCCACGGTATTGAACGTCCGGAAACGCCTGCCGCAGATCAGCGCATCATGCATAAAATCAACCGACCAGCTCTGATTCAGTGCCTCCGGCGTTGCCAGTGGTGCTGGATTACGCACAGGCAGATGTTGTTTGCCTTTACGGCGAAAGCTCAGCTTCAACGGACAATAGATCCGGTGAACCCGCATATGATCCCACTCATTGCCCTGCCTGCGCAAAACCTGAAATAGCTTTTTAAACCCGAATAAGTCTTCTTGTTCCTTATCCTTAAGAGAAAGTGGCTATACAATCATTTTTCTTTCTATAAAAAACATTTTTGCCATCAATGCCTCATTATTGGATGTTTAACATTTCTTTTGCCAGCGCATTCCAAGCTTTTGCCCTGCGGCTTTGATGACTATTTTTCAATGTTGCTAAAGCGACTTCATAAGAGAGTACAGGCTCTATTACAGGAATAATTGACAAACCATCTGCACGTGTTTTATTCCACATACTATCTGGTAATAATGTTACACCAACCCCTGCCCTTACCATCGCTGTTACAAGATCTAAATGGCTACTGCGCCCAGCAATAACCGGTTTTTTTCCATAGATCCCACAAGCGCTCATGACTAACTCATTTATGCGAAAGTCCTCAGAGAAGAAAATAAACGGCTCATCAATAAGCTCTGCAAACTTCACCGAGTTACGCATAGCTAGCGGATGCTGTTCACTCACTAACAGCATCAATCGATCTGACGAAAAAACGTGTAAGTCAAACAATTCATTGTCGAAAGGCAGCATCACTGCCGCGGTCTCCACCTCGCCGTTTAACATCGCCTCCATCATCTTATGCGTGCCTAGCTCCAAAATTTTTAATTCCACCTGTGGGTAACGTCGACTAAATGCCATGATGATATCCGCAAAATAAGTTGACGCGATGACAGGTGGTAATCCTACATTCAAAATACCGGACAGAGGCCCTTCTTTCTCTTTTAACGCCTTATTCATGCTATTAAATTGTTTGAGTATTTGTTTTGCATGACTCAATAAAATTTCGCCTTCATCCGTCAGTCTCACTCCATCGTTTTCTCTCACTAATAATGTATAACCAAGCTCTTGCTCTAACTTTTGAATGCTACGGCTAATCGCAGGTTGGGTCACAAATAAACGTTCTGCTGCTCGGCTAAACCCATTTAGCTGTACCACTTCAACAAAATAACGCAATGAACGTATATCCATGTCTGCTCCTATGACTTTTTGTTATAGATGGAATAATTATAAATAATTTCCACTAAAGAAAGATCTACGTTAGTACTAATAAAAAGCAGAATTATCGGCTAACGTGATCATTAGGAGATAATATAATGAATAAAACCGTCATCGAACATGTTTTAGCACGCTTAAATGAGATCGGCATCAATGATATTTTTGGCGTCGCAGGTGATTACGCATTCCCCATAGAAGATGCGGTCTGTGAAAGTAACAATATGCGTTGGATTGGTAATTGTAATGAACTCAATGCCTCATATGCAGCTGATGGATATGCTCGTATTAAAGGTGCCGCTGCACTTTCAACCACATTTGGTGTAGGAGAATTAAGCGCACTCAACGGCATTGCAGGCTCCTATGCAGAACATCTTCCTATCTTTCATTTAGTTGGTATGCCTGCCAGTGGTGTACAAAAAAACCATAAACTCGTTCACCATACGCTCGGCAATGGTGATTTCGATGTTTTTTATCAAATGAGTCAACACCTAAGCTGCGCTCACGCAATTTTAACCCCTGAAAACTGTATTGCCGAAACCGAACGCTTAATTATAACGGCCCTACGTGAACGCCGTCCTGTTTATATTGGTTTACCCGCAGATTATGCGGTCATGCCAGTCGTTACAGATAAAAATACTGATACCCCTATTATTCATAAAAGTAATAATGAGTCACTATCAGCCGCCGTTACGGCTATTTTAGAAAAGCTAAATTCAAGCCAAAAAGCCTGCATAATTCCTGGTATTTTAAGTGCTCGATTAGGCTATGCTAATGAAGTGCAAGCAATTATTGATAAGACTGGGTTACCTTACGCCACCATGTTTATGGATAAAAGCATTGTCAGTGAATCCAATCCAACTTATATGGGGATCTATAACGGCAAATTAATGAATACACAAGTAGGTGAATTTGTCGAAAGTTGTGATTGCGTGCTGGGAATTGGAGCTGTCCTTACCGATTTTAACTCTGGTAGCTTTACCGCTACTATTCTCCCTGAGAATCGAATTAATATCCTTGCCGACCATGTGAAAGTGGGCTCTGCTATCTATCCTCAAGTCTATATGCAAGATGTACTGGTTAAGCTCAAAGAGCTTGCTCCTTCATTGCATCACCAAGGGATAAAAGCTCAAGGTCTCGGTACGCCAGTTCAGGGGGAAAATGGGCAAATTACTGCAAACTATCTTTATCCGCGACTTGAGCAGATGTTCAAAAAAGACGATATTATTATCGCGGAAACAGGTACAGCATCGATGGGATTAGGTTTTGCTCTGCTTCCACAAAATGCACAATTCCATAACCAAACACTCTGGGGCTCTATTGGTTGGGCAACACCTGCGGCTTTTGGTGCTGCAATAGCTGAACCTAATCGCCGTATTATCTTAATTACTGGTGAAGGTTCTCATCAGTTAACCGCCCAAGAGATTAGCCAATTCGCTCGCTTTGGCTTAAAACCCATTATTTTTGTCCTTAATAATGATGGTTATCTTATTGAACGCTTACTCTGTAAAGATCCTGAAGCCTACTATAATGACTTACCGCAATGGCACTATGCCCAATTACCTGCTGCACTTGGTTGCCAAGATTGGTATTGCCAAAAGGTCACCCGTTGCGATGAGTTAGATGCCGCAATTAATATGGCTGAATCGCAAAATCGTGCGGCATATATTGAGGTTGTGATGGATAGGTATGCATCTTCTGAGCTGGCAGAAAAACTCGGTCAATCCATTGAATCTCTGTATTCATTTTAAGTAATGATTACCTACCATTAGCCATGTCATACAAACCACACGGCTAATGGTTGCCTATATTGCTAGTTTTATTTTAACAATCTTACTTTAACGGATTTACCTTTAATTTTTCCTTGCTGCAATTGTTTCCAAGCATGGCGTGCAGCAGACTGTTTGATTGCGACATATGCATGCATTGGATGAATAGTAATTTTACCAATATCATCCCCTGCCAAGCCAATATCTCCTGTTAACGCCCCAAGAATATCGCCAGGTCGCATCTTCGCTTTTTTACCACCATCAATACACAGTGTTACCATTGAAGCTTCAAGTGGTGTGATAGTTAAGCCGGTTGGTACTGACTTCCAGTTAAGCTTTATATTTAACATTTCTTCTAACACATTAGCGCGTTGAGCTTCTTCAGGAGCACAAAGGCTAATCGCTAACCCACTTTCACCTGCACGCGCTGTACGACCAATGCGATGAACATGCACCTCTGGATCCCATGACAATTCATAGTTAATTACCATGTCCAATGATTTGATATCCAACCCACGAGCCGCCACATCGGTTGCAACTAATACACGACTACTGCCATTAGCAAAACGAACAAGCGTTTGATCTCGCTCACGTTGTTCCATATCACCATGCAATACTAAAACACTTTGATGGCACTCATTTAGTGCATCATACACCGCTTGGCAATCTTTTTTTGTGTTACAAAATACCACACAAGATGCGGGTTGCTGTTGGCTTAACAGTTTTTGTAATAAATCTATTTTTTCATGACGAGCGACTTCATAAAACCGTTGTTCAATAGCAGGTAATTCATCAACTGAATTGATTTCAATCGTTATTGCATTACGTTGGATACGCTGGCTCATTGCTGTAATTGTTTCTGGCCACGTAGCTGAAAATAATAGTGTTTGACGGCTAATGGGCGCATAGCTGATCACTTCATCAATATCATCAGCAAATCCCATATCCAGCATGCGATCTGCTTCATCTAATACCAATGTTTGTAATGTATCCAGTTTTACGGTTTCTTTGTTCAAGTGGTCAAGAAGTCGCCCCGGCGTGGCAACAATGATATGAGCCGCGTGGATTAAGGAATCTCGTTGCACACTAAATGGCACACCACCACAAAGTGTTAAGATCTTAATATTTGCCATATAACGTGCTAAGCGGCGCAGTTCGCTCGCGACTTGATCTGCTAATTCTCGAGTCGGGCACAATACCAGTGATTGTGTACTGAACTGTTTCGCATCGATGTGTTGTAACAGACCCAGTCCAAAAGCAGCGGTTTTACCACTTCCCGTTTTTGCCTGAGCACGGACGTCTTTGCCTGCAAGGATCGCTGGTAACGCAGCCTCTTGAATTGGCGTCATTGTTACGTAACCTAGCTCAGTAAGGTTAGCAAGTTGTTCTTCAGGTAGCGTGTTAAGTTCAGCAAATGAGGTCACAATGAAAATTCCGAATAAAATGTAAAAAAGCTAATGGCTGGTCATGATACTATCCCTTCTCTGACGTGTCGTGAGGAATTTACATCAATCACTGCCAGCCAAGTTCGCAACATGGACATAATCTATCCATCAAGAAGAAGATCGCACTGGTTTCATTCGTAGTTCTATTTTGCGACTAAGCGCCTATCTTAAGTTTTACGGAGAGTAAGCCGAATCGTCGACTATCATTTTTATGTTTGCTGTTAAATGATACGCTATGATTTTAGTCATTGTTAACACTAAAATGACCTAGTATAAATTTCAGGAAATATTCATTGAAGCATATTATGAGTAATATTGTGGCTATCTACCTTTATCGCTATAAATCGAAGTAGTCATTTCGATATTAAAATAATGGTGCTTTATGTTTGAGATTATTAATGGTACATGGCGATATTTTTATATCATACAATTGATTTGATTTGTTCTCTTTGACGTAATCAAAAAGCACCTATTGGTAAGCAAGCTTTCAATTGAAAAACCCACAATAATGACTAAGCATGATAAATACAGCAATTCCCCTAAGGTTTGAGGCTCCCCAAATACTCAATACGGTATCTGAATCTTGTTCAGGAGAAACAAGTCTCTCATTTGCTAGCATTAATAGTGATAAAAATTATTACCCTCTATTTATAAAATAATGATAAAACACACCTTCCCATTAATCTTCAATTAAAAGAAGGATCACCAAAATTAATACCAAATAATTATAATTTTTTAAAAAAACTATATAGTGACGTTAGCAAAGTCATTCGCCATGGTTTTGACACCATCTGCCATCATTCCCATATTTAAAAGCATAATATCTCGAAATCGCACGCTACCTCGCTCTATAAACATCAAGCTAAGAAACGATACAGCCATATTTTATCAGATAAAACAACAAGTAGAACACTCAACTAAATTAGTTATTTTTCAAAAAATTACAAGACTATCCGCAAATATCGCTGACAGTGAAAATAAATCCTTCAAGTAAAAATACTTAACTATAAGTATTTTGATCTAAATACTCAAAAAAAACAATAATTTGAATATTTATCTCAATTAGAAACAATATAACAACACAAAAATCCGTTATCGATCACATTATCAATACAATATATCAAATAGTATTATTGCCATTAGATAGTGTGTGGTTTTATAGCATAAACCACTAATCTATTTAATAGCACCACAACATCACTTTATTTAAAACTAAGGGTATTAAAATGACTACAACATTCTCCGAAATAAACGATATTGCAATTGGAGCAGTAAAGACAAACAATAGTAATGTGAGTTCTTGGCAGGTTTCAAAAAAGAAAGGAATGATGAGAGGTATTTCTGCGACTGTCTCAGGCCAAGGCGCTGTTGTTCGATTACAAGGTGACATGGATTTTAGTATTATTAGCCTTGAATCGTCGGCTAAGTATCAACAGCTGCTTAATGAATATAAATTTGGCGCAGGTCTTACTGCTTTCTTTGCGTGGGTTTCAGCTAACTTTAGTGTCGAAACTCATAGACAAGAAATACACGCAACCTTAGATGAGCTATCAACTACTCAACAAATTAACGGAAAGGTTCATATTGATATGAATGTAACTGGCATATATCCTAATGTGGAAGTTACTGCAATGGCCTATGTTAATATTCTTAAGGTAACCAATAGTGAAGGAAATGAATTTAGCCTTGCTAGCGCAGCAACCCCTAATATTGACACAGGTGCAGCTGATCATGATGGTAATTCACTGCCAACATCAGATAATAATTCGGTAATTTATTTATAGTAATAAAAATCAATTTTACTTATTTGATTTAATCGTAAATATGATTTTATCTATAATTTAATTTATCTCATTTTCTCTTTGTATTACTCAATGAGCAGTATTCTTCTGCTCATTGAGTCTTATGACTTAATTTTAATAATTTGCGCCAACACTTTTTTAATATAATTAAAATCATTACATAAATATAAATCCTATTACTTAGGACTGATAGATTAATTAAAAATGTTCGTATCATTTTTATTTAAACATTAGAATTGGAGAATTTATCCATGATTAAAATCTCTCGAGGCATCAGAAACAATAACCCCGGTAACATTGAATACAATGAAGCCAATCATTGGAAGGGGCAACTACCACACGATAAATCTATTGAAAAACGATTTTGTCGATTTGAATCTTCAGAATATGGTATCAGAGCACTATTCGCGTTACTGCGTACCTATCAACGTAGATACTCATTGCAAACCGTATCTCAATTAATTAGTCGATGGGCACCTAGCAATGAAAATCAAACAAGCGATTATATTAATGATATTGCTAAAGCGCTAAATGTATCCCCCAATACATTTATTAATCTTGAAAACAAATCAATTTTAATAAAACTCGCTAAATCGATTATTAAGCATGAAAATGGAACACAACCTTATGATAATGAAACATTTGAAAGAGCGTGGAACTTGCTATGATGGTATCGGCACTATTGGTTAACTTATCAATAAGCTGACGAAATAAGACTATATGGCATATTTAAAGCCACTTTCTCATCAGTATGTTTTATGAAAATTTCACCATTCTGTATAATTTAGGAGGCCATAGACAAAAACAATACATATATTGACTGAGCAAACTGTATGTGAGAGTTATTTTCCCTCATAATGCAGTTTAATATTTTTATTTATCTTTGATAAATATTAACTACTCTCTTCCTAAAAAGAGGGGATGGTAATAGAGAAAAAACAATAGCCAACATTTTAGTATCTACTAGTGATCATTTATGTTTTTAGTTGGGCTATTTTCAATATTTTTCATTAGCTTTTGATAAACACATAATAAAAAATATACGCATCTAGATAACCGAATTAGTTTAATAAAATAACAACAGAGAGTTCATTCTTTATAGGTTATACATCATTTAAATATGGTTGTTAATTTTTACATGAGGATACTTCTATGAGAACAACATTTATTGCTATATCAATGCTTTTCCTTTCAATGTCAGCATTAGCTGATAATAACGTACTTCGCCATGGTTATATCGATAATCCACCAAGCCGCGCTTTTCTTTGTTCATCCATGGGTGGCAATTTAAATAAAATGTGTGGTGCCGTTCAATATGAGCCTCAATCGGTTGAAGGCCCTAAAGGTTTCCCAGAAAGGGGGCCAAAGGATGGTCAAATCGCGAGTGGAGGTAACGCCAATTTTTCTCAGTTAAATGAACAGTCGAACAGTCGTTGGCATAAAGTGAATGTATCTAGTGGTAAAAATGTATTTTCTTGGACATTAACTGCATCACACAGAACGACATCATGGCAATTTTTTATCACTAAACAAAATTGGGATCCAAATAAACCATTAACACGTAATGATTTTGATTTAAAACCGTTTTGTGAACAACAAGATAGAGGAAATGTACCCAAAAATAACGTAAGAATAGAGTGTAATATTCCAAAACGTACAGGATACCAAATTATTCTTGGTGTCTGGACGATTGCGGATACAGCCAACGCTTTTTATCAAGTAATCGATGCTAATATGAAATAGTTTGGCTAAAAATAGCTTACCCTAATTGATGAAATAACCTATTAATAAAAAATAAGTACTTTTTATATTTTAACCTATCATACATTTAATAGTTAATGACTTAGTTCATTAAATATTAAGTGTATTTTTTTGCCTTGTGATTTAGCCAGTAATTTAACCCTCTTGCATCTTCCTTAATAAAGTTTGAGCAAGCCAACTTACCCGTATCTATTTGATTGGCATTATTTTCCAATGGTTTAACGATTTTTGATATTCAATGCTAAATTTAAAATCAATTATTACCCATAAAATGACCAAATATTACAATGAAATCATTATAATTTCCCTCAAGCTAACTTGCTAAACTCAACAACAATAATCAAATGATATCTATGAGGCATACAGATGGAGCTACAATCAATTATTCTGTTTAGTGCGACGGTGATCCCTCTTATTTGTACACCGGGTCCTGATATTCTTTTTATCTCTTCGCAAGGGCTATCGGGAGGCGTATCTGCTGTATGGAAAGCTAATATTGGCATTATCTCGGGCTATATTATGCATGCTATCCTAGCCGCTTTAGGTCTCGCTGCGATAGTGGCTGCGTCACCACGCTTATTTAATACTATTAAATGGGTCGGTGTCGCTTATGTCGCATATTTAGCCATAAAAATGATCTTATCTGCCATGAAACCAAGCCAGATAACGCTAAAATCAGCGTCATCTAAAGGTGTCATTCTGAAAGGTTTTCTAACTAGCTTTCTTAACCCCAAAGAACTCTTAGTCTACTTTGCCATTTTACCTAATTTTATTCACTCTTCGGACAGTGTTGCTATTCAGTCTATTATTTTATCAACGTCCTTTATTGCCTCATGTATCGTGATTTATGGCATGATTGGTATGGTATTTGCCACCGTACATAAAAAAGGAAATTACAGCGATAAGCGTCGCCGTCTAACGGAAGGCGTTGCTGGAGGCATGTTGTCACTCGCGGCGATTGGCTTAGCCAATAGCTAACAGGCCGTAATATCAACCCAAATTAATTTGCTACCTGCCACACGAGGCGTAATATGCCCTTCCCCAATGTCAGGTAGCCACCAGCCCCCTTGATTAACGGCCATAATTTTACAGTTCGCCCCAGAGACATCCCATTCCCCAGCTAAGACATACACTATCCCTGCCTGCCCTATTGGCAAACGTTGTTCTTGTGCAATCACATGGCTTTTAACTCGCCAACGCTCAGGGTTAACCGATACGTTAAGTAAACGGACTGGGGAGCCTCTTAATTCAAGTTCAATCAATTGTTCCCCCTCAGAATGAAAAGCGTCACCAATTTTTGCCATAGAATGCTTAGTCTTTTGTTGATCTCGAATAGACAGCTGACCATTATCCAAAGAAATACAAAATTGTTCACTTTCAGCGTGCTGTTTTAAAACACTCGATTGATTGATTTGTGTAATGCTTACTCGAAGCGAAAAGTCAGATGCGACAGGCCAACAAAAAACTTCAGCGCTGTTCCCACACTTATCTTGCCATTCTTCAATGGGTAACTCTGCCGCATCAAAACATTTAATTTTCATACATTCCCCCGAGCAATCAATTATCCGTTATGATAATTAAGAGTGGCAAACTTAGTGACTTAGGGCAATGTTTCGACACTTAAAATGTGACTAACCACGTTTCTCGGTAATCAATGAATAACATAAACGCCCTAATGTTTTCATCGCCTGTTCTAACTGTTCATTCCAAGTAAATGAAGTATTAAGTCTAAACGCATGGTTAAACTGATCACTGGTTGAAAACATACTGCCAGGCGCAATGCTTATCCCTTCCTTAAGGGCTAATTGGTAGAGACGTACCGCATTAAAAGGTGGTTCGAATTCTAACCATAAAAAATAGCCCCCTTTTGGCGTATTCACTTTAACGGAAGGCGGCATATATTGTGCGATTGCGCCTAACATTTGGTGTTGCCGCTGCTCCATTGTCTGACGTAGTTTCCGCAAGTGGTTGTCATATCCCCCCTGAGTAAGGTACTCCGCGATCGCCAGCTGTGTTGGAACGCTGGCAGAAACAGTACTCATCATCTGTAAATGCTGAATTTTTGTCGCGTGTTGCCCTGCCGCCACCCAACCGACCCGATACCCCGGTGCTAAACATTTCGAAAATGACGAACAATGGAAAAAGTTACCCTTAGTATCTAAAGCTTTGGCAGGGATCGGCTGTTGATTACCAAAGTACAATTCGCCATACACATCATCTTCAATCAAAACAATTTGATTTTTATTCAAGATCTCCACCAGCCGTTTTTTATTTGCTGGCGGCATCGTGCCCCCAAGTGGGTTCTGGTAATGCGTCATTAACCAACAGGCTTTTATGGGGTATTTTGCGGCAATATCTTCCAATGCGTCCAAATCAATCCCAAATAACGGATCTGTTTTAATGGCGATCGCTTTTAATTTTAGGCGTTCAATAGCCTGTAATGAACCATAAAAGGCAGGTGATTCGATAACCACCCAATCTCCCGGTTGGGTTACCGATTGTAGGCTTAATACTAGTGATTCCATCGCACCAGCCGTGATCACAATTTCATCGGGGGCAACATGGATCCCTTGGCTGGCATAGCGCTGAGCGATATTACGGCGTAATTGCTCGTTACCCGGCGGTAAATTCGCTGTCGTATTAAACCTCGCTAAACGCCGAGCCACTGACGCGAGAGTTTTCCCTAATTTCGGTTCATCAAGCAGTGCCGGTTCAGGGAATGCTGAGCCAAATGGAATAATGTCAGGATCTTTACAAGCTTGCAAAACACCAAAAATAGAGGCGTTGATCTCAACATTTTCATTAAGATGCAGGCCTTTTCCTCCCTTTGCTGCCGCAAAATTCGTATTTCGACGAGCAACATAGTACCCTGATTGTGGCCTTGCAGCGATCCAACCTTGGCTTTCGAGCAATTGGTAAGCCTGTACAACTGTCATTAAACTCAAACCTGATTGTTTTACACTTTCCCTAAGTGACGGTAATCTATCGCCAACTTGCCAGATATTATCTTCAATCTGTTGGCGTATTTGTGCAGCCAGTTGTTCGTATCGCGTCATATCCGCCTCAACTGTTATAGTTAATAACTCAAAAATTGTTACTATTATAGTTTATCGTCTCATGTTCTACTTATCCATACATTCACCTGACTTTTTTTTAACTATAAGCACAAAACTTTTTCGTTAGGTTTGTGGTTTTTTTCACAAGCCTGTCGTTTCAATGATTATTTTTGCTACGGAACAGCACCAACATTGCTAACGGAAAAACGAAACTGTGATGTGCGCATTATCAATTCCAATCAGGGGTCAATATGTTTGGACTAACTGCGCTGGAACTGGCTCGTATACAATTTGCGTTTACAGTCTCGTTCCATATTATTTTCCCAGCGATCACCATCGGGCTGGCGAGTTTCCTCGCGGTACTCGAAGGCTTGTGGCTGAAAACTCGGGATAGTGATTATATAAAATTGTTCCATTTTTGGTCGAAAGTCTTTGCGGTCAATTTCGGTATGGGGGTTGTTTCTGGCTTGGTGATGGCTTACCAGTTCGGAACTAACTGGAGCTTTTTTTCCGACTTTGCCGGTGGTATCACAGGGCCATTGCTAACTTATGAAGTCCTCACTGCTTTTTTCCTAGAGGCGGGCTTCCTTGGTGTCATGCTATTCGGTATGAACCGTGTTGGTGAAAAATTGCACTTCTTTGCAACCTGCATGGTTGCTCTCGGTACTATCATCTCAACGTTTTGGATCCTTGCATCAAACAGCTTTATGCAAACACCGCAAGGGTTTGAAATTATCGATAACCGCATCGTTCCCGTTGATTGGTTAGCCGTTATTTTCAATCCTTCATTCCCTTATCGGTTATTGCATATGACCACAGCGGCATTCCTTGCAGCCGCATTTTTCATTGGTGCTTCAGCAGCTTGGCACTTGCTTAAAGGCAATAAATCTTCTGCCATGAAGAAAATGTTTTCCATGTCATTATGGCTGATTTTAATTTTAGCGCCTCTGCAAGCCCTTATTGGCGATGCTCATGGGTTAAATACCCTAAAACATCAACCCGTTAAAGTCGCGGCTATGGAAGGTCATTGGGAGAATAAACCAGGTGAAGCCACCCCATTGATCCTTTTCGGTATTCCTAATATGGAAAAAGAGAAAACCGAATACGCACTCGAAATTCCCTATCTTGCGAGCATCATTTTGACCCATAGTCTTGATAAGCAAGTTCCTGCGTTGAAAGATTATCCACCCGAAGATAGACCAAATGTCTTCATGGTGTTCTGGTCATTCCGTGTCATGGTAGGGCTAGGTTTGTTAATGATTGCGGCTGGTGTTTGGGGATTATGGCTGCGTTATCGCAAAAACCTTTATGAATCGAAAGTTTTCTTGCGTTTTATGTTCGTCATGGCGCCATCAGGGCTAATCGCTATCTTAGCTGGTTGGTTTACCACTGAAATAGGTCGTCAGCCTTGGGTCGTCTATGGGCTACAAAGAACTGCGGACGCTGTCAGTGCGCATGGTGAAATGCATATGAGTATTAGTCTACTGGCTTTCTTTGCTGTTTACGGCAGTGTGTTCGGTATCGGCTATATGTACATGATGAAATTAATTCGTAAAGGGATCCAGGAGGATACAGCTCATGGGCATTGATTTACCACTCATTTGGTTTGTCATCATTGTCTTTAGTATTTTGATGTATATCGTGATGGATGGCTTCGATTTAGGAATCGGTATCTTGTACCCAGCCCTTAAAGATAGCCAAGATCGCGACTTGATGATGAACAGTGTCGCCCCGGTTTGGGATGGCAACGAAACTTGGCTAGTATTAGGCGGTGCGGGGCTATTTGGCGCTTTCCCGCTCGCTTATGCCATTGTGCTTGATGCCTTATCGATTCCTCTAACTTTTATGTTGTTAGCCTTGATTTTCCGAGGCGTGGCATTTGAGTTCCGCTTTAGAGCGGATGAGTCGCATCGTAAACATTGGGATCACGCCTTTATTTGGGGTTCGATTTTCGCCACTTTTGTTCAAGGCGTCGTTGTTGGTGCCTTTATTCAAGGCTTCCATGTTGAAAACCGTGTGTATATGGGCGGCTATTTCGATTGGTTCTCACCGTTCCCACTATTTTGTGGTTTTGGTTTAGTGGTTGCTTATGCACTACTGGCCTGCGGTTGGCTGATCATGAAAACTGAAGGTCATTTGCGCCAAACCATGTACCGTTTATTGCGACCATTAACACTCGTGATGTTGGCTGTGATTGTTATCATCAGTGCATGGACACCTGTTCTCAATGAGGCTATTTATAGCCGTTGGTTTAGCTTACCAAATCTCTTTTTCTTCCTGCCAGTTCCATTATTAGTCGTGTGGTGTGTTTGGGTCATGCTAAAAAGCGCCAAACGACAAAAATGGGATAGCATTCCTTTCTTAGCTGCGTTGCTATTAATTTTCCTTGGTTTTACGGGGTTAGGGATCAGTATTTGGCCAAATCTCATTCCACCCGCCATCAGTTTCCGTGATGCGGCTGGGCCAATGGAAAGTTTAGGTTTTATGCTTGTTGGCGCTCTATTTATTATCCCTATTATTTTGGTTTATACCTATTGGAGTTACTATGTCTTCAGAGGAAAAATTACCCCAGACCAAGGTTACCACTGATCAGGCTATTTCATCACCTTGGTGGAAAAAGATAGGTTGGATGGCGATTATTTGGTTAGGAAGTGTACTGGCGCTATTTGCATTCTCTTCCGTATTTAGGTTGTTAATGACTGCCGCGGGGATGAAAGTCAAGTAATCCCCCTCACACAAATGCCACACTCGTTTCTGACGAATGTGGCATTTTTTTGGATATAAAAATGTTTGGTTTCCGGTTATTTATATTCAATAAAACCATGATATGATAATGATAACAATTACCAAATAATAATTTTATCATTATCATAACTAAAAGGAGACCGCCTGTGGCTAGTGACAAACCCGTCGAAAAGAATATTTACCGCCCGGCGCCACCGCAGCTTGTTCAGGTCAAATCCATTACAGATATCAGCCCTTCTATTCGCAGCATTACCTTTACGGGAGAAAGACTGGGTGACTATCCAACACAATGTGAAGGTGGTCATATCAAAATTTTTCTCGCCCCTGATTTAAAAAGCGAGCCTGCATTACCAATACTCAGTGAACAAGGGCGCCGCTGGCCAGAAGATAAGCCACGCCCCTTTGTGCGTACATATACCGTTCGAGCAATCCGCCCAGAGGTTAAAGAAATAGACGTTGAATTTGCCATGCATGATGGCGCTTCAGGACCAGCATATTTATTCGCTCGCGATGCGGAACAAGGTCACTGGATGGGGATCACCAATCCAGGAGGGCCTGATCCATTATTACCTCATACGCAACACTATTTCATGGCAGGAGACTCAAGCTCATTACCAGCGATTGCAGCATTACTCGAAAAAATGCCTGCAAATGCGACAGGTAAAGTCGTTTTACGTTTAGATCACCAAGGCGATATTCGCGAATTAACTAAACCTGCTGGTATCGAGGTAATATGGATTTGTGGTGATATTAGTAAAAATAATGAGCTAATTAATACGTTCAAATCTTGGGATATCCCGACCGAAGATACGTCATTTTGGATTGCCGGAGAAGACCAAATTATTCGCGATTTACGCCGTTTTATTCGCCGCGAAAAAGGGGTTAGTCGTGAAAGTATTTATGCGATACCTTATTGGCGTTATGGTTACGATGAAGAAGGTTATCATCAAGAAAGACATCATGTGATGGATAATCCTGATGATTAATATTTAATCTCTACTGATGAAAAGTGATGGCACTCACCATCACTTTATTATTGTGTAAATATTCCACATAAACAATCCATTGAATAAAAACTTCAAAGTATGCTATCTGGCTATTTATCCATAAATTAAATATATTAATTAGCCAGCTGGTTTTTAAAAATTGATATTTTGAATTATGTTAGTCCTTTTCATTTTAGGAGGTTTGTATGCGTTTAGGGTTATTAGTTATTATTGCTGTCCTCGTGTCTGGATGCGCCACTTCCCCCAATTCTGCTCACAAGGATAGTCAACCGAAAAATGATCCATATGAAGATAGCGTATTAAATACAATCAAGAAAAACCAAGAGATTTATAAAGAGCAGCAGATTAGAAAACCCAACTATTAAAGCCCTCTCTTCGAGTACTTTTCCCTAAAAACAGCCATTAACGTGGCCTGTTTTTAGTTTCCAATAGCTCAATCTTACCCACACCCCCCTATTCACCCCAAAAATATTTTTGCATTCATTAAATGTTATGTTATAACATAACCTTAATTTATTATGGACTATAGGAACCTTCAATGAATAAGCAACCCCTTATTGCCGCTGCATTAAGTCTCAGTGCACTTTTTGTTAGCTTTAATACACAAGCTCATAGTCATGCTCACCCGCAATCCGAAAAAGCGATACAAGCAAGTAAAGGTATTTTTAATGATGTTGATGTAAAAGATAGAAAGCTCAGTGATTGGGATGGCATCTGGGAGTCAATTTACCCATTATTAATAACTGGCAAACTCGATCCCGTATTGGAGCATAAAGCAAAAAACAATAAAGACAAAACCGTCGATGAGTATCGCGCTTATTATAAAAAAGGTTATCAAACGGACGTTGAGAATATCAGTATTGAGAATAACATTATTGAATTTACCCAGAATGGTCAAATCAGCCGTTGTGAATACCACTATTCCGGTTTTAAAATCCTCCATTATACTTCCGGTAAAAAAGGGGTTCGTTATTTATTCGAATGCCAAGACAAACACTCAAAAGCACCGAAATATATCCAATTTAGTGACCATATTATTGAACCGCAGGCCTCAGGGCATTTTCACCTCTATATGGGGAATGAATCCCACGAAAAACTATTACAACAAATGGATAATTGGCCAACTTATTACCCCTATTCGCTTAATGATGAACAAATTGTCCATGAAATGCTGCATCATTAATCATCATTAGATTTGCAAATAGCCCCAGTTTTATTGGCTAACAACTGGGGCTATCACATCACTTAATGGCTATAAGCTAATAATGCTCGATGACAAAGCGTTGAACGCACACAATCATCTACCGTGAAATTAACCATTGAGACCATTTCATCACTGCTAAAACGTTGTAAGGCATCTGCCAAACCAGATATAACGCCATCAGGTAAATCACATTGCGTCACATCACCATTCACTATAACAGTGACATTTTCCCCTAACCGCGTTAAAAACATTTTCATCTGACTAACAGTAACGTTTTGAGCTTCATCCAGAATGACAATCGCATTTTCAAATGTGCGACCACGCATGTAAGCAAAAGGTGAAATTTCAACTTTGGCAATTTCAGGC
The DNA here is from genome assembly GCF_028477825.1 of Providencia sp. PROV267. Taxonomy (NCBI): domain Bacteria; kingdom Pseudomonadati; phylum Pseudomonadota; class Gammaproteobacteria; order Enterobacterales; family Morganellaceae; genus Providencia; species Providencia sp. PROV267. The sequence goes on along the minus strand of NZ_JAMPLX010000011.1, from coordinate 338,029 downwards.
CGTAAACAGTATTGCAAAAAGGAGTTACCAAGCCTTTTCACTAACACGTCATAAACGGGTCGGAAATATGGCGCAAATTTTTCAGCCATATCACCCGGAAGAAAACCGAGATCTTCTTCTGCCTGCAAAACAGGCCTTGTCACGATGATTTTGTTGATATCTTTATTAATTAACGCATCTGCTGCCAGTGCAGTACTAATATAGGTTTTGCCACAACCCGCCTCACCGTTCGCAAAAATTAATTGCTTGTGTTTAATCGAATTAATATAGAGCTTTTGCGCATCATTGCGTGGAGTAATCGGCGATGTATCACGCCGCTCTTTCGCCATACCAATAGGTTCAATCCCCGTAAAATCAGCAAAAGAGGCCACACTTGCCATTTCGTAACGACCTGCGCGCTCTTTACGTAATGACCGTTTCATTTCACGACGCGTCTTTGTTGCAGCTTTCTGTCTACTCATAGTATTAACCCTTCCAGGTATCGTTAAAGTCAATTCAAATGACGGACTATTCAGAACAGAGAGGAGCTCCCTTCAAGCTCATGTTGGTTGAACATGCAATAAAAAAACCGGTTACTAATCTCACCATGACAATTTCATGATGGAGTAGTAACCGGCCTTGTAAAAGCATTAACAAAGACTTAGTTCCCATTAGTTCCTCCCTGCTGGATCACACCCGTAAACTAATGAATTTATATGACACTATTATGACGAACTGTAAAAATATTACACACCCGACTTTTTATCATGTTGCATTTATTCCTTATAAACAGACTATACCCCTGTCTATATTTTGTTTGCAACAATAAATTAACATTTATTCCCTACAATTATTCCGTATTTATCATAGCTTAAGAAGATTCTGACTGATATTTAACTAAATATGACTATATTTTATTGATAGGTATAGGAAAAATATTATTTTCCAGTGCCTAACTGAAATTTTCATATTTACCTCAATAGGGACATCATGATAAAAAAACACTTATTAAAACCAACTTTACTTTTCTCCTTTGCTCTACTTATCTCTGGTTGTCAACTACTCACACCAACATCTTCAAAATCTGATCTAGATGCACTTCGTGAACTCAAAGGTATTGAATTTCCTTCAACTAAAACGCCAGAAGGCACACCTGAAGGCGCTTATGAATTTCATTACGATAATGGCCAATTGGAAACCAGAAGTTGGGTTAAAAAGGGGTGTTTAGATCGTTACATTGAGTCATTCTATGAGAATGGTAACGTTAAAATGTATACGCCAGTTAAAAACTGTAAAGTGAATGGATTAGTACGGATTTACCATGAAAATGGTCGTAAGGATATCGAAATGACCGCTACTGACGGAAAACTTACAGGCCCATTTAAAGTTTATCACGACACCCCAAGCAACAACGTTTATGCTTCCGGTGTTTTCAAAGATGGTGAACCACAAGGTTTTATCTCTGAATTTGATGAAAATGGGCAGTTCGTTCAAAAATCCGCCGTTATTAATGGCAAAATTGTCAGCGAAAAATAATATAAAAAAACCCAAAAGTGATGAACAGCACCCCAAACGTTGTAGTACAACTTTGGGGTGTTTTTTTACTTTACCTTAAAAACACCTTTTAAGGCTTACAGTTACCTGCCAATTCATAGCCTGCGGCTTGTGCGGCTAACTCATCGCTGAACATCACTGCATTTTTATCGGATGTTGTTTTAAAACCAGAGCAATGTGCTAAATGGTATTTATGTGAGTTACGATTACCTTTTACTTGAGTACTGGTTTCAGATGCTTGAGGTTTTGGTGTCTCTTTTGTAGGTGCAGGCGATAACTTATCAACTTGCTTAATCCCTTGAGCACTATTTTTATGCCCAAGCTCCCATTTCATTTCCCCCGTGACAAAGGGGTTATGGTGCCCCATGATTGCAGCAATGCGTTCGTCACGTTGTTTTTCCCACTGACTCGGCGGATATTGTCTATCCCATGCCATCAATAGTTGTTGCTGTTGACGTGACATCGACAAGTTATAACGGTCATGCATGTAAAAATAGACACGAGCCACTTGCCCCTTCACTTCATCTCTAGGTTCAAAAACGCGTTGCTTAAAATCAACTCGGCTACGACATTGACCATAAGGATATTGCGCATTAGAGGGAAGTTGAGCATAGCTAAAATTACTACGGTCACCATTTACTTCACCAATTGATGGTGCAAGGTTATGCATATCGGCTTCCATCTTACGAAAGATAGGATCTGTTGAAACACAGTTTTTACGTCCACCGTTCTGCCAACATTGTCTCTGATGACCAAATACCCATGCCGGAACAATATGTTCCCACTCAATACGCATTGCCCTATTTTGCTGTTTACGGACTTGGTAACCACACGAGTTTAAATCGACTACCCCACCACTTTTACCGGCCCACTCCCATTTACAACCACAGTAAAGTGTTCCCTCACCTTGATTGTTTTGATCCAGATATACTTTAGTTTTACTTAATAATTTCGCTTCATCAAACTGTCCTGGCGCAGCGATAAGCGGGAAAGTAAATATTAATAAAAAGAATGACAGTACCCATTTTGGGTACAATGAAGCGAATATTTTATTCAAAATAACACCACTGATGTTTTGATAATAAACAATTAACTTAAATGCGTTAGTGCATCCTGTAATATACTGCATATTTTCTTATGCCAGTACCACACAACCGAATATAAGCTTTTTTGCAGCTAATGAATATTAGAAACAACCGACTTACCACGATAAAATTGCACAACTACTCCATATTAGAGCAATTCAGTTATGTTAATAATTCTAATTAATAACAGGAATTGTTTATTAATCAATCTAACAACTTATAGTAAAAGCTATTGAAAGAGATATCAGATTAATTTTGAATAAAGGCTAGGTTGCCATAGTAAATAAAGTCAATAAAACGCCTTCTTGAATATCACATTTACCGAAGGCGTTTCTTGTTTTTTTATACACTTGGGCGTTTACGATATAACCACAAACCAGGAAGGGATAGACCAATTGATAAGGCCCCAACAATAAATGATGCTCGTAAAAAGTTGGTCACAAGAGTTTCAAATAACTCAGGGGTATAACCTAAATGAGAAATTTTGACGACGGAGATCATTGCGGTATAAGCACTGATCCCCGGAAACATCGGTATTACTGCTGCAACCGTAAAAACTTTAGGATGTGCTAACCATGTTCGAGACCATTGAATACCAATCGCGCCAATAAGAATAGCGGCAATAAAACTTGCCCATTCAATATTTAAGCCAAGTGTCATCATAGTCATACGTGAGCCATGACCAATAGCCCCTAACAAAGCACAATATTTCAATGCTTTGATCGGCACATTAAATACCATCGCAAAGCCAACAGCAGGGATAGCCGCTAGTAACATATCCTCTAAAAGTGCCAGTAAAAAACTCATGCCCACTCCCTTAGTCCCCAAATTGCCATTGCAATCACAACACCAATACATGTCGCCAGCGTCAGTAAGCTCGCCATCATCCACCGCGCTAACCCTGTATTAACATGGCCTTTAAACATATCGGCCACCGCATTAATTAATGGAAAACCCGGCACGAGTAGCAATACACTTGCTGCCATCGAAATACTTGCTGTCGGAGCAAAAAATGGCAATTTTAATAATAATCCGGAAACAGACGTTGCCACAAAAGCAGTAATACAAAAGTTAATCAAAGGATTCATTTGCCGAGAAGTCAGCACCTGACGAATATACATTGCACAACCACTCGCAATCAATGTCACTAAGGAGCCATCCCATCCTCCCCCATTTAATTTACTAAAACAGGCACAAGATAGAGCAACCATCAGCACCATTATCCAGCGTGGATAACGTAATGGTTTTATTGAGGACAATTTCTTCTCAAGTTGTTTGCGATCCAAAAGGTGATGCTCAACTAAAATGACAGCATGCTGTACCTCTGTCACCACATGCATATTAATACCACGGTCAATAATACGACGCGTCGACGTTAAACAGTGACCTTCAATTATGGTTGTCAGTACTAATGAATTCGAGGAAATAGCACTATCAACTTGATCTGCCCCGAGTGCAATCCCTAAGCGGCAGGTAAGCTGCTCCACCAGCATACTCTCCGCACCATGTTGTAATAATAAGAGGCCACACTGTATACATAATCGAGTGATCTCCCTTTGTGTTTCGGTAATCGCATGAATACCTTGCAACTCATCGATAGCCTCCCCTTTCATTTTTCCTCCAATCCACTGCGATGATTTAGATAACGATTTAAACGTGATAACCTTTAGCAACATCATAAAGTGAAATAATAGCCTGAATTATGATCTCTTTCAGGTTAAAGCATGATTAGTCATCACGAACTTTGCCTTTTCATGATAAGAATAGTTAGATAAATCATAATGCTAGGATGAGTATTGCATGAGTAGCCCATTTTTCGCTAAAACCCCTAAGGGGCAGCGTCGTAATAAAGCATTAATTAGTGCGGCTTCTGAAATTTTTATTCAATATGGATTTGAAGGAACAACACTTGATATGATCATTGAGCGTGCAGGAGGCTCTCGTTCCACGCTGTATAAAAACTTCGGTGATAAAGAAGGATTATTCGCTGCGGTCGTTGCATCAATGATTGACGATATTTTCGCCGATGATGAAAGTCATAATCCCCCTTCTCTCCATAGCATTGAATCTGTATTGTCTTTTTACGGCGCACGGTTTTTACTGAATGTGATTAAACCACAGTCTATTGGTTTATATCGTTTGATCCTTGGTGAATATAACCGCTTTCCTGAAATTAGCCATACTTTCTTTGAACAAGGGCCAGTACGTAGTTATCGGCTATTAACTGAGAAACTCCTTGAATTACCTGAAGTGAAAGTTAACGAACAAACGCTATTAAGTATTTCATCTCGATTTTTAGAAATGTTAAAAGCAGATGTTTTTATTAAAACCTTCTGTGTCACTGATTTTAAACCTAGCGATGAATTTATCACGCAACAAATTGCGCTCTCAGTGGACATCATCGCCAGTTATATTCGTAAAATTAGCCAATAGCGGTCATCGTCATTAAGAAATCAATGCCGTAGCATATTTTTTCGCTGCGGCGATGTTATGTTCAATAAACACTTCAGGCCCATAAAATGCAGAAAGTAACGGCGCCATTTGTTCCATATCTTCTTTATCACTCCCATCTGGTTGTAACGTCATCACCATTGCACGGCAGTGTTCAACCATCGGCTCTTTAGCATGTTTTAACCAACGGCGAACATATTTCATGGCATTCATATGTTCCTCAGACGGTTTTTCTTTGCTCTGTTTGACCGGCGGATAAACTAATACAAATTGCGCCCTTCTTGCCAATAACATATCCATTTCTTCTAACCATAAACGCGTTTCATCTAAGGTTTTTGGAAATGAATGGATTACACAAACTGGCCACTCAGCCGTATCAATAATCGTCTTATTTTGCATACCTAGCTCCCCCACAAAAAAGTGTACTTAACTGTACACTTTTAATTGCAACAGAGTCAAGAATGATTCTCATTTATATTTTTGCAAATTATGCTATTCACGCGGTGCTGTTATTACAGATAATTCCTAATATGCAGCAAAATTACCTACAGTAGAAAATATTGATTAAGAGAGGTGATGTCTTTTTGAATATGGAATGCTATTCTCGTTTTATTGTTACATCAAAAAAGCGAATAAATTATGAAAAAAAGATTTTCAGTTGCTTTCGGGGTTGCTGCACTATTAGCTGCATTTGGTGCGAATGCAGGAAAAAATTGCGATACTTATTTCCAAGAAATGAATGTGCTGGTTAAACAAGCTGAAGAGCAGTACAAAAATGACCCTAATGTTAAAGAAAGGATCACTGAGATGAAACATCAATTGGAAGAAGCGAAAAAAGCACTCGCTGATTATCCAGAAGATGCTCAAGAACAAGCATGTGAACAAGGCATTCAAGCTATTAAAGCAGCTAAAGAGGCAGTGGAAGGTAAATAATTTTTATCTCTATTATATTGATTTAATAGGGATAAATAAGCACAATCTGCTTTTTCGATGCGAATTTTAGCCTTGCTTTGGGCTAAGATGGTAATAGATTTGCGTTAAAGATTAGAGCGTTAATAAGGCCAGTATAATACTGGCCTTATTGTATTGGCGGGTTATCTGACTACCAGTACAGATATTTTCGCATAAGAAACAATGCCTGATGCGTTTGACCCTAGTAAGTGCGTTGTGATACTCGGGTTACGTGAACCAATCACAATCAGATCCGCACCTATTTCTTCTGCCTCAGCTAACACTTTATCTCTCGGTGAACCAAAAGCGACTTTGTAAGAAATATCTTCTTGTGGGTAATCGATCTTAGCAATAATCTCTTTTAACTGCTCTTCTGAACGTTCAACGGCTTTTTTAGCAAATGAAGATAAAAGATCATAATGATAGCTATAGCTCATTGAGAACCTTGAAACATCAGGAACTGAGTGGAAAAGATGTATTTTTGCCCCCGACATTTTTGCTAAATAAATTGCGTGTTTTAATGCTTTATCCGTCAGAATATCTTCAGAAATGTCTACGGGAACCAAAATTTTATTGTACATGCGATACCCCTATTAATTAGTCATCATTCTATTATCCACCTGTGATCCCTTAGTGCGATGTGATAACTAGGATACACTTTGTGAATGTTTATCTTTTTTGTTCACCAAAAGTATAGTCTTAATAAAAACAAACTGCCGTGAGCTACCAGACGATTTGTTAAAGCAAGTTCACAATTTTATCAATATGCTAACTATCTTCTAAGTGCCATTTATGTAAGATGCGGTGCAAAAAAGGTGTGACAATTAAGCCAATACTAATAATGAATACGCTCTGTAAAAACAGCCCATATATTGCGATAAAAAAACGCCCACCTTGCGTGATTGGTGCAGGCTCTATTGCTTGCCCACTTAGCATGGATAATGCATTAAGCATTGACTCCATCAAAGAATGACCTTCAATAAAATAAAAGCCAATAATACCGGGTAACAGCCCAAGGAAAAAAACCAATAGCGACAAAAAATAAAAACGTAATACCCTGAATAAGAAATGTTCAATGCGGATAACTTCTTGCGAAAACTTTTCCATAAATAAGCTCACCATTCCCAATAAAAATAGGGCCTATTCGGCTGAACTGTTACACTCAATACCTGATACCCAACAAGATAGAAGAAAAAGGTTTAATCACTCATCGCTTTATGACGATCGTGTAAAATAAAAAATAATGGGTTCAATAAAACCTATGCTAAATATCAGCATAGGTTTATTTAAAAAATTAACGAACTACCAATACAGAGGTTTCTGCGTAACGAACAATGCCCGCTGCGGTAGAGCCTAGGAGGTGTGTAGAAATATTCGGACGGCGTGAACCGATAACAATAATATCGGCGTTAATGTCTTTTGCAGTATTAATCACTTCATCACGAGGTGAGCCAAACGTTATGGTATAATTGACATCAGATAGTGGTAAATCAATCGTATCCATCAACATTTTCATGTCTTCTTCTGCTTTAACGGTTGCACGGTCTTTTATTTCCATATAACCAAGTGCATACGCATTAATAATAGCAGAAGAGATTGGTAGCACATGGATCAAATGAATTTTCGCACCAGACTGTTTAGCTAAATTAACTGCATGGCGAACAGCTTTACTTGTCAGTTCATCCTCAGTTAAATCTATAGGAACCAGAATCGTTTTATACATAACCCCTCCTGATAGAAAAAAGAATTTAAGTTAACAACAAAATTATAATCAAATACGCAAGAATGTCTCTTAAACAACAAGATAAATGAGATCTCTCGCTACAAATTATTAACTATTATTCTCTTAACCATGGTGTAACGGTTAAACCAACCAACATTCCTTCGGGGCTAAGTAAGCGTGTAACCATTTGTCCCCAAGGTTCCATTCGCTCATTAACTAAAATGGAATAACCTTCATTAATAAAACATTGAGTGGCTTTTGATAAATTAGCGACTTCAAATTCTATCCAGCTTTGAGGAACAAGGTGCGTTTCCGGCCAATGATCGACACCAAAACAAGATTGTGCAGCTTGAGATAATGGCCATAACGCAAAGTGTTTAACGCCACTAAGCTGTTCTTCTTCGCTGGTGAAATAATCCTGATTACCTTCCATTGCCTTTAAAGGTAAACCTAAAGTTTTAACATAGAAATCATAACTTACATTAGGCTCACGTGTTATCGGACCAAAACCTGCAACAAATAAAATTTCTGAAGCTTGATGCGAACTTAACATATTAATCCTATATAAGACTGGTATGGAATGGTTTATGAGCTGAGAAACAATGAACAGTATTTACGCAATGCTTAACATTTTCTCTACCATTTGTTGAGCATAAATCGCCTGCTCACCACTGACGTCAGGCTCGCTATCATGGCTCACCGCATCAATAAAATGGCGAATAGCCCCATCGAATCCACGTTGAACCAATATCGACTCCCAACTAGAAGGTTGTTTTTGTTTTATCCCCTCGTGACTTTCACTCATCCAATGATTCATGTTTGTCACTTGGTAGACCCCACCATCACAAATTGCTGCAACTTGCTCGCGTTGACTACCCGCTCGGCGATGCATTGATGTCGTCACTAAACATTCATTCACTTTCAGATGATGCTCTGCATAGCATAACGCTTGCTCCTCAGTTGCAATAATATTGCCTCCCAATAATTTTGCTTCGCTTCCCACGAGCCAGATAGCGGTATCTACAACGTGTAAATAATCATCTAGCATAGTAAAACGGACATTTTGAGGGCCTAGACTGTCACTACGATGTTTTTCCATACGTAATGAAGCAACTTGACTGAGGTGTTGTTTGAGTTCTTGATAAAAAGGTGAAAAGCGCCGATTAAACCCAACCATAAGCGAACGTTTCTGTTTATGTGCAAAGTCCACTAATTGCTCTGATTGGCAAAGTGTCTCAGCAAGCGGTTTATCAACATACACATGTACGCCGTATGATAACAAACTGTAAATAACTGAAAAATGGCTGGCGGTACTACTGTGTACAAAAACCGCATCACACTGCTGGGCCAGCTGTTTTATATCTGAATACAGTGGAATACGATAGTTATCACAGACGATTTTTGCTTTCCTTTGATTTGGTGAAAATGCCCCTATCAGTTGCCAATTATCTGTTTTACTCAGTATCGGTAAATAGGCTTTTTGCGCAATAGAGCCTAACCCTACGATACCAATGCGTAATGTTCTCATCAAAGATTGACCTCTGTGCTGACGGTGTAGGAAGGATACTGACAAGTATAACGAACAACTTATTTCGAGTACTAACTTGTTTTATAAAAATTTATTCGAATTATCCTTAAAAGAACCAAAAATAACGCATTGAATTTTAATTATTTTTTATAAAAACGAATTTATAGGGGGTAAAATTCGCATAATAAGACATAAAAAAGGGTTGATTTATCAAATGAGAATGGTTATCTTTTACCTAACGAATACTTGAGTAAATTACTCAAGCTTTCGTAAACGACATTGCTCACATTGCTTCCAGTTTTAGCAGGCCAACTTCTCTGAGTTGGCCTTTTTTTTCATTAACACGTCGCCACAAACCCACTTTATTGACGATATTTATCTCAGGTGAAGCGCACTCGATAAACTCCAAGATTTCAAGTGCCCTACATAGCTTAAACGATGGGTCGGAACAAAGGTCGGCACATCCCCTGTTCGCATATGAAGGATATCCGCTGGCGTTATCCATGCTGAATTCCCTTCAAATAACGGAAGTCCTGCATATTTATAGGCATCAAGGACAAACTGCGAACAAAAGAAGCCGTTAGCTTGGTCTACATCGCTACCTAACTGTACTGTCGCTAACGTTCTCAAACAAAAATTACGGATCGTTTGACCAATAAAAGGTAATTCACAAACGCGCTTTGTCACCATCCAAGGCGCTATCATCACTATCCCTTTAAAGTTATATTTGCCCCCTTCATTTTGCATAGAAAATTCACGTAATTTATGGGCGTGAATAGAGGTTAACCCCTCTTGCCGCAACACCACCATATTATTTGAGTCCGAGATAGCTTGATCGAGCGTAATGATCCTCACGCCACTGCCGACAGATTCCGCTACTTCACCAGCCCCCAAATATATTGAGGCATGACTCACCCCGCTAATACTAAAAAGACGGATACCCCATGAATTAATTCCCGTTGCGGAAGACAATAAAATATCGCCAGGTAACATATCAGCAGCGGAGAGCGCCTCTACAGATTCTTTAATCGGTATCGTATTGGCTTGTTGAATGCTAAATTTTAATCGGTTACTTTCTTCATCCGTTCTAAAGCCTGTCGAACATCCTGCCACTGAAATAACACAAAAACAAAAAATTAAATATTTAAAATAAGCCAACGGGAATACCTACCCTATTTCTATTTATACGCCAATTCAATGTAACCAAGTTCCATGACTTTTTCATCGGAAACGTCTCAATATTTTGTTTATTTGTAATTTTAGATAGTGACAATAATCACATATTGACCATTCTAATATGAAGATGAGGTAGCGGTCGTACTGGTTGCAAGAAAAAGAGTAAGAAATGAGGTAGGAATATCATTTGGTGTTTTTAACCCTCTAGCAATGCCAGAGGGTCAACATTCACTCAATTAATTAGCTAATAACATATTCAGGATAGAATACCGTTGTTGAGTGGTAGGTTTTTTTCTCTGTCGCTTTATTATTTAATGCCGCAACTACAGGTTGATTTTGTAATTCAGCGGGCAGCTGTTCCGTCACATTTTCTTTTGCTACGACAGAAACTCGAATATTTTTCTTAGAACGACTTAACTTATAAGGCATTCCTAATAAGCGACGTGCTGCATTATTACTTACCATTATATCGACTCCTTAACTACAACATTTAAATTCAGCAATAAGCTGAATATCAAAAACATAGCCAGTGTTGACTGCATGGGTTATTTTAAATTTTACTCAAAATTCAAAAATAACCCTAATAGTATAGCATCGATAAAATATAAGTGAATGAAATTAAACTAATTAGTTTCACAAGGGAACTATCTGAGGTGGAATTTTTATAAGATATCAATATTATTAGCACTAAAATTTAAAAAGTATCAACCTGTATTTTCTTAGCGTTAAATCCTTATTTTCTTATGATAAACGCCTTCTTATTAAAATAAAAAGGCGTTTATCTTTTATAAATAGTGAAAATATTTAACTGGCACCACGTCTATTTTTGGCGTAAGTATCAAAAGCAACAGCTAAAATAATGATCAGTCCAGTAATAATTTGCTGATAATACGCTGAAACATTCATTAAAACTAAACCATTAATTAATATTCCCATAATGATTGAGCCAATAATGGTTCCTCCGATACGACCATATCCCCCCATTAATGATGTACCACCAATCACAACAGAGGCGATCACGCGCAGTTCAAATGTCATCCCCGCTACCGCTTCAGCACTCCCTAAACGTGCACTCAGCACAAACCCAGCCAGCCCAGCTAAACAGCCAATCACCACATACACACTGACAAGAACACGTTTAACGTTCACCCCTGCTAACCGAGCTGCTTCTTGATTACTGCCAACTGCGTAAACAAAACGCCCCCAGCGGCTTTTATGCAGCGCTAAATAGCCTATCAATGCCACAATCGCAAAGATCCAAATAGGCACCGAGATCCCCAGTAGCTCCCCACGCCCCCACCAACGATAGCCAGCATCAAAACCTGAGATTGGTGCACCATCATTAATCACTAATGTCAGCCCACGCCAAATTGTCATGCCACCTAATGTGACGATAAATGGTGGAATATTCAGCCGCGTGATCCCAAGACCATGTAAAAACCCAATCCCTGTGCCTACCGCTAAGCAGATAGCTAATCCAACTAACCAGCTCATCCCTCCCCAAGCATTAGGATCTAAGCCGACTAAATTATCACCTTTAATCACAAACGCCGCTGTCATCGCGCAAACCGCCAGTATTGAGCCAACAGACAAATCAATACCAGCGGTTAAAATCACCAACGTCATCCCCACGGCCATAATTCCATAGATAGACACTTCGGTTAAAATATTAGTGATATTGCGTTCAGTCAGAAAATTACTGTTTTGGGTTTGAAAAAATAGCACCAACAGCACCATAAAAATCAAGACACCAAAGCGCTCAAAAAAAGCGATGAAATCTATTTTTTTACGGCCGACCGCCGTAGAAGATTGTTGTTGTAACATGTAAACCTCTCATACGACCATTTCTGCTGGTGAGTTTTGATGGCAAATAGCCATCATCATCATTAACTTCTCTTCTGTTGCATCATCACCTTTAATCTCCCCCGTTAAGCGGCCCTCGCTCAACGTGATGATCCGGTCTGAAATCGCCATGACTTCAGGTAAATCAGAAGAAATAACAATAACCGCAACGCCTTTTTTCGCCATCTCAAAAATAACCTGATGAACTTCCGATTTGGTTCCAACATCAATACCCCGAGTTGGCTCATCAACAATTAATACTTTTGGCGACATGGCCATACACCGTGCAAGAATGACTTTTTGTTGGTTACCACCAGACAATTTACGCACTTCTTGCTCACTGCTGGCCATTTTGATTTGTAGTGCTTGTTTGTAGCTTTCTATCAAGGCGTTTTCTTTATTGCTATCCACCATCCACCCCATTTTAAGTAGATGTGATAACGCTGAAAGTGATAGGTTGTAGCGAATGGATAATCCCAGCGCGGCGCCTTCTTTTTTACGATCTTCTGGAACGAGTGCAATCCCCTTATCCAGTGCATTCATTGGGGTCGTTGGCTGATAAGGCTCACCATCAAGGATAAACTCACCCGTGGTATATTTATCTGCGCCGAATAAACAGCGTGCCACCTCAGTCCTTCCCGCCCCCATAAGGCCCGCAATACCCAGTATTTCGCCTTCATGAACATCAAAACTAATATCGTGAAGCGCGATACCATGAGGATCTAAAGGTGGCTTAGCTTTCGATAAATGTTTCACCGATAGGCGAATCGGTTTGTCTCGATGATATGTTTCGCTGGCCGGCCTACGTTCAAAAATCACATTCCGCCCAACCATCATACGTATGATCTCTTGTACTGAGGTCTCAGCCACATTCCCCGATCCGGTGTATCTGCCGTCTTGAAATACCGTGAACTTGTCACATATCTGAAAAACTTCATGTAAGCGATGTGTCACGTAAATGACGCTCACCCCACGGTTTTTCAATTCCCTAACAACACGATGCAGACTTTCTACTTCAGTATCGCTTAGAGCCGCTGAAGGCTCATCCATCACAATTAATTTAGCATTGAGCGTCAGTGCACGTGCAATTTCAATCATTTGCTGCTGGGCAACACTTAACCGTGCCACTTGGGTCGTTGGCAAAATTGCCAATTGAAGATAATCAAGGATCGCTTTGGCTTCCTGATTAAGGACTTTTTCATTAACCATCCAACGCATTTTTAGCGCTTCACGCCCTAAAAACATGTTTTCCGCTACCGTCATATTCGGTAGCAAATTAAATTCTTGATAGATAGTAATAATCCCTTTTTGTTGGCGAACAATCGGGGTATCTGTTATGGAAAGCAATTCACCGTTAAACCAAATATCACCACTGGTTTGCGGTTGAGCGCCTGCAAGTGCCTTTAAGAAAGTGGATTTACCCGCACCATTTTCCCCCAATAACGCATGCACTTCCCCTGGCATCACTGTCATTTGGGCTTGACTTAGCGCCCAGATCCCTGAAAAGCTTTTGGCAAGATTTGTAATTTTAAGTAGTGGCTCTGACATAAAAACTCCTTTTCAGGAAAACAGGGCTCACCGAGCCCTGAATAGCACTGTAAATGACTATTTCAATTCACCAATACGTTCCGCTTGATCAAGGTTATCTTTGCTAATAATTGTGGGAGGGTAATCCGCGCCTGTGATCGCTTTTTTGTCACGAATATTATCGACCAATTGCCCCATCGCCATTTTTACTGCGTAGCCTGCGCGCTGATCAGCCGTTACAGCCATCCAACCTTCCTTAATACGACTAAGTGCTTCAGGACTTGCATCAAAACCTGTCACTAAAATGTCGCCCGGTTTATAACCTTGCGCGCTCAGCGCCTCAATCGCACCAAGGGCCATATCATCGTTAGCAGATAAGATCACATCCGGTTTTTTCGCGAGTGAAGGCAATAAACTTTCGGTGATGCGCATCCCTTCCGCTCGCATCCAGTTACCATTTTGGTCAGCGACTAAGCGGTATTTACTCCCCCCTTCTTTTAAGCTATCGCGGATCCCTTTCGTACGTTCAATATTTGATGAGGAGCCAGGTTGTCCTGTAATTAAGATCAGATCGGCGCCATTTGGAAACTGCTTTTTGACATATTCCGCAATGGCGTAACCGCCTTTGTAATTATTAGCCCCAAAATGCGGCACCGGTTGTTGTGCATTAATGGTTCTATCAAGAGTCACCACCGGTAAGCCAGCGCTTTGAATTTCAACCACCGCATCGGCAATGGCATTGACATCATTAGGTGACACAATAAAGCCCTGTGCACCTCGTGTGATTGCATTTTCAATATCAGCAACCTGCTTAGGTGAGCTACCTTGCCCATCTAAGACTTGAATATTGACTCCTAACTCTTTAGCGGTTTTCACCGCCGATTTCTGCATATGCACTTCAAACGGGCTGGCCAATGTTGGCGGACTAAAGACAATTTGTTCATTTTCAGCCATCACACTCGGTGTTAAACCCAATACAGCAACCAGCGCGGTTAATTTCATGATATTTTTCATTTTGCCCTTCCCACTGATTATGAATACATGTTGTGTTTTGATGTCACCAATATTTAACATGGCGATAACATAGATATACATTAATGAAACATATATTCCAATTTTTATTATATGAAAATTTTGTTTTTGTTGTGTTGATAACGAAATTAAGTGGAAAGTCAGAAAATTATGTTACAAAGATCACAGATTTCTCTCATTCTATCCCCTGATTAAGGGGACTTCGGCGCCTTTTTTACCCCTTGAGATCTTGGTGATTTCTTTCGTAAAGAAATGAAATATTCATTCTATTTTATTAACCGATGGGATTATCTCTAAGCGAATTGCTATTAATGAATAAATCAAGAAATTCAAGTGTTCAGAATGAACAATTGACTGATTATTTGGCTAAATTAAGATTAACTATAAAATAATTTGCTTATCATTTTTATTTTTTTCTTTATTATCTAATACTGCTAATAAAATGAAGATATTAGCAATAAACTAATCAATTAAAAGGATTTATATGCTAGCTTTGACAATTTGCATTTGCCAAAATCGTCATGAAGTGATGATACCGACAACACAATTAAATAAAGAAAATGATACTCATTCATCTCATTTATTAGGTCTTAATGACCTTAATAATAACCCAAATACACTGTTTGATTTTTGGCAATCGTTGATAGATAACCTTGTTATCTCACGGTTATTTGATACACAGATTAATAATCATGCGCTGATTAAAAAAATGACCGATGAACAAGGGGTGTATAATAAGTTATTGTCTGAATACAAAGAAAAACTAGGGAAAGTTTTTTACTATAATACAAATAATTATCCAAGTGATATCCAAGGGGATCTTAAGGGGAATGTATTTTATGCTCAACATAGCATTATCCCAGCCATTAATCGAATTGATGATGATATACAACCTCATCTCGTTTCAGGCCGTAAAACATTGGTGATATTTAAGCCTCATGAAAAAATCAAAGAAAATGAGCAATTAAATATTAAGGTCTATAATGAGGATAATGAAAAGATATATTCAACCTACCTACTTCCCCCATCAAAACTGCCTAAAATTGCAGGCACTGAGCAACGGTTTACCCGCTTAACACCTGACGATTTTACTATTCCTAAATCGTTTGATTTTACTATCAATGCATCAAAAAAGATTAAAGAATTGACTGAGAGCACAAACTACCTCAATCAACTTATGACCGAAAATGACATTATTAGAGTCGATATTGACGCTGAAAATTTATCTATTAACTTAGATAGTTTAAAAAAACGCCCGAATAAAAAACTCATATTGAATTTAGCGGATAATATCGATGCAAATATTAAATATAGAAATAATTCAATACCTCTCTCTGCACAGCAATCTTTTGTTATGATAAGCGATGAAACAGGTCGTTGGTTTACTCGTGACGAATCTAGATTGTCTTTTCACTATCAACAAGCGTTAAATATTGATAAATACAAAACCCCCGAAACCTTTGATGTGGAATTTACGACAAATGATGATATTAATCATATCTCTAAGAACCCCAAATTATTCCAAGATATTATTAAAAAAAATGACACTATTAAAATAGCAACCAGAGATTACCATTGGGCGAAAGATTTTATTATCCCCAATAGTAAACAATATGCCAATAAAAAAATACTTTTCACTTCTCAAGCTTATTTTAATAGTGATGTTACCTATGGCGATAATGAAGTTAGAATTACTACGGGTGAAACTAAGCTTTTTATTAGTGATGATGAAGGTGTATGGTCAATTTACTCTCCGGATACCCAAAGTACGGTTAACTATGCCTTGCCTCAATCATTTGATATCAAGATAAATAAAAACAAGGAATTGCAAAAAATATCAAAAGATATTTGCTATTTTAACGAAGTTATCAATAACAATGATAACATCCATATCGCAACGCGTAATGCTAATTGGGCCCGTCATTTTACATTAGAAACTCATCCCAATTTTAAAAATAAAAAAATTTATTTTTCATCAGAGGCTGACTATGACAGTCATGTTTTCTATGGTGACCAAAAAATAACGATAAAAAAAGGTGATAGCCAATTATTTGTTTGTGATGAATTTGGTTTTTGGCGTACATATGAAGGTGAGCCTTTAATTAATGATGACAGTGATGAAATCAGGTATATCGAAAATGGCTGGTCTGTTGCTATTCCTGCTGAATACATTAAGCCCAAAATAAGGTTGGAATTCGATTATCATGGAAAACAAGGTACGCTATCTGATATTTATGTCGGAGCCCCAACAGAACTTCTGCTCCATACTATCGATATCGGCATGTTGACTCCCTATAGAGGAGAATTAGCATTTCAAAAAAATGCTGAATTACAACGCCAATATTTCCAACAAATCCCTATTAATCGTTTAATCGTCTCTCACTACGCTCCAATCCACTTAAAAGAGATTGTTCTTCCTTCAGGAAAACATTTAACTCATCGTTCAGATGATGATGGAGGTGGGCATAATGGGGATATGCGAGAGCAAATTTCTAAAGATCTTATTTCAGATGGCATTAATTTAGCCAATTACGGCGTTCATTCATCGGCGACAAAAGAAAATAACTACTTACCTACCGCACAAATTACGATACATAATTCCCGTGGTATATATAAAAATGGTTTACAAGAGCACGGTTGGTCAGGAGGAGCGGGAAAAGCCACATTATACAATACCGTAGATAATGAATTTAGTCATGAACTGGGTCATAATTATAAGATTGGTCATTACTTTAAGGGATTTAAAGGCGGTGTTCATGCAACCCCCGATAAACCTAATTCGACATGGGGATGGGATGCCGACAACAACTTTTTTATTCCTAACTTTGAAAAAAAGAAAACAAATAAGTACACGGTTTTAGATGCGCGTGATCCTAATGCAGAAAAAGCAGAACCCTATATGCAACATGCAATGCTAAAAGATGCTATGTCTGGTGGTGAGCTATACGATAAAGCGTACAATGCGTACACATTACATACCCCAACAACGGCTCAAGCTATTCAACATTTTTTCGAGAACTCTGCAATATTTAGCAAAACATCGTCAACAGGTTATCAAAAGTGGGATCCCAATACACAAACAATGCAAGAGTACCTGCCTCCTCATACAAAAAATATTTCTTTTGTAGATGTACCAATAGTAGATAATCAAGATGTTACGGAGACAACTTTATCAGCGCTACTTAATAAAAATGACCATATAAAAATAGAGAGTTATAATTCTCACTACCCACCCAATATTTATCTACCTCAAGCGGATCACAGCAATAAAAATAAAGTGATTGAGATAGATTGCACTTCTCAATGGAGTATTAAACTACATGTTAATGGTAATAAGCAGATAATCAGCCATAATACAAAAGTGTATTATATTTCAAATGGAGATTCATGGGAGCCGTCCTCTGAATTAACCTTCATTCAAAAACCCGTAAAACAAGGCGTTCCGGTTGTCACTTTAGTCGGTTTTTATGACCCACAAAATCAATTAAAAAGCTATATCTACCCTGCGTTAGAAGGCTCTTATGGGATGGTATACAACAACGATACTATCGATACGACTAAACCATATCTTGCAGTGACGCTACGTAATGGTGAGGTAAAACAATATCAACTTGATCAACACCGATTTATTAGCCAGTTAATGAATAAGTTCCACATTAATATTGAACGTCGCTTAGAGCCAGTAAAAGCAGAGTTATATGTTAAAGGGCAACGAGTCTCATCACAGCATATTGAACTAACTGATCAACCTCTTCCTACCACCATCAATGGTATTATTCAAAGTTAACTCTTGTGTACGCCTACTACAATACGTATAGGCATCGTTTCATCGTCGCCATTAGCAATAATGGCGCTTTTAGCTGATATCACCACATTTAAATTGCGCTTCCTATAGAGCTATGTTATTCCCATTATTTCTTATTGATGCTTTTCGAGGCCGTTATGCTAAAGATCCTAGGTCGTACCACATCAATCAATGTTCGCAAAGTCCTGTGGGCTGCACAAGAAGCTCAACTTCCCTTCATTCATGAGCCACAATGGGGAGATGAGTTAAGCCTAAAATCTGCTGATTATCTTAAGCTTAATCCTAATGGGCTCGTCCCCGTATTAATCCACGAAAATGGTATTTTGTGGGAAAGTAATACAATTTGCCGCTATATTGCCACCAAAGCACAACGCTTTGATCTACTACCTGAAAGCCCAGAAGAAAAAGCAGACGTTGAAAAATGGATGGATTGGCAAGCAACTGAACTAAACAGCGCATGGCGTGCTGCTTTTATGGCACTTGTTCGGAAAAGTGATAGTTTTATTCAGTACCCTGAATTGATAGCTAAAAGTACTGATGAGTGGAACAGTAAAATGCTGCTGCTTGAAGCAGAGCTTGAAAAAAATGGTAATTTTATTAATGGAAAACAATTTACGGTAGCTGATATTACTCTAGCACTCTCTATACATCGCTGGTTGCTTACACCGATTATTAGGCCAAACACCCCTGCTATTTCACAATATTATCAGCAAGTATTAACGCGTCCTGCCGCTAAATTATATTTAGACCCCAATATCCCTTAATTTCAATAACCGATAATTAGTAAAGTAGAGTGTGCTAAATAAATTAGCACACTCCATTAATTATTTGACTAATTTACAAGTACGGCCTTTATCATCAGTAATGCGATTGTTAACAACATCATCTTCAGAAATTGTGGCTAAATTAAACTCATTCTTCCCATGAGACCACAACTGCATGTTTTCGCCAACATAACGAGCGCCATTTGCTGCTGGAGCGCTTTTTAACACGATAAGTTCATCGCTATAAAGCATCACAGCGGTATTTTCATCAGGGAATGAAACCCTAATTTTTTGATCTTCACACTTATAAGTGTCCGTTTTTGCCGCAAAAGCAGATGACGCTGTTAATGCAGAAACAAGTGCTATAGCCGAAACTGAAATAACTTTACGCATTTTTTCTCCTTAAATCGCTTTGAGAGGTTCTTACCTCTCGGCGATATCATGACAAATCTCATTTTTTGATACATAAGATTCATCCGTAATTATTCTTTTTTTGTCATTTCATTTTATTTTTTTAATTTATCTAAGAGTTTCTACTTGTTATTTTAATAGCTTAAATAATCTATTGCCCTAAAAAAATAGTTGTTATAGAAGTATTCTTAGCTATAAAAAATATAATGGAGAAACGGATATGAAAACAATTGGTTTAATCGGGGGAATGAGTTGGGAATCAACTTTGCTTTACTACCGGCAGATTAATGAAGGCATCAAGCAACAGCTTGGCGGTCTTCATTCAGCAAAAATCGCTTTATATAGTGTCGATTTCGCTGAAATAGAACATATGCAATCGGCAGGGCAATGGGAGCTTGCGGGTCAATACCTTGCGCAGGCAGGAAAAAACGTAGAGCAAGCAAGTGCTGACTTTGTTGTACTTTGTACTAATACAATGCACAAAGTTGCCGAGCAAATTGAGAATAACATTAATATTCCTTTACTGCATATTGCTGATGCGACTGGCGAACGCATTATCAATTCAGGCATTAGAAAAATCGGTTTATTAGGTACGGCTTTTACGATGGAGCAACCTTTTTATAAAGATCGTCTTCATGAAAAATACAATTTATCTGTGCTCACACCTAACGACCAAGATAGAAAAATTGTTCATGACATCATTTATCAAGAGCTGTGCCTAGGAAAAATCACTACCGGATCTAAAAAGCAATATCAACGAATTATGGCATCACTGGTTGAAAATGGCGCGGAAGGGATCATTTTGGGTTGCACAGAGATCACGCTATTGGTAGATCAAAATGATACATCGGTACCTATTTTTGATACAACGGCTTTACATGCTCAAAAAGCTGTTGATTTTGCTTTAAGCGAATAATAAATATTTATTTCCTTGAAAATAGCACCTTACTATTATTAGCTCAAAATAGAGTAAGGTGATCTTATGAGGTTAAATACTTTATTGATAATAGACCTTCTATTTTTGAAACAGATAAAGTGGGATAGATTTATCGTTTTTACTTTTAATTGTATTTACCTCATTTTTCGTCATTTCTTACCATGCACTAAGTGGATTTACTTAACTTTTCTTATGTTAAGAAAAATTATTTATCCAGTGATATTAGTTTTAATATCTATAACTGTACAAATCTGACATTTTTTAGATTCATTTATCGCCAAATTCACTATTAGATAAATATAAAATTTCCATATGATTATTTTGACTTTATGAAATACACTTTTTTAGCAGAATAATACTATTGAATTAATCATATTATTTCTGATAATAGCCTTACATTTTACGCTATGGATAATTGACTCATGAAGCAACCAAACTTTAGAGGAATCGCTTTAGGCAACTATATTAGAAAACTACGTACATCCCGAGGTATCTCTACAGAAGCCATGGCTGCTGCATTAAAAATATCAGAACGAAACTATATTCAATATGAAGAAGGAAGCGTCTCTATTTATGTGGAACACCTAATGATTGTTTCTAGTATACTGGATGTGGATATTAAACATTTGCTTGAAGTTTTTGAAAAACCAGGAAAACCAACTTGGATATAGATATTGACTGTCCTTCCTTCCCCCCTGAATATACAGCAGGGCTAAACGCCCTACTGTTTCCAATGTTATTTAATTTTTTGTTATTCTTAGTATTATTCTAATGATCATTTTATGATAAAGACTAGCTAGTAAATTTAATAATTAATAGTTTTAGATGAATAATAAAATTTAACAATATGAGTTAAATAAGTTAACAAGCATGCGCTTTACAAAAAAAACAGTAATAATCGCTCAATATTAATGTGTTATTGCTACTTTTATTAGCAACTATGCCATCGTATTTTTTAATATCTAATTGATAAAGCAATGCATTATCAAAATATCAACGAGATATACTGTGAATTTCTAGCTGTTTTTTAATGCGTTAATAATTTTTCACTGCCCTAAAATTTATTCTAATCCAATCGCAACATCAAAGCTAAACCACTTTATGGTGGCAGCCAATATTTTTGATTTCTTACCGACACACGATGTCAAAAACCCTATGCTTGACTGATAAGCGCCATAACAGCATCAGCCAATGAAAAATCTACTTTTTATTCACTAATCACCATTGAATACACTTTTGATGACATTTAATCTTTATTTATTTAATATATAACTTAAGTTGATTTTTTATCTGGGGTATTGGGTGAGTAAATTACATAAATACTGCACAAGTCGGTATTCATTAGCCATTGTATTTTTCCTGATTTGGATGTTGATCCTTCCTAGTATGACGTTTGCCTCGATACTTGTGTTTAAATATCGAGTGCTAGATGTAAATCATGCCTATTCACTTATGTTAGTCGTTTTATTTGTCAGGATTTTTTTATCCATTATTGTGATTCTATTTCTATCTTGCATGACATGGATAAAACCATCGATATGGCGGGTTATCGCTTTATCTGTTGTGTTAATGCAATTTGTTTTATGGCTAGATTCATACATACCTTGGCTAACTAATCTCCGTCACTAATGCCGCCATTATCGCATGCCAACCGATATAATTTATTGATATATAAGTACCTCTATCACTATGAAAACCACGCTTTTTAGAGGTTGTAATGCGCGTTGCTACGATACCTAAAGATTCTAGGATTTAACAGATTTGAGTTTGAGCTTTTGACTATAATATCTGATTTTTCATTATGTTATGAACACCACAATAATTGAGTTATCTTCCATTACTAAAGCTCCTCATTTATTAAAATGGATCAATTTTGACTTACCTGTATCGAAAGACCTCGTCCATCTGCTATTATGGCTGGCTTAGCAATTTCCTTACCGAGGATTGCCTTAAGTTTTTTGTTAGTGAGTTTATTGCCCGCATCCATAAAGCGCCTTATTTCTTATACAAAAGATACAGCAAGATGATAGGCAATGAGGACAATTAAAAACAAAAAACTTAAAAATCATTGAATTAAACAATAATCAGCAACGATACAGAACAGTAGAAAATGAACGCACAGAAAGAACAATATAACTTTAACAAGCTACAAAAAAAATTGCGCCGCGATGTAGGGCAAGCCATTGCCGACTTCAACATGATTGAAGATGGCGATCGGATTATGGTCTGCCTATCTGGTGGTAAAGACAGTTATACCCTACTTTCTATTTTGCAAAGCCTGCAAAAAAGTGCACCGATCTCTTTCTCGTTGGTTGCTGTTAACTTAGATCAAAAACAACCCGGTTTCCCCGAGCATATTCTCCCCGAATACCTTGAAAACCTCGGAATCGAGTACAAGATTGTTGAAGAGAATACCTATGGGATTGTAAAAGAGAAAATCCCAGAAGGGAAAACAACATGCTCACTATGCTCCCGTTTACGTAGAGGCATTTTATATCGTACCGCAACAGAATTAGGCGCAACTAAAATCGCACTAGGCCACCATCGCGACGATATCTTACAAACTCTTTTTCTAAATATGTTTTACGGTGGAAAACTAAAAGGTATGCCACCTAAATTAATGAGCGATGACGGTAAACATATTGTGATCCGCCCTTTAGCTTATTGCCGAGAAAAAGATATTGAGCGTTACGCCCAAGCAAAAGAATTTCCAATTATTCCGTGTAATCTTTGTGGTTCACAACCTAATTTACAGCGTCAAGTAATTAAAGATCTGCTACGTGATTGGGATAAACGCTACCCAGGTCGTATTGAAACGATGTTCAGAGCCACTCAAAATGTCGTTCCCTCTCACTTATGTGATACTGAGTTGTTTGATTTTAAAAATGTCGCTCATGGCGATACCGTCATCAATGGTGGCGATTTAGCATTTGATCGAGAAGAAATCCCCACACAACACCAAATTGATGATGACGATAGACCTGAATTTACTGCGGAACGCCTGAATGTTATTGAGGTGAAATAACGCCATTGCCACCATCACTTTGTATGAAGGTGGCAAGATGCTTATTTGTATCATGCTGCGCACCTGAATGTCGCTACCCCAACAAATATCCGTTTTGCATTCTCTACAATGTGAATGGATTGAAGGTAAATTTAGAATAAAAAAAAGCCGATGCAATATACATCGGCATTACAGTGGTCAATTATTCTGTACAAGAACTCAATATGAGAAAAACTACAATTATGGAGCACAACGTTCATCGCTCAACGTTGCATTCACCTGCGGAATTAATAGTGCCCCAAATCAACGTACCTTTTATTGATTTATCTCAAACAAGGGTGGGTTAACACAGATAACTTTCTTTTTAAAGCCAACGGCTTTTTCTCAACCACCAAAAAACAGTACCAATTAATACCGCCAATAAGAGACAAAATACGCTGAATGCAAACCTAAATTCACTGCCAGGAATACCTGCTAAATTGACCCCAAATAACCCTGTTAAAAAAGTTGTTGGTAAAAAAATCATCGCAAGTAGTGACATCGTATAAATACGACGGTTCATCATTTCGGTCATCATATTGGTGATTTCATCAGACATAATTGCTGTACGCGAAACAAAACCATCCAAATCCTCAATACAACGCCCTAAACGATCGGAAATTTCCTGCAACCGCCGCCTATCGGTATCATCAATCCATAATAGCTTTTCTGTCGCCAAACGCGCCAACATATCCCGCTGTGGTGCCATATAGCGACGTATCACAATAATTTGTTTGCGTAATAACGCAAGTTCACCGCGCTCAGGGATTTCACCATTCAAAATGGTATCTTCCATCCCAATTAAACGTTCATGTAAAGTATCGGTAAAATCGCTGATTTCATCAGTAATCGCATCCGCAACTTCCACCAGCCAATCTCCGGTACTTTGCGCACCAACCCCTTCTTGTAAGTCAATAATAACTGAATCGAGCGAATTTACTTTTCTATGGCGACTTGAAATAATCAATCGACTGTTAATAAAAACACGGAAAGCGACTAGCTGTTCAGGGCGCTGGCCTGCATTAGTGTTCAACGTTTGCAATGTTAATAAAATGCCATCGCCAACTCTCAAAATTCGCCAACGACCTGCATGGCCACAAAGCGCGGCTTTAACTTGTTCGCTAAACAGCTCTGAGTTTTGGATCCATTGCTCACTTTCTCGATTTTTATAATCATAATGTAGCCAAAAAGGAGATTGTTGAGTGGCACTCGCGTTAACATCAAGGGGAATAAATCCACCCTCTCCATTTAATTGGAATGCATGTACAGGGTTTGAACTCTGAAATAATGAGCCATAAATCAACGCCATGCCGTTATCTCCTTCCTTTTAAGCCAGTTATCGTTATAGCATAGAGGGAATATGCCGGAAATATCAAGGTGAAAAATAGCGTTGGCCCAATTCACGGTTTTATCGTATCGATAATATAAGAAATATCTTAGATTAGATTGAATATATAGGTAACATAAAATATAGGTTGAATAACGCCTATTTTTGCTTATTAGCTTATCTCAAATAAGCCCTACCAAAGCTTGAAATATCAGTATGGTACTGTTAAATCTCATTTAGAATATTTATTATTCTCCATATTTTCACCATGCCTGCTTATTATCTATTCATCATGGTAGTCATAACAAAATTCGCAAGTCCCCACTATCCAGCCTAACGCCTATATTAATATGACACATCAAAGCGAGTATATTCTCTTCGCTTATTCGACGTAACATATAAAATTTTGTTTAATTAACAGATAGCTATCAGATAATACGTAAGAATAATGCGTTAAAATGAAAGTATAGTCAGTAAAAGCGAACGATTTGTTTTGCAACCGCCATTTTTGCTAAATACCAACATTACTTTGCCACAAAAGAACAATAAATTAACATCGGACTACATTAGTATTCACTTTGTAGTGTTTATTCCTTTTTTGGTCCTCCTTCTGTCTCTCCAGCGGAAGGAGCTTTTTCTTTTTTACACCCCAAAAAACAGCCCATATAAAAATATATAGGCTGCGTATGGCGTTAGTGTTCAATAATATAAAAACTATGGCTGTATGCCACATCTTCAGGGTTTTCTATTGGATACCCTTTTAACCATGGCTTAATCAAACGCCCATTCGTATACTGATATATTGGGGCAATCGGTGCTTCTTGAGCGATTATTTCTTCCGCTTGATTATAATAACGGTTACGCAACTCTTCGTTTGTCTCAATACTCGCCGAAGCCATCACCTCATCATATCTTTTGCTATTAAATTTGGGGATATTGCCACTGTGTTGAGCGGTTAATAACGATAAGAAGGTAGAGGGTTCATTAAAATCACCTATCCAAGATGCCCTAATGACGTCAAAGTTCCCCGTATTGCGGCTGTCAATATAGGTTTTCCATTCTTGGTTGACTAGCTTAACTTCAGCCCCCAATTTTTTCTTCCACATTGAAGCCACAGCAATGGCAATTTTTTGGTGATTTTCCGAACTATTATACAGAAGAACCAATCTTAACGGGTTATTAGGCCCATAGCCTGCTGAATGCAATAGCGCTTTTGCCTTTTCATCTAACTCTTTTTGGGAAGCATTATCATACATCCCTTTTTGCGGTTTGAATCCGGCTGTCACGTCTGGCGTAAAACGATTTGCTGGCTTTTCCCCTGTACCTAATACTTTTTTAGCAATCAAATTACGATCAATCGTCATTGATAAGGCTTTACGCACACGAGCATCGTTAGTTGGCGCTCTTTGTGTATTAAATGCATAGTAATAAGTGCCTAATTGGTCAGGTGTGAAAACCTCATTAGGAATATCTGCCAGTAATTTTTGATAACGTTGTTTAGGGAAAGATTCTGTAATATCCAAATCCCCCGCTAAATAGCGATTTGTTGCATTTGACTCTTGGTTGATAGGAACAAAAGTCACTTTTGTGATCACAGTATTTGCATGATCCCAGTAGAATGGATTTGGTGTTAACACAATTTTTTCATTAACCATTCTATCCGATAATATAAATGCACCATTACCCACTAAATTACCAACTTTAATCCAATCCGCCCCATATTTTTCGACCGTCTTAGCATGAACAGGGAATAAGCTAAAGTTAGCCGTTAAGGATGGGAAATAAGGAATTGGCTTATCAAGCGTAATTTTAAGGGTTCGTTTGTCAATGGCTTCTACCCCCAGTTGGTCGGCAGGTAATTTCCCATCAATAATTTGTTGTGCATTATTAATACCAGCAAGGGCACCAAACCACGCAAACGGTGAGGTATTTTCAGGCATAACTAACCGACGCCAGCTATATACAAAATCGTCGGCTGTCACAGGGTCACCATTTGACCAACGCGCATCAGGACGTAGCTTAAACATCCACGTTTTATTATCCGTCGTGCTCCAACTTTGCGCAACGCCGGGGATAGGTTTCCCATGGCTATCTTGATTAACCAACCCTTCGAATAAATCACGCATAACCTGAGCTTCAGTCAGCCCAACAGACTTTATCGGATCTAAGGATGCCGGTTCATCTTTTAGATGACGGGTCACCTCTTGCTTTTCTGCCAGTACTGTACCAGCAGGAATAACAGCCGAAACAGCAGGAGCAGCGGTAAACATCGCTGTAAAAATAATAGCTAAAGATGAAAGTGAGCGTTTATGCATTTTGGGATTCTGTCGTATTAGCAAATAAGGTTAACTGACAATTTCGTGCTACGAGACCGAAAAATCAGCTAAGCAAATATAAAAGATATTCTACATATTATGACTAATAAAATATCTTAGCTAGAGGTTGATGGCTTCACAAAACGACCAAGAACCCTTTAGGCATCATATTCTTTCATTGTTTAAAAATCTATATACTCTGC
Organism: Providencia sp. PROV267; assembly: GCF_028477825.1. NCBI lineage: Bacteria > Pseudomonadati > Pseudomonadota > Gammaproteobacteria > Enterobacterales > Morganellaceae > Providencia > Providencia sp. PROV267. Next base: position 310,376 of record NZ_JAMPLX010000011.1, on the reverse strand, counting down.
TCTAATCTGTTTCCGATGACAGACTCTTTTCTCACCACTTTAACCCTTTCTAGGTATTGTGCTTTCCCCATGGAAAATCACTTGATTTAAAATAATGAGATAAGCACTTAATTAGCAATCAAAGCAAATTGGTTGTGTTATGTTGCTATTGAATTCATCTAGTGCTAGCTTGGTCGCTAGCAAGCTCATCAATAATAATATTCGTAGTTTCACAAACTTGCTCATATATGGGAGAAAATAATATGTCACAGTCCGTCAAGTTAAAAGGTAATGAAGTCACCGTTGATGGTGTATTTTTACAGCCTGGCCATCAAGCAAAAGCATTTACCTTAGTGACTAAAGACCTTTCTGAAGCAACATTGGAAAGTTACAAAGGTAAACGTAAAGTTCTGAACATTTTCCCAAGTGTTGATACTGGTGTTTGCGCTGCATCTGTACGCAAATTTAACCAACTCGCCAATGACCTCAACAATACTGTTGTTCTGTGTATTTCTGCTGACTTGCCTTTTGCACAAGCACGTTTTTGTGGCGCAGAAGGTTTAGACAACGTTGTCACTCTTTCTACTTTCCGTCACCCTGAGTTTGCCAAAAACTATGGCGTTGCGATGACGAGTGGCCCACTAAAAGGGTTAACAGCACGTTCTGTTGTCGTATTAGACGAGAATGATAAAGTGATTTATAGCCAGTTAGTTCCAGAGATCACTGAAGAACCTGATTATGACAAAGCACTTGCTGCATTGAAGTAATCCTCAATAGCAGCCAGCCTAAAAACTGGCTGCTTATTCCCATCAACTATTCCACATAGAGCCAATTCAGTGGCTTGCCCTGTTTAGCATTCACTAAACTCGCAAACAGTTTATTTTCGCTCATCATATTGACTAACGAGTGAGAACAACAACTGAGGATTTTCATTGCCTGCTCTTTATTTGCGGGGCATGAGGATGTGAGGATATCAATAATAAGATCACGGGGTTTATTGCCATTTTTAACAAGGGCTTCCCATGTGAAACGATGGCGTTTTTCTAAATAGCGGGCTGCCGCTCTATTCATCAAATATAACTCAGCAGCCGAGGCCGCTGACTCAAACATATCATTTTTATAATGACGTTGATTGAGATACTCACGTAGTTTTGTATTCACAATAAAGTTAAGAGCGAATTGATCCATAGCAACTCCTTGCAGGCACACGGGCGGCCTTGCGATATCGGTTATCATCAATCAAAATACAGCTTTAACGTTTTTCAAATGAATATCCAGTTATTCTCAGTATAGTTTGCTTTTTGTGCTAAAAGATACCCGCAGTGATGAAATCATCGCCAACGATCACATTTCTCATCAAAAAAAGTTATTCTTGCTCTTTTTTCTGGCTCAATCCATATTCGCGTAACTTATTCGCAATCGCGGTATGGGAAACGTCAAGGCGTTTTGCCAACTTCCGTGTACTTGGATAATCACGATATAAACGTGCGAGTACCGATGCCTCATAACGTTTTGTTATTTCATCTAACGAACCATTTAAAGAGTCAACAGCCACCGTTGGTAAATTGTCTATTTCTGGCAAATCAATATCATGTGAATTGAGGACATCCCCTTCTAATTGAGTTAAGCCTTGATAAATGGCATTTCGTAACTGCCTTACATTACCAGGCCAATAATAGCGGCTTAGATAATCAACTAAGGAAGGTGCTAATCGAGGTTTAGGGATATTTAACTCTTTAGAAAAATTCGCGACAAAAACTTCGGTTAGCGGCAAGATATCTTCTTGTCTTTCACGTAAAGGAGGAATAGTTAAGCTCAAAACATTTAAGCGATAATATAAATCTTCCCTAAATTTTTTCTGTGCAACGAGCTCTGGCAGGTTCTTTTGTGTGGCACAAATGACCCGCACATCCACTTTCACTTCTCGCTCTTCACCGACGCGCCTAAATGTTCCATCATTCAGAAAACGCAATAGTTTTATCTGCATTTGCGGTGACATTTCCGCAATTTCATCCAATAATACCGTGCCACCGTTTGCCTGTTCAAAGAACCCTTTTTTCCCATCTAAGGCATTCGGATATGCCCCTGCTGCATAACCAAACAATTCACTTTCGACCACATCATCAGGCATTGAAGCACAATTCAGCCCTAAAAATGGCGCACTACCGCGTGCACTATGCAAATGACACGCTTTGGCTAGCATATCTTTACCTGTTCCCGTTTCCCCAACTAACAATAAAGGCTCATCTAACATTGCGATACGTTTAGCACGTTCGACAACATGTGACATGGCGGGGCTACTGGCAACGATAAGGTCAAAACCATCCACATCTGCACCCACAATTTGCTTGCGCTGTTTTTCTAATATCGCTATTGATTTTAGTAATAAAACAGCACCAGTACAGTGTGACTTGCCATTTTCATCCGCTAAGATGATTGGCGTGACTTGCATTAAATAGTCATTTCCTTTTACGGTTACTCTTTCCGTATAAGCTTCAGGCTCTTCTCGCTCAAACCAACGTTGTAAACCATGGTTACTAACCAGTTGCGAGAAAGTCTTTTGTTTTATCTTGGTTTCATCCACGCCAAAAATTTGTAATGACATTGGGTTAACCAATTCAATGTTTAGTTTATTATCGATGGATAAAACTGGTTCAGGGAATGAGTTTAATAGCGCCCACACCGCCTTATGCTCCCGCTCAGACGGCATGAAAAAGATACGACGTACATCAATTACGCCATTAATACGACGAATTTCTGCCATTAACGTGCTAAACACCTGAAAATCAACAGGCGTAAAATTGAGGTATATCCGTCTCTGCGCCGATATTTCAATGCCTTTAAGATCAATATTCTGTAGGACCAATAAATCAAGCAATTCACGAGTTAGACCGATACGGTCTTGGCAAGTCACTTCGAGGCGCATGGATAAAAACCTTTAGCAGAAACAATATAGATCTAATATTTTAGCTTGATTTACGGTAAGAATACAGCACATGTGTCACATATTGTTGACACTAATAATTTACAACGTGGGAAAATGGCAAAATTGCTATTACGACAATAAGTAATAATCAGGGATGGTTGTAGAGATAACCACTTTCTGTTTTTAGGCTGGCAAGTGTACTTTACTGTCAATCACACCTGCCAGCGATGAGACTTTTATTTAGCGTCTTTTTTGCTCGGAACCGCATTTTTTATTTGGCTCAGCAGTTGCCCTCGGAAATCAGCTAAACGCGGTTTATCATCAATCCACGGCAATGGGCGACACAACTCCATCGCTTTAATCCCTAATCTGGCGGTTAATAGCCCTGCACCAATGCCTTGTGCGGCACGAGTAGATAAACGAGCCGTAATATCTTGCGATAACCAGTCCATACCCACTTCACGGATCAGCTCTGACGCTCCGGCAAAAGCAATGTTAATTAATACCATTCGAAAGAGTCGAATGCGGCTGTAATACCCTAATTCAATGCCGTAAATTGCAGCAATTCTATTAATTAAGCGAATATTTCTCCATGCAATAAATGCCATATCAACAATGGCAAGTGGGCTGACCGCAATCATCAGAGCAGACTCGGCCGACGAGCGGCTGATCTCTTTACGTGCTTGTTCATCAAGAATCGGCTGAACTAATTTGCTATACAACTCAACCACTTCACGGTCATTGTGTGTTTCCTGTATCGTAGCCTGCCAACGTTGCACTGCGGGATGCTGCTCCGAAAGTGCCGACTGTTTTGCCAGTTTTTCACAAAAAACTTTCCCTTGCCCCATGCCATGGCTGTGTAGCAATTCCCTTGCAATATCACGCTCTTGAGCCCGCTCTTTTAAGCGATATAGACGCCGCCATTCTGTGGCAATTGATCCGACACCTGCAACGACAATTAGTCCTCCTGCGGCTGCTGTACCCAATGCAGTCCAATCTTGCGTGACCCATGACGTGTGGATCCAGATACCTAACTGAGCCATCACACTCACAGCAAAAATCCCAACTGCCGTTCCGACTAGCCTACGCCAGAAACTCCTTTTAGGCTTAAGCGCTTCGTTAATTAAACTTTCAACCTCACCTTCTTGCTCATCTTGCTCGGCCTCAATTTCTACGGGCGTAAATTTATGTTGCTCTTGCGGATCAAAGTGGCGTGCTTTTCTGAGTTTTTCAGCCTCTGCTGCTATATCTTCTTCGGAAAAATCAACTCGTTGTTTGATTGGTTCATTCATTTCAATTTATCTCCCAACAAGAACTCCAGTGCACTGTCCATCCGAATATGAGGTAACGGCTGATCTAACGGTGTTTGCCGAGGACGGAAGTTTTCAAACTCAAACCGCTGCTTTTGCCAAAAGACTTCACTCGGAAGCCTTTTTGGAACCTCCCCTGGATAGAATGTCATCAATTGACCATCGCTCAAACGTTCCCCTTTTAATGCTGGCAGCTTTTCACCTTGATAATCAACAATACCACTCTCTGTGGCTTGGATAGACGCAAGACCAATACAATCCATGCTAATTCCTTCGAATGCTGCGTTTTGCCAAGCCTCTTGGACCAACTGCTGTAATAACGACACTAGGTTAGCATGTTGATCTGGCGTGACATGGTCAGACTTACTTGCAGCAAATAGCAGCTTATCTATGCAGGGGGAAAACATACGTCTTAGTAGCGTTCGTTTACCATAATGGAAGCTACGCATTAGCTGTGTCAGAGCCATGCGCATATCGTTAAATGCGTCCGGACCACTGTTTAAAGGTTGTAAACAGTCCACCAGAACAATTTGCCGATCAAACCGTTGAAAATGGTCTTTATAAAAGCCTTTTACAACATTCTCACAGTAATATTGATAGCGACGCTGTAGCATACCAATGTTGGTATGCTTATCGGCTTGCGCCAGTTTTTTCTCACCATATTTTTCGATATTCGGCCATGGAAAAAACTGTAATGCTGGCGCTCCAGCAAGCTCCCCTGGAAGTACAAAACGTCCGGGTTGAATAAAATGTTGGCCTTGCGCTTTACACTCTTCTAAATACGTGGTGTAGGCCGTGGAAATTGCCGCGAGTAAATTTTCATCGGCGGGTGCGAGTGGGTCACATGACTCACATAATGTTAACCATGCTTGCGCAAGCTTACCTCGCTCCCCTTTTTGTAAGGTCTTCATTTGAGAAGACCATTCTAAGTAGCTTTGATCAAGCATAGGAAGGTCGAGTAACCATTCCCCTGGATAATCGATAATTTCCAGATATAAAGAAGAGTTATCAACAAAATGACGAAAAAATGAGTCTTCTGAGCGATAATGTAATTTCAAGCGTATTTCACTGACACCGCGTGTCGGCGTTGGCCATTGAGGGGGATGACCATATAATTGTGCGATCCCTTCATCATACGTAAAGCGCTGGATCGAAAAATCGCGTTGCGGTATCCGTTTTACACCCAGTAAACGGTTATCTCGTGCGGCTGAAAATAGCGGTAAACGCGCACCACTATTTACATTTAATAGCTGATTTACAAGAGAAGTAATAAATGCTGTCTTTCCACTACGACTCAGCCCAGTTACGGCGAGCCTAACATGGCGATCGACACTACGATTCACCAAATCCGTCAATTCATTTTGCAGCCGTTTCATATTTCTCCCACTCGCTCAAATATTATTGATGCCTAATTTAGCATAAATTCAGCATCACTAATTTGTTGAGTGCAATTTGTTTTTATACGGTTCAATCAATAACCACTGTATTTTATACGATTATTTTACTATCCGTTTTGTTAAATAACCGATGACCCACTTACTGCCTACTATTTTGAGTATTTTACCAAGAATACCTCCTGGTCCATAAGTTATGGCAAGTGTTGCAACTATCTTCAACCCTTTACTGAGTGCTTGTTTTTTGGCTTGTTGTTTGAGTTTACGTTTAATATTCGTTTGCATAGTGCCACCGCATGAATTTAAGCGTTGGATAGACATTTTAGGGAATAAAACAAAAGTCTTATTCCCCGAAATGTGAGGGCGCACATTAATTATAAATGACGAAACTTACTATTAACGGTATAGGTATCTGAGGTGACATAGCGCTCTATTTGGCGTAAGCGTAGTTCACCTGATTTTAACTGTGCATCAATTTCATTAAATAGTTTTGAAACTTCAACACTAACATCTTGACCTTGATAACCACTTGGAGCTTTAGGTAGCACAAAACACATGACGATATATAAGACCAGTGTTAACCCGAAGCTCATAAAGAGTGCCAATATGGCAATCACCCTGACTAAGGCAACCGGTAAATCAAAAAATTGTGCGATACCGGCACACACTCCGCCAAAAACACGACGGTCAGTTAATCGATATAATTGGCGATTGCGAAAATCGGTCATTATTTTTGCCTCCAATTAGGATGTTCCGCATCCAGAATATCTTCCAACGTTTTAATGCGCTGTTGCATACGTTGTGTCTGCTCTGCAAGCTGAGTTAAACGTTGGATTTCATTTTCTGTTAGCTGGCTCCCCTGCCTGTTATTCTGTTTGTTGTAGTGTAACCACAACCAAAACGGCAGAATAAAAATGAGAAAAACAATCAGTACGAGAGACAGAAAAACATAGCCCATCACATTTCCTTATATCAAATGGTGGTATCCGCTTCCCTAGCGCAGCCATTCGCTACGCTAAGGTTTAGGGATTACAAAATTACTGTTCTTTATTAGTGTTGATTTTAGCCTTTAATGCCGCTAATTGTTCACTAATTTCATCATCTGCTTTCAATTCAGCAAATTGTTGTTCCAATGATTTTTGTTTACCAATACCGTAGCTCTGAGCTTCACCTTCCATATGGTCAATACGGCGTTCGAACTGCTCAAAACGTGCCATTGCTTCGTCTAACTTACCACTATCGAGTTGACGACGAACATTACGGCTAGATTGTGCCGCTTCTAAACGCACCATCATGGATTGCTGTTTAGCGCGCGTTTCTTGCAATTTATTTTCAAGCTCAGTGATTTCACCTTTCAAGCGCGTTAGCGTCTCTTCAACAATAATAAGCTCATGTTTTAAGGTATCAACCATTGAGTTGACTTTTTGCTTTTCAATCAATGCGGCACGCGCAAGATCTTCTTTATCTTTCACAAGAGCCAATTCCGCTTTTTCTTGCCAATCAGCAACTTGCTTTTCGCCCATTTCGATACGACGCTCTAAACCTTTTTTCTCTGCTAAAGTACGAGCCGATGTCGAACGGATTTCAACTAGCATGTCTTCCATTTCCTGAATCATCAGGCGGATCATTTTTTGCGGATCCTCTGCTTTGTCCAGCAAAGATGCGATATTTGCATTAATGATATCGGCAAAACGTGAAAAAATACCCATTATTTATTTCCTCTTGATGGATTTTATCATTCAGTAGAGCCTCAACCCGATTTTGGCTTCCAACCAATACGTGATGCTCCGTTTAACTGTTTTCATCCGCCACATAACGTTGTGACAAGGACATTCGTTCTATTACGATTAATTTATTGCAATCAGCGTGCCAACTTTCATAAAAATACATAACAATTTGAATTATAACCAATAAATTATTTTTGTATTCATTAGCGTCAATCTAGACTATATTTTAAATAGGCCAACAAAACCAACTATTGGTAAAAATAACCATGAAAAACACTAATGATACAATTATTGGTAACTCATCTAACTTTTTAGATGTACTTGAACGGACGTCTGAACTGGCTCAACTAAATAAACCCATATTAGTCATTGGTGAGCGCGGTACAGGTAAAGAGCTAATTGCCGATCGCCTACACTACCTTTCTCCTCGTTGGCAAGAACCCTTTATCTCCCTAAATTGCAGTGGACTCAATGAGAATTTGCTAGATTCTGAATTATTTGGCCACGAAGCAGGCTCATTTACGGGCGCTCAAAAACGCCATCAAGGTCGTTTCGAACGGGCGGATAAAGGCACGCTGTTCCTCGATGAACTTGCTACTGCGCCTATGTCCGTACAAGAAAAGCTTCTTCGTGTTATTGAATATGGCGAACTTGAACGTGTTGGTGGCAGTCAATCTCTGAAAGTCAACGTGCGTTTAGTGTGTGCGACAAATGCAAATTTACCTGAATTGGCAAAAGAGGGCCGCTTTCGGGCAGATCTACTTGATAGGTTAGCCTTTGAAGTGATCCGTATTCCACCTTTACGTGAGCGAGTGTCCGATATCATGCTCTTAGCCGAACATTTTGCCATCGCAATGTGTGGTGAACTCAAACGCCCATATTTCAGCGGCTTTAGTCCAAAAGCACAGCAAGCGTTAGAGCAATATCCGTGGCCGGGTAATATTCGTGAATTAAAAAATGTGGTTGAGCGTTCCGTTTATCGGCATAAAGATAATGATGCGCCTGTTGAAACAATTATTTTTGACCCTTTTGGTGAGAAACTCGCCGCCCTCTCAAACCCTGAAAAGATACCAGAGCAAAAAATATCATTACCCTCTTTGCCATGTGATTTACGCCTTTGGCAGCAGCAAAGTGAAAAACAATTACTTGAGCAAGCTTTACAACAGAGCCAATTTAATCAGCGTAAAGCCGCTCAGCGGTTATCTCTAAGTTATGATCAGCTACGTGGGTTAATTAAAAAACATCAAATTAATCTTGATAATTTATCAACTAATAATTAAATCGATATGATACTAAAATAAATTAAAAACTCTGTTATTTATCTCTTATGGTGTTAAATATCCGTTTCAGTCAACGTCAAAACGAAGCTGACTGAACATGGCATGATTGTCTTTAACAGCACTTAAATGCTATTTCTCGGCAATAGTAGCTACATTTGCAATTAATGAGTGATTAATCCATAAACTATCTTTTCTCCCTATTAATAGTATTATTCGTAGGGGGAGTAAGAACGTATATTTTTATTTGTAGTGTACAACATAATTGAGTAGATAAATAATGACCGAACTAAAATAGCCGATGTGATTTTTTAAATATTGTTAATCTTCATATATCACTCTACTATTACATTAAAGGATAAATGGCTAACATCTCGATTAGTAAATATACGTACATCTAATAAGTGTGAAATAAACTGCAAGTAGAGCTATCAAGTTAACTGAGTTTAATTTAATTAACATTACGAAAGCTAATCACTTAATTTTTATTTTATACGTTACTTGTCATTGACCGTTTTGTCACTGTTTATGGCTATATTTTTGAGGGTATAAAATGGCTATCATAAAAAAAATGATTTTATTCTCTTTATTGATAAGTTGCACTTACTCTGCACATGCAATCGGTATTATAAAAGCACTTTCTGCATGCGATAGTCGTTTTTTTGAAGAGATAAAACATAACCAAGAATTCGCAATGATCCCCCAAAATATCACTATCGCTGAACTATTTAGTCAATCAGGCATCAATATTCCTTTGCAATACACCACTAAAGATGGTTTAGAACTTACCCACTTTATCGCCATTGCTATTGATCTTGAGCGTTATAAAGAAATTTCTAATAACCGGATTGGGGGAAGGTTTTATTACTGGGGGTTTGAAACATCCATGCCAGAACAAGATGTCATTCAACATTTATCTCAGCACATCCCCCTGATTGAAGGGGCTGGCTATTTTGTCGCCAATTCAAAAATGCGAAATGCGATTTCTGAACCTTGGCAAAAAAACCTCACGCCAGTTAGCGGCCTGATCCCTGTTGGTGATTCCGCTGAAAAACTGTTTTTTATCGAAGCCAACAAGGAAAATAACACGGTTAAAATTATGTGTACTTTACAAGGCAATGTTGAAGAAAAGGATTTACAAGCCGTTGGGTTAATACACTAGCCGACCCTTATCCGTTTTGATATGTATAATCTATCTATTTTGAGATAAAAAAAAGCCAGCACCCATGCTGGCTATAAAAAAACACTGGAAGCAATGTGAGCAATGTCATGCCTGACCACAAGCTTTTTGCTTAGGAGGCAAAGCGAATGATAATAGTTATCAGTACCATTTGTAAAGCGGTTTAATGAGATTTTTTCTCATTTAATTATAATTAGATGAATTTTAATAATATTATTTTCCTTTTTCAGACTGTTTTCTATTCATGACGGCCCTGCTTGTCCTAAAAATAAACACTATTTTTGCTTATATCCTGTCAGCCCCTTTTTACGCTACAATAGGATATTTAAGGTTAACGATATCAGTGCTATGCGCTTAATAATTCTTTGGCTTCTATTTACTTTTTCACTGGTCGCTCAGGCTAACGATGTGTCATATCAGGATACTGCGGCGAATGATGTTCCCAAAAACATCCGCCAAAACGGCTTTATCTATTGTGTTAATGGCATTGTTACCACTTTCAATCCCCAGTTAGTCAGTAGTGGCCTAATTGTCGACCCCTTGGCAGCGCAAATTTATGATCGCCTGCTAGATGTTGACCCTTTTACCTATCGGTTAATTCCGGAAGTGGCGTCACGCTGGGAGGTACTGGATAATGGCGCAACTTATCGATTAACACTGCGTAAAGATGTCAAATTTCAGCAAACACCGTGGTTTACTCCAACACGTAATATGAATGCCGATGATGTTGTTTTTAGCTTCGCTCGCATGTTTGAAGTTAATCATCCTTATCACTACATTAATGGCGGTCACTACCCCTATTTTGATAGTTTGCAATTTGCCAATAGCGTACAAAGTATTCGTAAATTAAATGATTATACGGTTGAATTCCGTCTGAATGCCCCTGATGCTTCTTTTCTATGGCACTTAGCGACCCACTATGCGCCTATTTTATCGGCTGAATATGCCGATCACCTCGCTCAAATTAATCGCCAAGAGATGATTGATTGGCGCCCTGTCGGCACCGGACCATTTCGCCTTGATGACTATCAAGCAGGCCAATTTGTCCGTCTGTTTCGTAATGATAACTACTGGAAGGGTGAACCTCGCATGAAAGAAGTGGTTATTGATATGGGCGCAGGCGGTACGGGGAGAATCTCAAAATTGCTTACTGGCGAATGCGATGTGTTGGCTTACCCTGCCGCCAGCCAATTGTCAGTGTTACGTGATGACCCACGTCTACGCCTATCAATGCGTTCAGGCATGAATATCGCATATTTGGCTTTCAATACCAGCAAGCCCCCTTTGGACCAACTCAAAGTGCGCCAAGCCATCGCTTATGCCATTAATAATGATCGTTTGATGCAATCTATCTACTACGGCACAGCAGAAACTGCCGCTTCGATTTTGCCACGAGCTTCTTGGGCCTATGATAATCAAGCCAAAGTGACTGATTATAACCCCGAGTTAGCCAAAAAAATGTTACAAGAGCTAGGACTGGAAAACTTGCAACTTGACCTTTGGGTGCCTGTTTCATCACAATCGTATAACCCTAGCCCATTAAAAATGGCTGAGCTTATCCAAGCTGATTTGGCGCAAGTAGGCATTATCATGAATATTCGCTCTGTCGAAGGCCGTTTTCAAGAGAACCAATTAATGGATCGCTCCCATGATATGACTTTAGCGGGTTGGGCGACCGACAGTAACGACCCAGACAGTTTCTTCCGTCCTTTGCTGAGTTGTGCCGCGATAGCTTCTCAAACCAACCTAAGTCATTGGTGCAGCCCTGCTTTTGACGAAATACTGCATAAAGCACTGTTAACGGAGCAACTTGCCGCCCGTATTGATTACTATCATCAAGCCCAACAGCTACTGAGCGATGATTTGCCTGTTTTACCTCTCGCTTACTCTTTACGTTTGCAAGCCTATCGCTTTGATATGAAGGGCCTCGTGATCAGTGCATTTGGTAATACTTCATTTGCAGGCGTGTACAGAGATATGAATGAAAATAGCCAAAAAACAGGTCATAAACAGGAACAGTAACCATGATCATCTATTCGCTGCGTCGTTTACTTTTGCTGTTAGTCACCGTTTTTTTTCTCTCTTTGGTGAGCTTTAGCCTCAGCTATTTCACGCCTAATGCGCCTTTAAGCGGCGCATCGCTTATTGATGCTTATCTATTTTATTTCGATGGTCTACTCCACTTTGATTTTGGCGTTTCCAGTATTAATGGCGAACCCATTACAGAGCAATTAAAAGACACGTTCCCTGCAACAATGGAATTGTGTATTTTAGCCTTTATGTTTGCCCTGATCGTCGGTATTCCTTTAGGGATGATTGCCGCCTTTTGGCGAAATAAACCCGCGGATATTGCAATCAGCACCTTTGCATTACTTGGCTTTTCTGTACCCGTCTTTGTGTTAGCGTTAGTCTTGACACTGTTTTTCTCACTACGATTAGGCTGGCTGCCAGTGTCTGGGCGTATTGATCTTCTCTATAATCTAAAATCTGTTACAGGTTTTGCATTAATTGATGCTTGGCTTTCCGACTCACCTTATCGCCAACAAATGATCATAAACGTACTCGAACATATGATTTTACCTGTATTAACACTGGCTCTGGCTCCGACTACCGAGGTCATTCGTTTAGTTCGAAATAGTACTGAAGAGATAGCCAGTGAAAATTACATTAAAGCGGCTGCAACGCGTGGGTTATCACGACTTACCATTATCCGTCGTCATATTTTCCACAATGCGATCCCGCCAATTATCCCTAAATTAGGCCTACAATTCTCTACCATGTTAACACTGACCATGGTGACCGAATTGGTATTTAACTGGCCAGGACTGGGGCGTTGGTTAGTCACCGCCATCCGCCAACAAGACTACTCTGCTATTTCTGCTGGCGTCATGTTGATTGGGGCCTTAGTGATTACCGTTAACGTACTGTCTGATATTTTAGGGGCAATGATGGATCCGTTAAAACATAAGGATTGGTATGTCCTCAGATAATTTTTATCGTGAACAGAAGATGCCTTCCCCTACGCGGGTTGTCTGGAATATTTTTTCATCTGATATTCTCTCGATGATCGGTTTCTATGGCGTGCTATTTTTATTGGCGCTCTCTTTTATTGGCCCTTATATCGCGCCCTATACCATCGATCAGCAATTCTTAGGTTACCAATTATTACCGCCTTCTTGGTCTCACTATGGTAATGTCGCCTTTTTCCTAGGTACTGACGACCTCGGCAGGGATATCCTAAGCCGCCTCATTTTGGGCACAAAATCGACGTTCGGCGCGGCATTATTAATCACTTTTATTGCCACTCTAATAGGCCTGATATTAGGCTGTCTAGCAGGGATGACACGGGGCTTAAAGTCAGCGGTTTTCAACCATATACTTGATACATTGTTATCCATCCCGTCTTTGTTACTTGCCATTATCGTGGTTGCATTCATGGGCGCGAGTTTACAAAATGCTATGCTCGCAATCTGCTTAGCCCTGATCCCTCGCATGGTGAGAACGATTTATGTTGCTGTTCACGATGAGCTAGATAAAGAGTATATTGTTGCTGCTAGGCTTGACGGCGCATCAAATATTTTTATTTTGTGGTATACCGTATTACCTAACATTACCCCTATCTTGGTAACAGAGCTGACGAGAGCACTTTCTATCGCTATTTTGGATATTGCCGCGCTGGGTTTTCTTGATCTGGGTGCACAGTTGCCCTCTTCTGAGTGGGGAGCCATGTTAGGGGATAGTTTAGAGCTTATCTATGTCGCCCCTTGGTCAGTCATTTTGCCCGGTGCAGCGATTATGATAAGTGTCTTATTCGTCAATTTACTCGGTGATGGCTTACACCGAGCAATCAATGCGGGGGTTGAATAATGCCATTGTTAGACATCCGCAATTTGACCATTGAATTTATGACAGCCAACGGCCCAGTCAAAGCCGTTGACCGTATTTCGATGACCCTTACTGAGGGGGAAGTCCGTGGCTTAGTTGGTGAGTCTGGCTCAGGTAAAAGCCTCATTGCCAAAGCCATTTGTGGCGTCACCAAAGATAATATCCGTGTTACCGCCGACCGCTTTCGCTTCCAAGATATTGACTTACTTAAACTTAGCCCTCGTAAGCGCCGTCGGTTGATCGGTCATAATATTTCGATGATTTTCCAAGAGCCGCAATCTTGTCTCGACCCCGCCGAAAATATTGGCAAGCAATTGATACAGGCTATCCCAGGCTGGACTTATAAAGGTCGTTGGTGGCAACGTTTTAATTGGCGTAAGCGCCGAGCCATCGAATTATTACACCGCGTGGGGATCAAAGATCATAAAGACATTATGCGTAGCTACCCTTATGAACTTACTGATGGTGAATGCCAAAAAGTCATGATAGCCATTGCAATTGCGAATCAGCCACGTTTATTGATAGCCGATGAGCCAACCAATGCGATGGAGTCCACTACCCAAGCGCAAATTTTCCGACTGCTCGATAAGCTTAATCAAAACAATAATATGACTATCTTGTTGATCAGCCATGATATGGAAATGATGTCAAAACTCGTGGATAGAATTAACGTGCTTTATTGTGGTCAAACTGTTGAAAGCGCAACACCAGAGGATATTTTGCAACGTCCTCGCCACCCCTATACACAAGCACTGATTCGTTCAATACCTGATTTTGAAAGCCCGATTCCCCATAAAGGCCGATTAAATACCCTTCCGGGCGCCATCCCATCGCTGGAACATCTTCCAATTGGCTGTCGCCTTGGCCCCCGCTGCCCTTATGCACAACGGACATGTATCGTGGCTCCACCTCTACGTAATATCAAAAACCATCTGTTTGCCTGTCATTATCCGCTAAATACGGAGGAACCATCCTGATGGAAACGTTACTTGAGGTTCGCAATCTCACCAAAACTTTTCGTTTTCGCGAGGGGCTATTCCGCCGTTATGAATTAGAAGCGGTGAAACCATTGAGCTTTAACTTACAGGCAGGCCAGACATTAGCCATTATTGGTGCCAACGGTTCGGGGAAATCAACCCTTGCTCGTATGTTATCCGGCGTCACGGAGCCGACCGCAGGCGAGATTATGATCCGCGGTCACCGCCTCAGTTATGGTGACTACAGTTACCGTAGCCAGCGTATCCGTATGATATTCCAAGATCCCAGCACCTCGCTAAACCCTCGCCAACGTATTGGTCAAACCCTTGAGTTACCACTAAAGCTGAACACGGAACTGACCGGTATTGAGCGAGAGCGCCGTATTATTCAAACGCTTCGCCAAGTGGGTCTATTGGCCGATCATGCAGAATATTACCCTCATATGCTTGCGTCAGGACAAAAGCAGCGTGTCGCATTGGCAAGAGCGCTAATTTTACAGCCTGAAATTATTATTGCGGATGAAGCATTGGCCTCCTTAGATATGTCAATGCGTTCACAAATTATCAATCTGATGTTGGAGTTGCAGGCAAAGCAGGATATTGCTTACATTTATGTCACGCAGCATTTAGGAATGATGAAGCATATTAGCGATAAAATGTTAGTCATGGATAAAGGGGTTGTCGTCGAGCGCGGAAATACTGCTGAAGTGCTAGCGTCACCACTTCATGATGTCACCCGTCGATTGATTGAGAGCCATTTCGGCGAACCTTTATCCATTGAAGCATGGCGACAGGATATTTGACTGCTCCGAGGAGAACAGCAAAATACCCTTCTTTATGCAATACATGGTAAGATATCGACGATTCGTCAATAAAAAATGCGAAAACTACCCAAGACACGGTGTCTTCTGTTATATTCGCGTTTTCAATAGAAAATAAACAAGGATAATGCTATGGGTTTTTTAACCGGCAAACGCATTCTAATCACTGGCGTTGCCAGTAAATTATCAATTGCATACGGTATTGCTAAAGCAATGCATGAACAAGGCGCTGAACTGGCGTTCACTTATCAAAACGAAAAATTAAAACCTCGTGTCGAAGAGTTTGCTGCATCTTTAAACTCTAACATCGTTCTTGAGTGTGATGTTGCTGTTGATGCAAGTATTGACGCTATGTTTGCTGAATTAGGAAAATCCTGGCCTAAATTTGATGGCTTTGTCCACTCAATCGGCTTTGCACCAGCAGATCAGCTTGACGGCGATTATGTTGACGCGGTAACACGTGATGGTTTCCGTATCGCTCACGATATCAGTGCATACAGTTTTGTTGCGATGGCAAAAGCATGCCGTAACATGCTAAACCCAGATGCTTCTTTACTGACGCTTACCTATTTAGGTGCTGAGCGCGCTATTCCTAACTATAACGTAATGGGTCTTGCTAAAGCCTCTTTAGAAGCTAACGTTCGTTATATGGCAAATGCAATGGGTCCTCAAGGTATCCGTGTCAACGCAGTTTCAGCAGGCCCAATCCGTACACTCGCGGCATCAGGTATCAAAGACTTCCGTAAAATGCTGGCACACTGCGAAGCTGTAACGCCAATTCGTCGTACAGTCACCATCGAAGACGTGGGTAATACAGCGGCATTCCTAAGCTCAAATCTTGCAGCAGGTATTACTGGTGAAGTCGTACATGTTGATGGTGGTTTCAGCATTGCCGCAATGAATGAACTGGAACTTAAATAAGTTTTAGTTGATTGATGACAAACGCCATCTCCGGATGGCGTTTTACTTTTAAAAACAACCGCATTTAACGAGCGATTGTGACATTCGCCTTAATATGTTTAAGATGAACGACAATCGTAAAAGTCACAATGACTAATAAAGACCAAGCTCCCCACTTCCCTGCATGCACAACCGACCACGCACCAATTTGGTTCGGGTATTGCCAAACCCCAAAAAAGGTTCCGAAATTTTCCGCTAACCAAATAAAAAAGCCGATCAGCATAAACGCAAGTAATAATGGCATTCGCCGCTCTTTATCTAAGGGAGTATAAAAAACGGTACTACGTGCATATAGGCCAAAAATAAAAGCCGTTAAATACCAACGGTAATCATCAATATAATGATGGCTAAAAAAATTAATGTATATCGCTAAAGCCACCAATGTTGCCATCCAATAAGGTGGGTAATGCTCAATACGCACTTTAAAAAAACGCCACGACTGAATAATATAACTACCAACAGCCGCATACATAAATCCTGTAAATAGAGGAACTCCCCACAGTTTACTATAGGCTTCATCGGGGTATTGCCACGAGGCTATTGTCGCTGAAGTTTTAAACAACTCCATGATAAACCCCACTAAATGGAAAACACAAATCGCTTTTAGCTCATCCCAAGTCTCTAACTTTGACCAAACAAGAAATGCCTGAAATAGTACTGCAAACACCAGTAAAATATCATAGCGAGGTAAACCAAATAGCCCTTTAACAGGAACAAGAAACAATGCTAAAAAAAAGAAGCCCGCAAATAAGCATGAGCGCGCATTGATTAAGCCAAAAAACCAAAATTCTAAAACAAAACGCTTAAATCCAGTACTCTGATTAGGCGTATGCGCCATTAATACGTTATCAAGTTTATTTAATATTTTTAATTTGTTACACATACTTTCCATGTTACAAGCCTAACGTTATAAAGTGGCGACTCTGTGATAGCTGATTTTGAACGCGGATCCTAACAAGTTCCACACAATAAAAGATAAGGCATTAGTCTTAATTATTTACTAAAGTCACATCTAATCATCTGCCTACTCTAAAACGAATAAATACTGACATCTTAAAGCAAATGCTTTCTCATGCGTCATGATATACTATGGGTGATATTAGTCTGCTGATTGCCAATATAACTATTTAGGAGTTTTATGATGAAATTGTATTATGCTCCCGGTGCTTGTTCCCTTTCCCCTCACATTATCTTGCGCGAAACAGGGCTGGATTTCAGCATTGTGCGTGTCAATTTAAAAGAGAAGAAAACCGAAAATGGCGAAGATTTCTTAGCTATCAACCCGAAAGGGCAAGTTCCTACTTTAATCTTAGATGATGGCGAACAGCTAACTGAAGGAGCCGTGATCGTCCAGTATCTCGCTGATCAAAAACAAGATAGAAATCTAATCGCGCCAGCAGGTACGATGAAACGCTACCATCAATTGGAGGCTCTGAATTTTATTTCTACTGAGCTACATAAGAATTTTGCGCCTTTATTCACGCCGGGCACTCCTGATGAGTATAAAGAGATGGCTAAAGCGACACTCATCAAAAAATTCCAATATGTTGATGATGTACTGGCTAAAAAAGCCTTCTTTGCTGATGACAGCTTTACTGTTGCTGATGCTTATTTATTTACTGTGAGTAACTGGGCAAAAATCGTCGGTGTTGATATTACTCATCTGAAACATTTAACAGAGTATCGAGACAAAGTCGCTAAGCGCCCTAAAGTCCAAGAAGCATTAGCTGCTGAAGGTTTGATCTGATTTTACTGTAGCGCTCCATAATGGAGCGCTACCTGTTCTATTTGTTTGCACACTTTAATCAAGTGCGGTTGCACAGAATTTATGTTCTGGTGTAACCATCTTATCCTGCGCCGCAACTAATTGAAGCTCATACTCACCCATTACTTTGGTTTGTAACATCACCTCATAAACAGCGGCAGCTATGTGCTCTAAAGCTTTAGGCAAACTTTCACCTTTTAATAAATTCACCAGCATCAAACCACTCGTCAAATCCCCCACTCCTACCGGCTGCTTTTCACCAAAATCAACCAAAGGTCGGCTCACATGCCAGCTATGCTCTGCGGTGACTAAAATCATTTCAAAACGATCGGCTCTGTAGCCCGCTCGACTTAGATGTTTGACTAGAACAATTTTAGGCCCTTTGCAACATAATTGACGTGCTGCTTCCACAGCTTGCTCTACCGTTGCAATGGTTTTTCCTGACAGTGTTTCTAACTCAAGTAGGTTAGGTGCGATGATGTCACTAGCTTGTAAGGCTTGTTGACATAAAAACTCAGCGACTCCTGGAGCAACGATACATCCTTTCTCTGGATGCCCCATTACCGGGTCACAAAAATAGAGCGCCTGTGGATTTGCTGCTTTGACTTGTTTGACAATCGCAAGAATATCATTGCCTTGCTCAGCAGAGCCGATATAACCGCTTAAGACGGCATCACAAATGTCTAATTTATGAATTTTAGCTAAGCCGCTAACAATCTCTGTTAAATGTTGAGCGGGAAAAACTGTGCCCGTCCATTGTGGGTACTGCGTATGATTGGAAAATTGTACGGTGTTGAGTGGCCATACATCGACGCCCATACGGCACATAGGAAAGACAGCCGCACTGTTTCCTGCATGACCGAAAACAACATGGGATTGAATTGAGAGAACACTTTTCATGGAAGACCCAAGGAATTGTTAAATCGAATGAAGCGAAATCAGTGATTCACCATTGCGTATATAGATTCAAAATAATTCCAAATAGATGTGACCAACCAATGAGGCAATACTAACGTTCATAGAAACAGGTATGTTCACAGTAACTCAATATATTTAGTCAATCATGCCATCTGAAAAATATGATGAATACAAATAGCCCGAGAACTTCTCGGGCTAGTAGGACAAAGGTTCGTCAGCGTTATTTCCAGTTAATTAAGCAGTCGTTTTTCTTACCACGACGGATCAGTGTGAAACGCCCAAACAGGCGATCAGAATCACTGAACACATACATTGGATCGGTCTGTTTTTGACCGTTAACTGCCACCGCATTTGAACTAATTGCTGTTCTTGCCTGTCCGCGTGAAGGCGTTAACTCTGAATCAACAAGCGCTTGCTGTAAGTCAGCACCATTTTCAAGTGTAATGCATGGCATACCATCTTGAGCCAGTTGTTCAAAATCTGCTTCGGTCAAATCAGACACTGCACCAGAGAAAAGGCTTTCAGTAATACGACGCGCCGCGGCTAAACCTTCTTCACCATGTACCAGTCGAGTTACATTTTCAGCTAAAACATATTGTGCACGTGGCGCTTTACCGCTGTTTTTATCTTCTTCTTCAAGTGCATCAATTTCGCTTAATTCCATGAAGGTAAAGAATTTTAAGAAGCGATAGACGTCAGCATCAGCCGTATTGATCCAGAATTGGTAGAATTTGTATGGACTGGTTTTCTTAGGATCAAGCCAGACTGCACCACCTTCAGTTTTACCGAATTTAGTACCATCTGATTTGGTGATTAACGGTACAGTCATACCGAATACTTGGTTTTGATTTAAACGGCGAGTCAAATCAATACCCGAAGTAATGTTACCCCACTGGTCAGAACCACCAATTTGTAACTCAACACCATGCTCTTTATTGAGGTTTGCGAAGTCATAACCTTGCAGCAGGTTATAAGCAAACTCAGTGAAAGAGATCCCCACATCATCACGATTTAGGCGTTGTTTTACCGCTTCTTTGTTGATCATTTGGTTAACAGAAAAGTGTTTACCAATATCACGTAAGAAAGTCAGCACATCCATTTTACCAAACCAATCGTAGTTGTTGGCTAATTTAGCGCTGTTATCGCCACAATCAAAACTTAGGAAAGGCGATACTTGATTACGGATTTTTTCTACCCATTCTTGGACGGTCTCTGCGGTATTTAATTTACGCTCAGAGGCTTTAAAACTCGGATCGCCAATCAGACCCGTCGCGCCACCGACCAACGCCACAGGCTTGTGCCCGGCTAGTTGGAATCGTTTTAAACACAGCAAGGGAACCAGATGTCCCAAGTGCAAGCTGTCGGCGGTAGGGTCGAAGCCGCAATAGAGAGAGATAGGGCCTTGCGCCAGTCTCTCTGCTAACGCATCCTCATCCGTTACCTGGGCAACGAGGCCCCGCTCTTGCAATTGTTTAATCAGGTTATTGCTAGACATCAATGACTCCATCAGTTGAATTTTGTCTATCTATTTTTAGTAAAATGACCTCGAGCTGGGAGTGATTACCCAATCTCGTAGGTGTCGCTTGTCAGTTTTCGTAAACGAACCTATAGCATAAAGCGCCTAGCTGTGAAGTGCCAGCTAAAAAACATTTAATTACGGCGCTAATCTATCAATTTTCCAGCCATCCCCGTCTCGCTGATAAATAAAACGGTCATGTAACCGGTTGGCTCCCCCTTGCCAGAACTCAACACTATTGAATACCACACGGAAACCACCCCAAAAACTCGGTAGTGGCACTTCGCCATTTTGGAACTTTTGTTTTAGTTCTAAAAATTTACCTTCCAAAATGCTACGCGCTGAAATTCTGGATGATTGCTGAGATGCCCAAGCCGCAATCTGGCTATCTTTTGGACGACTATGGAAATACTTGACGACCTCAATAGGGTTTAAACGCTCTGCCACCCCTAAAAAACTCACTTGGCGCTCAAGTGGATACCATGGGAAATGTAAGCTGACTTTATTGTTTTTTCCTAAATGCTGCGCTTTTCGGCTCCCCATGTTGGTATAAAAGACCAACCCTTTTTCATCGAAGTGCTTTAACAAAACAATACGTTGATACGGCTGACCTGTTTCATCAACAGTCGCAACACACATTGCAGTAGGGTCACTTAAATTCGCTTCACAGGCCTGTTTTAACCACTTCTCAAACAGATCTAGTGGGTCAGCCGTTAAGTCAGATCGTCTTAAACCACCTTTCGTGTATTCACGGCGTAATGCTGCTAACTCTATATTTTGTGCGTCATTCATCGTTTACTTATTTCCTTAACGCAATTATTTTTCATCGATATTCGCGGGATAAATCGCACCTAACACCGTTTCACGTTCAGCGCCTGTCACGGATGCAAGATTCCCCGGCAAATTAGCCATAGTTCGAGCAGCCAGCCATGCGAAAGCTAATGCTTCCATATCATCACCGCTTAAACCATATTTATCACTTGGCCCCACCTCTGTCCCCGGAAGCAAAGCCGCTAGGCGCTGCATCAAAAAGCTATTTTTTGCACCACCCCCACAAACAATTAAACGTTCACAGCCGCCACACAGTAAAATCTGCTCGGCAATTGACGCGGCGGTTAATTCACATAAAGTCGCTTGCACATCTTGAGGCAAAATATCAGGGAAGTCAGATAAGTGCTTATCTAACCATTGCATATTAAAATATTCACGCCCTGTGCTTTTTGGTGCCGACCGCCGGAAGTACGGATCACGTAACATCGCCTTGAGCAAAGGTTGATGTACCGTACCTGTACTCGCCCAATGACCATTTTCATCGTATGCACACTGTTTATGACGCCATATCCATGTGTCCATCAACATATTACCAGGCCCGGTATCGTAACCTTTGACATAAGCCCCCGGCAGTAAAGCGGTAATGTTCGATATGCCACCAATATTTAATATAATTCTTTTTTCTATTGCATGGCCTAATACTGCCAAGTGGAATGCAGGTACTAATGGAGCCCCCTGTCCACCATAGGCCATATCGCGACGCCTAAAATCCCCCACCGTCGTAATGCCTGTTAATGCAGCAACTCTATTGTTATCGCCCAGTTGTGTGGTAAAAGGTTGCGGGCCATCGGGTTCATGCCAGACGGTTTGCCCATGGCAACCAATTGCAATGATATCTTTTGCGGGAATGCCGGCTTTCGCCAATAATTGATTCACAGCATCGGCATAAAGTGACCCTAATTCACGGTCAATTTTTCCTATTTCAGATAATGTGGTTTCTTGGCCTTGGCAAATATTAAGAATTCTTTTTTTTAGCTCCACAGGAAACGCAACACTAATGCTTAATTGCTCAGCAACAAATTTATCGCTAATCGCTGCAAGAACAACATCAACCCCATCTAAGCTGGTTCCTGACATAATCCCTATATAACGACCTGACTTTATCATTATTGTTCCTTTAGGTTGCATAACGCTTTGTGAATTTAAGCTTCAAAAGATTGTGCTTTGATGAGGGAGTTTGTCAACCACACATTGTAATTTCTCGGGCTGACTCGCAGAAAAAAAGTCAGTACACGGATCCTAACGATTTTACGTTTAAAATATCGACAATAAGGTTATTTGGGCGCTCGAATATCTACCTAGCCAATTATAAGTTATAGTATAATTAACAAGCTAAGGTATTTATCAATGCAAACAAGGGTCGTCATTGGGTAATTAGAACAATTTTTGTGCAATTAACACACAATGATATTTGTATCGTCAATTTATTTAATGGAAACATTTAACAAAGTGTGCCTTACTTTATGAAATATTTCCTACTTTGAGATATTTTACCTAGTGTTTACACTTTGTTTAAAACAAAATCAGTAGTCTGATACCCGTTTTAGCCCTACATCATAATGGTCATCTTCATATTGTGATTATGGTTAAAACAACAATCCAATGCTATGTTAGTGCCACAGACAGCAAGTCTCATAGGAGTAATTATGCTTAAGAAAGTTTTCGTCGGTGTTGTAGCAGTCACTGTATTATCTGGCTGTGTCAATACCAGTACACTTTCTGGTGATACTATTTCAGCTAAAGACGCGAAACAAGTACAGACTGTGACTTACGGCACTGTGCTTAATGCTCGCCCTGTTACTATCCAAGCAGGTGATGATGGAAACGTTATCGGTGCAATTGGTGGTGCGGTACTAGGCGGCCTATTGGGTAACACCATTGGTGGCGGCTCTGGTAAAACGCTTGCAACCGCTGCGGGGGCTATTGCGGGTGGTTTAGCAGGCCAAGAAGCCCAAGGTGCGCTGAATAGAAGCCAAGGTGTACAGTTAGAGATCCGTCTTGATAGCGGCAAAAACATTGTCGTCGTTCAAAAACAAGATCCAAGTGTTTTCCGTTCTGGCCAACGTGTCATGATTGCAAATAGTGGCGGCACGGTCACTGTTTCTCCACGTTAATCTTAGTATATGTTCACCGGCAAAATTCTGACCGGTGAACATATCTTCTTAATTTTAAGGTTACCTAAACCATTGTTGTGTAGTCATCATACATCTACAGTTTCACTTCCTTATTGGACTTTGGATTTGACATCTTATGCAGTACCAACAAACCGTTGAACATCTGTAAATAACTGACAAATATTAATGTTTGCTTAAATTCCAATGATTATTTTTACGCTGTTTGATTTGTTCCTCAAAACACAATTAATCTAAAAAGTATCACTTGCTACTCAAGTTAACAGCAGTAAACTTTAAACACCCTTCTATCTTATAAATCAGTTAAAATAAAAATGATTTATCATCAAACAATAAATAAAGCCAATAATTTAGTTTCATACTAATTTATTAGGCGAAAAAATCAGAAGAAAAGTTCTATCAATAAAATAGATAATTAATCTTGTCATAATGATTTAAAGTTTAATAATGTACTTAGCTCATTAATAATTTCACTAATTATAAATCTCCTTGTAATCGTAAAATATTTTTCTCTAATTTCAGTAACAATAATGATAACTGACCCAGTTCATCCTGTGTAATATTTCCTAAAATCTCTTTGCGTGTATTATCAATTACCTCATCAACTGTTTTGATAAATGGCTCAGACTCTGGTGTCAGTTTTATTCTTTTTGCACGACGGTCATTCGCACAAGTGTGACGAGAAATCAGTTTTTTTTCCTCTAACTGATCTAACGTTCTCACTAATGAAGGTTGCTCAATACCAATCGCTTTTGCAAGTTGAATTTGCGACTGCTCCGGCGGTAGCTGGCTAATATTATGTAACGTAATCCAATGCGTTTGCGTTAGCTTAAGTGGTTTCAAACGATGATCAATCAGTGATCTCCACATGCGTACAACACGTGATAAATCAGCTCCTATTTGTGACTCCAATGTTCCCTCCTTATATAACACTATTCTGCCCAACAAATATACAACCCATAAATTATTCTTTAAATTATATATTCACTCCTTCTTGCTATGACAACTAATTATTAGAAAAAACCATGATAAATACCTATTTATAGTCATAGTCAATCATTTGATTTGTGATTTTAATCACCCATTAAATCCACTCATTTTATATATTAAACATCGTTTTATTTACTCACATAGACTATCAATGATCTTGTTAATAAGAATAGCCTTACTCCTCTTTCGAATCTATCTATTTTAACCCTTATAGTAATTACAATTAACAATAAAAAAGACAATTGCCGATTACTCCTTTAAAAACAATTAAATATAGTTAATCTTAAAATCATGCCATTTTCGGTAGCTTTGCCCTTATTTGATTATTATTTTGAATAACTAAAATTTAATTGAAGGATATATGAAGTAATTAACTATGTTTTATTAATTTCATTTCAATTTAATTACGCTTCAACGAATAGTCGTTAAAAAACTTTAATTAAAAAGATTGATGGGGGATGAGTGCGTTGATAACAATTAAAAAAGCTCTTGTTGAGGTGAAGGTGAGTCATCTTGCTGAGTTTTGACGGCTATTGAACGAATATAGCGCTGACGACATAAACGTAAGATATTACGCTTTTGGCTATCGGTAAATTTTAACCATCCGAAACGTTCTTCCCTAGAGCGAAAGCAACCACGGCAATAACCTTGCTCATTGGCTTGGCAAATCCCACGACAAGGGCTTTGAATTTCAAAAAACTCGAGTTGCTCTGCCATACTGATATCACCTAACTAAAAACACCAATTAATGATATACTCCACTAATACGATTATATCTATTATTTGTACAATAAATAAACCTATTTCATTGTGTTAAAGATAATAGGTACGTTATATTAGTCATATTAGTCGTTAAAACGATTCAGTTTCATTTAGTTAATTCAAGGGAGTTCTCTTATGCGCTTACTACATACCATGTTACGTGTGACGGATATGCAGCGTTCAATTGATTTTTACACGAAGGTTCTCGGTATGCGTCTACTGCGTACCAGTGAAAACCCTGAGTATAAATATTCATTGGCATTCGTGGGTTACAGTGACGAAAGTGAAGGTGCCGTAATTGAGCTCACCTATAACTGGGGGGTTGATAGTTACGAATTAGGCACAGCTTATGGCCATATTGCCCTCGGTGTCGATAACGTCGCTCAGACCTGTGAAGATATCCGCCGTGCAGGTGGAAATGTGACACGTGAAGCAGGCCCAGTCAAAGGTGGTAGTACAATTATTGCTTTTGTAGAAGACCCAGATGGGTACAAAATCGAGCTAATTGAGAACAAAAGTGCTAGCAAAGGCCTCGGTAATTAATTCATTTCGATTCTTAAGTCACTAGGCAGTTCAAATGCTGCCTAGTGTGAGTTTATCTGCAAAACTTTTCGGTTTTTGGCATAATAACCAACAACCGGAAACCTAAAATGAAAGCCTAATGTCTGATAAAAATAATCCTAACGCACTGGTTAGCCGCTTCAGGGGCTATTACCCTGTTGTCATTGATGTAGAAACTGGTGGGTTTAATGCCAAAACGGATGGTCTACTTGAAATTGCCGCCATCACGCTCAAAATGGATAAAGATGGCTGGTTATCGCCTGATGAAACACTTCATTTTCATGTTGAACCCTTTGAAGGGGCTAATTTAGAACCCGCTGCGTTAGCTTTTACGGGGATTGACCCAACTAACCCTTTACGTGGTGCTGTTAGTGAGTATGAAGCACTGCATGCCATTTTTAAAATGGTACGAAAAGGGATGAAAGCGACCGATTGTAATCGAGCTATCATTGTGGCTCACAACGCCACATTCGACCACAGCTTTGTCATGAATGCCGCTGAACGTGCGGGTTTAAAACGTAACCCTTTCCACCCTTTTGCGACTTTTGATACCGCTGCATTAAGTGGCCTTGTTTTTGGGCAAACGATTTTAGCTAAGGCCTGTGTCGCAGCAGGGATCCCTTTCGACGGTAAGCAGGCTCACGGCGCTTTGTATGATACAAACCGCACTGCTCTTCTTTTTTGTGAGTTAGTTAATAAGTGGAAAAAGCTCGGTGGATGGCCACCAGCGGAGCGAGAGTAAAAAATAGCCGTATCCGAAATAGAAAGACCGTATTAGTCTAAACGCTTAATACGGTCTTTTTAGATACATTAATGACGAGATTACTCAGCTTTCGTCTCATCAGCAGGACGGTACTTGTCTGCTGTTTCTTTAATCAGTGACTGTAATTCACCACGCTGATACATTTCCATGATGATATCACAACCACCTACTAATTCACCGTCAACCCATAATTGGGGAAATGTTGGCCAATTTGCGTATTTTGGTAGCTCTGCACGGATATCTGGATTTTGCAGGATATCGACATAAGCGAAACGTTCACCACAAGCAGATAACGCTTGAACTGCCTGAGCAGAAAAACCGCAGCTAGGAAGCTTAGGAGAGCCTTTCATATACAGCAGGATTGGGTTTTCTTTAATCTGGCGTTCGATTCTTTCAATTGTCGTCATTTTTACTTCCTTAACATTAATATAATTAGTATATTTTTTGTTTTTCAATAAGATAAAAAATACAGAACAAAAAACATACTACATAATACTACATTTCACTCTTAATACATCAATGAGTTAAGCTGCGATTACGAATGAAAAAGAGGGGTGTTAAGCCCCTCCTTTGGTTTGCTTGTATTGTGACTTATTTATGATTCAAGTCAAATAAATCTACTACCTAGCACGCTCCCTGCTCTGTATCACTCTTTTCCTACCATACTCTCCCGCGATGATAAAAAACCA
Organism: Providencia sp. PROV267; assembly: GCF_028477825.1. Lineage (NCBI taxonomy): Bacteria > Pseudomonadati > Pseudomonadota > Gammaproteobacteria > Enterobacterales > Morganellaceae > Providencia > Providencia sp. PROV267. Next base: position 283,013 of record NZ_JAMPLX010000011.1, on the reverse strand, counting down.
ACGAATAACAGTCTCACTGAACTATCAGCCTATCTCACAAATTTATTTGGTATTAGGGAACAATCAGGAGAGCCACAGCAGTTATGAGCTAACTACACGTTAGTCATCCACCCGCTATTGAAAAGCCATACGTTCATATCCCCGTTTACAGTTACGGTGAAACTCTGCTGATAAAATAATATCCCTATGATTTTACGGTGTATTTATCAGTAAGATTTGTTAAGATAACCCTATAATGACTAAGCCTACAATCAGGCAGCCATATCGTGCTATTATTAATATATTAAATAATAGTTCATGCCGCATAAATGTTCAGTTTATGCACATTAACAGCATGATCATGGCTATAAAAATATTCGCTCAACTTTATGAGCACTACACCCATATGTGTTGTTTTACACCTAAACAAGGAGTACGCAATGTCTTTTGAACTACCCGCTCTACCTTATGCTAAGAATGCTCTAGAACCTTATATCTCGGAAGAAACACTCGAGTACCATTATGGTAAACACCATAATACCTATGTTGTTAACCTGAATAACTTAGTCAAAGGTACTGCTTTCGAAGGTAAATCACTGGAAGAGATCATTAAAACCTCAGATGCTGGTATTTTTAACAATGCGGCACAAGTTTGGAATCACACTTTCTACTGGAACTGCTTAGCGCCAAACGCTGGCGGGGAACCAACAGGTAAAGTCGCAGAAGCGATTAACAAAGCATTTGGTTCTTTCGCTGAATTTAAACAGCAGTTCACTGATGCAGCAACCAAAAACTTTGGTGCTGGTTGGACTTGGTTAGTTAAAAAAACTGATGGCAGCTTAGCGATTGTAAATACCTCTAACGCTGGCACCCCTATCTCTGGTGATGACAAACCTCTTCTTACTGTCGATATTTGGGAGCACGCCTACTATATTGACTACCGCAATGCACGTCCTAAGTATTTAGAGAACTTCTGGGCGCTGGTTAATTGGAAATTTGTTGAAGAAAATCTAGCTTAATTGATTTTTATCACTAACAATAAGGGCGAGTATTCACTCGCCCTTATTCATTCTACCTTTATTTAAAAGGCAAAATTAGAAAATATGTACTGCAAAAGCAATGATCACAGCCAAAGAACCTAACGCTGCTAATAATCCAAATTTAAAATCTGTATCCATGAGTTCCTCTCATCAAACGAACAGTTAACCAGCAACATAACCATAACTTTAACATGGTTAAATAAGTATGACATGACGATTTATAAAAACCAGTGTCTATATCACAGGTTATAACATCAATTATTTCTTTTGTTTTTGCGCTAGATCAGACAAAATCGATAACAAATCGCTAAATTATTGCCAGTTAAGGTACTATGCCTCAATATGCTGGTAATTTTTAATAAGAATTCATGACAAGACCGCTTATTGGTCAGGAGTTTTTTTTCCCCATGGCAACGATTAAAGATGTGGCGAAGCGCGCTGGCGTCTCCACCACAACCGTATCCCATGTAATTAACAAAACACGCTTTGTAGCCGATGATACTAAGGCTGCTGTTTGGGCTGCAATAAAAGAACTCAATTATTCGCCGAGTGCCGTTGCTCGTAGTTTGAAAGTTAATCATACAAAATCCATCGGCTTGCTCGCGACATCGAGTGAGGCACCTTATTTTGCTGAGGTCATTGAGTCTGTTGAAAACAGTTGTTATGAGAAAGGCTATACTCTAATTTTATGTAATTCGCATAATAACTTAGGTAAACAACAAGCTTATTTACAGATGCTGGCACAAAAACGTGTCGATGGCCTACTCGTCATGTGTTCTGAATATCCTGATAAACTAATCAATATGTTAGAAGATTACCGTAACATCCCAATGGTCGTTATGGATTGGGGAACATCACGCGGTGACTTTACTGACAGTATCATTGATAATTCATTCCATGGCGGCTATCTCGCGGGTCGTTACTTAATTGACCGAGGCCATCGCGATATTGCGGTGATCCCCGGCTCTTTGGAAAGAAATACAGGGATTGGGCGGCTCACTGGCTTTAAAAAGGCCATGGAAGAGGCGAAGGTCACTTTACGTGACGAATGGATTGTTCAAGGCGACTTTGAACCTGAGTCAGGCTATAAAGCCATGATGCAAATTTTGAGTAATAAGCAAAAACCCACTGCCGTATTCTGTGGTGGTGACATCATGGCGATGGGCGCCATTTGTGCCGCTGACGAAATGGGGCTACGGGTTCCTCAAGATATTTCCATTATAGGTTATGATAATGTGCGCAATGCACGTTATTTCACCCCTGCATTAACCACAATACATCAACCTAAAGAACGCTTAGGCCAAATGGCATTCGCTATGTTGCTAGATCGCATAGTGAATAAACGTGAAGATGCACAAACAATCGAAGTGCATCCACGTTTAGTTGAACGGCGCTCAGTGGCTGATGGTCCGTTCATCGATTACCGCCGCTAATTAAGGAGCTAGCCATTCGGCGTTGAGTGTTTCACTGTCTCCTAAGTATTCAAGTAACCAACTCAACGCCGGTGAGGTATTTTTTTCAACCCAAGTTAAACAGCATGGGCTTGGCGGAAACGGCTGTGTTAATTGTAATGGCACAAGCTTTCCAGCGTCACAAAATGGCGCTCCGCGGTGTTCAGGTACCATCCCAACACATAACCCATTCACTAAACACGCCATTCCATTTTCCCAAAATGGCACGACTAAACGCCGCTGGTTATCTAGTGCCCATGTATCGCGTTTGGGTAGGTTCCTTGATGTATCTTCAAGGCATAGACTTGGGTATTCACGCATTTGGTCATCCGTTAATCCTCCCTTTAACTGCGCTAATGGGTGGTTAGGACTGGCAACACATAACCATGACATAAACCCCATATCGCGAAAACTATAGCGTTCGCCGATCGGTGAGGCGCGTGTTGCACCAATGGCCACATCGACACGCCCATCCGCAAGCGCATCCCAAACACCGTTAAAAACTTCAGGATGGATATACAACTCAATGTCTGGGAAGTGGCGATAGAAATCGAGGATCAATTGCTCCGTTCGTTGAGGTTTCACTATGCAGTCAACCGCAATACTAAACTGCCCTCGCCAGCCATTTGCGGCTTGCTGACACTGGTGGCGTGTCTGTGTCATTTTTTTGATAACAGATCGACTTTGCTTGATAAATATTTCCCCAGCCTCTGTTAAAACAACATCGCGGTGACGGCGCTCAAATATCGGTACTGCAAGCCATTCCTCGACTTGCTTGACCGTATAGCTAATCGCAGAAGGCACTCGGTGAAGCTCCTCTGCTGCACCACTAAAACTCCCAGTTCTTGCAACTGCATCAATCACTTCTAAGGAATGAGCTGACCACATAACGATACCTTTCAAAAATTTTGATAGCACATTCCAAATATTACCGTTTCACAATGTAAAAATACAACCTATACAATAGGGTATCTATTAACAATTTTGTAAATTTTAGATAAGTAATCTGCCATGACAAATACAGCGACAAAAAACTCCCCAGGCTTTATGTTCTACCTTGCTGGGTTGAGTATGCTAGGGTTCTTAGCTATTGATATGTATCTTCCCGCATTTGGGTCAATGCAAACTGCATTAAATACTTCTGAAGGCGCAATTAGTGCTTCTCTAAGTATCTTCTTAGGGGGATTTGCCCTTGCTCAACTGCTATGGGGGCCTTTATCGGATAAGCTAGGTCGTAAACCGATCCTCATTGCCGGTTTGTCACTCTTTATTTTAAGTTGTTTAGGGATGTTATGGGTCACCAGTGCAACACAACTGCTTATCTTACGTTTTTTACAGGCAATTGGCGTCTGTAGTGCAGCCGTTCTTTGGCAAGCACTAGTTATCGACCGTTATGACTCCTCTAGTACGCAAAAAGTGTTTGCGACCATTATGCCCCTAGTTGCTCTTTCTCCTGCTTTGGCGCCTTTATTGGGTGCATGGGTGCTTGAGCATTATGATTGGGAAATTATCTTTGTTGTTTTAATGGCCGTTGGGGTTTTATTATTACTTCCGACATTTTTATTAAAAAATGTTGCCCCAAAAGAGATCACTAGTAGTACATCAGGAAAAGAGTCCGTTTCATTTTTAAAATTACTCAGCTCACGTATATACAGTGGTAACGTTTTGGTTTACGCATCCTGTAGTGCCGGTTTCTTTGCTTGGTTAACGGGGTCACCTTTTATTTTAAGAAATATGGGTTTTGACCCAGCAGATATTGGTCTGAGTTATATTCCTCAAACTCTTGCCTTTATTATTGGTGGTTATGGATGTCGTTTTTTATTAATCAAAGTCCGTGCTGAAATCTTATTTCCATTATTATTGATCGGCTATGCTGTGAGTATGTCAATTCTGTTTGTAATGGCAATTTATACCACACCAAGCCTAACCATGATCTTAATCCCCTTTTGTTTTATGGCAGCAATGAACGGTGCTTCTTACCCAATTGCAGTTTCAAAAGCACTGAATGCCTACCCTCAGGCAAGTGGTAAAGCTGCCGCATTGCAAAATACCTTACAACTGGGATTGTGTTTTGTCGCCAGTATATTAGTTTCCGCATTACCTTTTGATCCGCTACTATCCACAACAGGTGTCATGGCAATAACAATATTACCAATGATTATTGGTTATTTTGTTCAAAACACAAAAGATTGCACTGAATCATCACGGAAAAATGCAGAATATCAGCCTCAATAACTAATTTTGCTATCAGCCACTACTCTGTAGTGGCTGATTTGGAATAAAAAACCTAATTAAGTCGTCTTTTTAAAATCATCCACTCTTTATTTGACATTCCAATTCTGTATATTTACTTTCAAATTCTACTTTTCTGGCTAAAGTGACATTTTTCGCCATTGTTAAATAAAACTATCGCTTCTATACTCGGATAATACTTAGTCCGAAGTGATTTTTGAGTTAATAAATATTGATGGTTTAAACTCAGGGCGCGACGGTATAAATGCGCTCCTGTCTTTGTGAAGCTATTCTTCGCAACCCTACACTTTCAGCAAACTGAAATTCTATCTCAAAAACCTTCATCTCAAGTTGGAGAGCATATGAGCACTTGTGTAGATGAAACTAAAGCGAAAGTTTCGAATTGGCAAAGGATCGCAGAGTCTTTATTAAACCAAGCAGGCATAGAAATAAACGGCTCTCGCCCTTTCGATATTCAAATACATAATACCGATTTTTATAAAAGGGTTTTACAAAAAGGGTCTCTCGGTCTTGGCGAGAGTTATATGGACGGCTGGTGGGACTGTGAGCGCTTAGATATATTTTTCTATAAAGTATTGCAAGCGAAACTCGACACTAAGCTGCCGAATAACCTTACCGATATCATGAAAGTCGCTATGGCGCGCCTAAGAAACCTGCAAACCCAAAAACGGTCTTGGATTGTAGGAGAAGAGCACTATGATTTGGGTAATGATCTTTTTACCCTAATGCTTGACCCTTATATGCAGTATTCTTGCGGTTATTGGCATGATGCGACATCACTTGAACAGGCACAAATTAATAAATTGGATCTAATTTGTCGCAAACTGCAAATAGAGCCGGGTATGCGCCTTTTAGATATTGGTTGTGGCTGGGGAGGCTTAAGCGCCTATGCCGCTCGCCATTATGGCGCCTCTGTTACAGGGGTCACTATCTCTAAAGAGCAACAAAAACTCGCACAAGAGCGTTGTAAAGGCTTAGACGTTAATATCATTTTGCAAGATTACCGTGAGTTAAATGATAAATTTGATCGCATCGTCTCTGTCGGCATGTTTGAACACGTTGGCCCTAAAAACTACGCAACCTATTTCGATGTGGCACGTAGAAATATTAAAGACGATGGCTTATTTTTGTTACACACAATTGGTTCTAACAAAAATAAAGTCAATGTGGACTCGTGGATTGGTAAATATATTTTCCCAAATGGCGTATTACCCTCTATTCAAAATATTGGGAACTCAAGTGAAGGTAAATTTATCATGGAAGATTGGCACAATTTTGGGGCTGATTACGATAAAACGTTAATGGCTTGGTATGAACGCTTCTTAAATAGTTGGTCAGAACTAAGTAATAATTATACTCCTCGCTTTAAACGTATGTTTACCTATTACTTAAACTCTTGTGCTGGCGCTTTCCGAGCAAGAGATATTCAGTTGTGGCAAATCCTCTGGAGTCCGAACGGCGTTAGCGGAGGCATTAGAGTTCCTCGGTAACACAATTACGGAATATTCCTTCTTATAAAGGCTCTATTATTGAGATGAATCTCTTTATAGAGCCTTTAATAATGCATAAATATTATTTTAATTAGTCTTTCGACTAAAAAACGTTATTATAAGTGATTCGAACAACTCGCTATGTAGGAATTATGCTCAAACAGTATTATCCGCCAACGGAATTGAATGGTTTTATCAGTTCGATTCTAATTATCAAGAAATTTACAACACCGATTAAAATTTTTCCTGGTACTGGCGCAGAAATTTGGGTTTCTACCAAAGCGTTACGTCTGTCTACTGATCACCATCAACAAGTCAACAAATATCAGCTTGTTATTCCGCGTATCGACACTTTTACCGCAGAGCCTAATCATGGGAAGCTCATGGTATTGCGTGTACGCCATGATGCCGTGCGTTTTTTATTACCTAAACGCATCTTAACTTATACCGATATACCGACCGCGTTAGCCGATATATGGCAGGATCCTTGGTATAAAGAGTTATCGAAATCATCCTTTAAAGGACTCCTTGATTGTTTTAATGCGACGAAAGTCTCAAAACAGCATCAATTAGTGGATGATATATTGGCGATCCTCTACCGAAATCCAACCAAAAAGATTAATGATATTGCTGATGAAATGGGATACATCGCACGTTTTATACAAAAAGAATTTTTAAAAGAATATGGCATTACCCCTAAAAGATATCAGATAAATTGCCGTCTAGAACAACTACTTAAGGCAATGCTTGCCGAGCAAGATACCTATCGCTGGTTAGAAACAGGCTATTATGATCAGTCCCATTTCTATCGTGATTTTAAGCGTTATTTCACGATGACGCCGTCTGCTTTTTTGAAGTCTCATTATTCGTTTTTTTACAATACAAAAGCCAAGTTCCCTTTAAGATAGTTCTCGATACACATAAGGAGAACGGAATGAGTATTGTTGTATATGCACAAATCACAACAGAAAATAAGAATGGATTTTTAACCAAAGACATAATCAAAAATTTAGCTAAGCTAAGTCGTCGTGAGCAAGGATGCATTAAATATGACCTTATCACTAAAGAGGATGGTTACATCGTTTTTGAAGAATGGGAAAGTACCGATGCGCTTGAAATGCATAAAAAGTCAGCGCATTTTAAACGGCTCGTTGAAGCAATTGAACGTGATAATGCTAGCATTTCTATTAATTTTAGCGAAAAAGCATAGTGGCGCAAATTAATACTTGGTACTAAAAAACCCAACAAAAGTGCAAATACAAGGGATTTCCCCTTAAGCCCTTAAGATAGTAAAACTTATCAGACTTTTAATGCTATAACACCAGCTAACTCCTCGGTGCTATAGCATTTTCAGTTTCCCTCATACAAAGGGTGACATTTAGTTATCGCTTGCCTGTGTAATCGCTTCTTGAGCTTTTTTTTCCTGCTCTTTCTGCAATAAAACTCGTTCGACTGTATCAACTATCGCTTGAGTTTGTGGGTCTATTTCAATGTTCACTTTATCCCCCAGCCGTTTCAAACCTAATGTGGTTCTTGCTAAGGTTTCAGGGATCAGATGTACACAAAAACGGTTATTGATTACGTCACCGACAGTGAGACTGATCCCATCAATCGCAACAAACCCCTTGTGTAAAATATATTTCATCAATGCTTTGTCATAGATAGACAACCAAATTTGATGATTATCTTCTGATGTGAAGATTTTACTGATCTCTGCGGTCGTCACAATGTGGCCTGATACCACATGGCCGCCTATCTCATCACCATACTTTGCGGCTCTTTCAATGTTAACAACATCACCAACCTTCAATTCACCTAGGTTGGTTAGCCTGAGTGTTTCCTTGATTAAATCAAAGCTAACATATTCGCCATCTATTTTTGTTACTGTTAGGCAACAACCATTATGCGCTACGGAAGCGCCGGTCTCTAAGCCGACAAGCAGTTCTGGTGTAAATTTCATCACATGGGTACGAAAGTTAGCTCTCTCTGTAACCTCAACAATTGGGGCAGTCCCCTGAACGATACCTGTAAACATAATGATTCTCAGTGCTATGAATTGATAGTCTCAGTTTACCTAAACATTCTTAGAGATCTATCTAATTTGAGTGGTTTGGCTCAACCTATGTGTGAATTTGTGTAACATTATCATGCCGCTCCATACACAACTTTCTTTCATATTAAGAACAACAGATCATTGGCTTAAGTTATCAAAAGAGTTAAAATATAAAGTTGCTATTAACTATTTGATTTATCAAAAATCATTAGCATTTCTTTCTCTATATTCTATTAATCAGTATTTATTACTCTAAAGGTGTATGCGTGCAGAAATATTTTACAGAAGCGCGTAGCTTGCTCGCTCTCGGCATTCCGATCATTCTTGCTCAATTTTCACAAACGGCGATGGGTTTTGTGGATACCGTGATGGCAGGTAGTGTCAGTGAAACCGAGATGTCAGCAGTTGCAGTTGGATTTTCTATCTGGCTGCCAGCTATTCTTTTTGGTCAGGGGTTATTAATGGCACTGACACCTATCGTCGCACAGATGAATGGTTCTGGTCGCCGTCAGTTAATTGGTAATCAAATTCAGCAAGGGCTATGGCTAGCGTTCTTCCTTTCACTGGGTGTGATCTTTTTACTTTATAATAGTAAGTTAATTATTGGTAACATGCCGCATATTAATGAAGAGCTAGCAGATAAGTCTGTCCGTTTCTTACATGCGATTATGTGGGGTGCGCCCGGCTATCTATTTTATCAGGTCTTTCGTAGCCAATGTGAAGGTCTATCCAAAACCAAACCAGGCATGGTGATTGGTTTTCTCGGCTTGATGGTCAACATTCCCATTAACTATATCTTTATTTATGGGCATTTTGGTGCGCCTGCATTAGGTGGTGTGGGTTGTGGTGTCGCAACTGCATCAGTCTACTGGGTAATGTGCATTATGATGCGTTGGTACGTAAAAAGAGCAGGCTCACAACGCGATATTAAGGCGACACAACCCTTTGCTTCCCCTAACCCACTTATTATGAAACGTATTTTTGTTTTAGGTGCACCTATTGGGTTAGCGTTATTTTTTGAAGTGACACTATTTGCCATCGTCGCATTGCTGGTTGCGCCGCTGGGTGTCGTGGCGGTTGCAGGACACCAAGTTGCATTAAACTTCAGCTCGGTCATGTTTATGTTCCCATTGTCATTGGGTATCGCTGCCACTATCCGTGTGGGTTATAACCTTGGACAACAATCGACTGAAGCAGCGAAAGTCTCTTCTTATACCAGTTTGGCAGTTGGCTTATTAGTCGCATGCTGTACCGCGATCCTGACGGCAACCTTACGTGAACCTATTGCGTTAATGTATAACAAAAGCCCTGAAGTAGTTGTTCTCGCTTCAAGCCTCATGCTATTTGCAGCGATTTACCAGCTTTCAGATTCGGTGCAGGTCATCGGTGCAGGTATTTTACGCGGCTATAAAGATACGCGTTCTATCTTCTTTATTACCTTTACCGCTTACTGGATTTTAGGGTTACCTGTGGGTTATGTACTCGCATTAACTGACTTTATCTTCCCTGCGATGGGGCCTAAAGGCTTTTGGATCGGATTTATTGTGGGTCTAAGTGCGGCTGCCGTGGGTATGGCCACCCGTATTTGGTGGATCCATAGGCAACCTGATAGCGTTGTTTTACTTCGTTCAACGCGCTAATTGATGGAATAACAAGCAAATTATTCGATTGGGGAATGTATTTTTGCTTTAGTCGCGGTAAATACGAGCAAACTATCACGAAAATACATTTTCCCCTTGCCAGAACGGCGGTAGGACGTTAATATTCGTTCCCGTTGTCACCCTGACAGTTTTGAAACGCGTCCGTAGCTCAGTTGGTTAGAGCACCACCTTGACATGGTGGGGGTCGGTAGTTCGAGTCTACTCGGACGCACCATTTCAAAAACGTCAATGAAATTGCAATGCGTCCGTAGCTCAGTTGGTTAGAGCACCACCTTGACATGGTGGGGGTCGGTAGTTCGAGTCTACTCGGACGCACCATTTCACAACGTCAATGATATTACAATGCGTCCGTAGCTCAGTTGGTTAGAGCACCACCTTGACATGGTGGGGGTCGGTAGTTCGAGTCTACTCGGACGCACCATTCAACGATGTTATTCACTGTTTCTCCCTTGTTTTCTTATCTGCTCCACCGTTTTTGTGACCACCTTCTCGTGTTGCGCAACAGCACCGATAAAATCTTCAATTATTTTGATCTGAAATATCTCTTCACTCAATTTTGCAAAATTTGATTTGTCTCACAGTTTTTTGTTGTCTATAATAATCGCACAAGCTGAAAGGTTTCATCAAAAATAAATCAGTAAGTTAGCTTTAGTGCATTAGGTTACAATCATAATAATTAGCATAAAAAATGTGATCTAATCCACAACATAATTGCATTGAACACCAGACTGTCGCGTATTCTTAATACAATGCGTTGCGCAACAAAACGTATTCATGAATCGACGACAATACCGATTTCCTTTATAACCTTTAGATAGACTGCCATGAAAAAAACGAAAATTGTTTGTACCATCGGTCCAAAAACCGAATCAGAAGAAAAATTGAACCAACTTCTTGATGCAGGCATGAATGTCATGCGTCTCAACTTCTCTCACGGCGACTATGAAGAGCATGGTCAACGTATCAAAAATCTACGTGCAGTCTGTGCGAGAACTGGCAAACAAGCCGCTATCCTGCTTGATACTAAAGGGCCTGAAATCCGCACCATGAAACTTGAGGGCGGTAACGATGTTTCTCTCGTTGCTGGTCAAACTTTTACATTCACTACAGATACCTCAGTTATCGGTAATAAAGACAGAGTTGCTGTAACTTATGCCGGTTTGACCGCAGATCTTAACGCGGGTGATACCGTTTTAGTCGACGACGGTTTAATTGGCATGAAAGTGAAAGATGTCACCGCGACAGAAGTGATCTGTGAAGTCTTGAATAATGGTGATTTAGGTGAGAAAAAAGGCGTTAACCTACCCGGCGTCTCTATTGGTTTACCTGCTCTCGCTGAAAAAGATAAAGAAGACCTGATTTTTGGTTGTGAGCAAGGCGTCGATTTTGTCGCCGCGTCGTTTATCCGTAAACGTTCTGATGTGGAAGAAATCCGTGCTCACCTGAAAAAACACGGTGGCGAAAATATTCAGATCATCTCCAAAATTGAAAACCAAGAAGGTTTGAATAACTTTGATGATATCCTAGAAGCGTCTGATGGTATCATGGTTGCCCGTGGTGACTTGGGTGTTGAGATCCCTGTAGAAGAAGTTATTTTCGCCCAAAAAATGATGATTGAGAAATGTGTTGCTGCACGTAAAGTCGTGATCACCGCAACGCAAATGTTAGATTCAATGATCAAAAACCCACGCCCTACTCGCGCTGAAGCAGGCGACGTGGCAAACGCCATCCTTGATGGTACGGATGCTGTGATGCTTTCAGGTGAAAGTGCTAAAGGCAAATACCCTGTTGAAGCCGTTACTATCATGGCAACGATTTGTGAGCGCACAGATCGCATCATGCCAACCCGTATTGATAACCAAAAACCAGGCCAACGCCTACGTGTCACCGAAGCGGTTTGCCGTGGCGCCGTTGAGATGTCTGAGAAGTTAGACGTTCCACTGATTGTCGTTGCTACTTTCGGCGGTAAATCAGCCAAATCAGTCCGTAAATACTTCCCTACCGCGCCTATTTTAGCGCTAACCACTAACGAAGAAACCGCTCGTCAGTTGTTATTGGTAAAAGGTGTAGTACCAATGATGGTTGGTGGTTTCACATCAACAGATGATTTTTACCGCGAAGGTAAACGTGCAGCTTTAAATAGCGGCTTGGCGAAAGAAGGTGATGCTATTGTGATGGTATCTGGTGCATTAGTTCCAAGCGGAACAACCAATACATCTTCCGTACACGTGCTGTAATTAGCAATAGCTTAAAATCCATAACGTCTTAAGACATCGTTTAGGGCGTAATTAAAACGGGGAGAACTTTGTTTTTCCCGTTTTTGTTTTTTTAAGTCATGTTTCAATAAATGAATGTTTGTCATTCTGCCTGAGCACAATAAATGGTTGCCATTTTCGCTCATCCAACACTTATACTATTAGTCGAATAAGGTAGGATGTTTTGTTTTAACATAAAATGCTTCCGGTAGAGAATGTTTTGATTTATGGCGTTATTGCAATCTATTATTCATTTGCTATATTAGACTAATATCTCAAAGAGAGTTTGATTTGATTGAATAATAGCCTTGAGAGTTGAGAATACATTTTTTCTTATTTTTCCTACTGTCTGGCTAAAAGTATTTCTAGCAAAACTGGAAATTAAGTACTAGCATAAGAAAAAGTAAGTACCATTCCTGAACACATTGCGTTGTTCATATGGAATAAGTAGATGTAGAAACAATCTGATATCTATTTTACTGGTCGCTTACTTTGGTATTTTCAAGATAAATCTATCTAGAGGGTAAAATAATGATTCGTACTAAAATTGTTCTGGGCTCTATCGTTCTAGCTTCAGCATTACTGGCGGGTTGTTCTAACAGCACTGAAGTGCAAAAACTCTCTTCAGACGTGCAAACTCTGAATGGTAAAGTTGATCAACTGAGCAACGATGTCCAGACTATTCGCGCTGAAGTTCAAGCTGCACAACAAGAAGCAGCTCGTGCTAACCAACGTCTTGATAACCAAGTTCGTTCTTACAAAAAGTAAGTTTGAATTAGCAACGGTATAACAGTCTACTGTTTTATACCGCATAATCTTATATGTAGAGGGCCTAGATATTAGGCCCTTATTTTTTACCTGTTATTCGTTTTCAGATCCCTGATAGACAGGTTGAGGCTGTGAAATAGTAAATTCATCAATCGGATTCAACGCTGGATATTTACCCTGTTCATTGATGACTTCATCCGTTTGACTGCCACTCACGCTGTACTCCGGTTCATATTGCCTTTCAACCCCCTGCTCCTTGTTAACCCTCACAGGCAACCCTGAACGCCTTGCCAGCTCTTTTTCCACTAATGCTTTATCAATCTCTTCATTTTCAAGGAAACGTTTAAAATCATCAGAGAGCGGTATCGGCATTGTTTGTGGATCATCTGAGGCTTTCTTGGAAAGAGGTTGGTGTACTTCGATGTAATAGCTACCATCGGCTTCTTTTGAATATTTAACCGGTTGATTGATCACTTGCACTCGCGTTCCTTTAGGAACCGTTTTAAACAGAGCTTCAATATCATCTGGGCGTAGACGAATACAGCCTGAGCTAACACGCATACCAATACCAAAATCAGCATTCGTGCCGTGAATTAAATATTCACCTCTGCCATATGCTAAACGTAACGCATAAAGCCCCATTGGGTTGTCTGGTCCTGCGGGTACCACCGCAGGCAAAGTGATCCCTTCTTTGGCATAATTTTTACGAATATTCGCCGTTGGCGTCCATGTGGGATCTTTAATGGATTGGCTCACAGATGTCACCATTTCCGGTGTATCACGCCCTAATTGACCAATTCCGATAGGATAGACCACCACTTCTTTACTACCTTCAGGATAGTAATACAGTCTTAATTCGGCGAGGTTAATAATAATCCCCGTCCGAGGTGTTGCTGGCAATAACATTTGCGTCGGAATAATCAACTCTTTGCCAGCTTCGGGTAAATAAGGATCCGTACCGGGGTTCGCTTCTAGCATCGCCAGTAAACCAATTTGATATTCGCTGGCAATCATTTCTAATGAACGACCATCATTGGGAACAACATAGCGTGTATTTTCCCCGATAAGGCGCGTATTGCTATCTGGTAATGGATAATCCTTCGCTTGTACTGGCGATAGCAATACACTTGCCACAAACAAACTTGCCACAGTTAACGCTTTCTTCATACCGACTCCAGGGAATACCAAACTATGCTCTAATAACTTGAGGGGTAGCTAGGCAGCAAAAAAGCAGCCACTAGAAATTCAAATGGAGCTTAGCCACAACTCGACGATTCGAAGCGGATAGACATCGCTTCTCATTCAAGATGTACATAATAGCAACTATATTGCTCATCTTTAATACCCGTTGAATATTTTGTAAGTAGTAATCGTTATATCATTGATGAAACAATGAGTTAAGCTAAATCGAAGAGTTAATCATGAATACAAGGGATGGCTGCTCAGAACAGTTCAAAAAAACAAGCAGGGAAATAGTATTCCCCGCGAGATAATTATTGTAGCTGTGTTGCTCGGGAAAGGATTGTCCGGATCATCGCATTAAGGCCCTGAGTACGCGACGGCGTCAAATGCTGCTCCAAAGCAAGTTGAGCGAAAAATGATTTGACATCTACTGACAAGATCTGCTCAGCCGTTTTCCCCTGAAAAAGAATAATGACTATTGCAACTAACCCTTTCACGATCGCCGCGTCACTATCACCAGCAAAACAAATGCTACCATCTGGCTGTTTTTGCATATCTATCCAGACTTGGCTTTGACAACCTGCAATCAAGTTACTATCGCTACGTTGTTGCTCTGTTAATGGCGTTAAGCGCCCACCAAGCTCTATCATGTATAGATAACGCTCTTCCCAGTCTTGGCAACGTGCAAAATTCCGTAGCAATTTATGTTCATCGGGTAAAGCTGGCATACTTCTTTCCTTAATTAATCACAAATGTCTCTAAGGTTAGTCAACCTGATTCGTTTTCTCTGCTGATTAGCAAATCGCTCAGTTAATAGGAGCAGGGTTAATAAATGAAAAAGCCAATAACATATTGGCTTTTTCAGTCAATGATAACAAAAACAATCAGGCTTTAACGCCTAGCCTAACAATTTTTTAATGCGCTGTAATGCATTGAATAAGGAATCTATCTCTTCTTTGGTCGTATAGATACCTACCGAAGCGCGACACATTGCAGGAACATTATAGCGGTCCATCAATGGTAATGCACAATGGTGCCCAGTACGGATAGCAATACCATATTGATCTAAAAAAGAGCCAACATCGTAAGCATGATGTGTGCCGAGGTTAAATGCAATCACCCCTTCACGTTGATCGTTACCGTATAGGGTTAATGAGGGAATTTCTTTTAATTTTTTAGAAGCATAGGACATCACTTCCTTTTCATAAGCAAAGGCTTCTGCTCTCCCTAACGCATTGAGATAATCAAAGGCCGCCCCTAAGCCAATAATGGCGCTAACATTGGGGGTTCCTGCTTCAAAACGCCATGGCGCATCCGCATAAGTGATCCCGTTTTTAAGACTGACATGGCGGATCATTGCTCCACCCCCTTCCCACGGAGGCATCTTATCTAAAAGTGATTTTTTGCCATACAGAATGCCAATCCCTGTCGGCCCATACAGTTTATGCCCTGAGAAAGTATAAAAATCACAGTCTAACTCTTGCACATCAACAACACTGTGCATCGCACCTTGAGCGCCATCGACTAACACATACAACTCAGCCCCACAATTAGCCGCTAAAGCCCTCGCTTGCTGAATAATCTCTTTAACGGGGTTAACGGTGCCTAGCACATTAGAGATGTGAGTAAAGCTCAATAACCGTGTTTTGGCATCAATGAGTTCACCAAGTTGCGTTAACAGTAACCGCCCATCGTCACTAACAGGAATGACCCGAATTTCAAAGCCTATAGATTCGGCTAATATGTACCAAGGTACGATGTTGGCGTGGTGTTCCATCTCAGTAATGACAATATTATCGCCTTTACCGATAAATGTTCGCCCGAAGGTATTGGCAACAAGGTTGATTGCTTCGGTTGTGCCTTTAACAAAAACCATTTCTTCTGCTGAAGAGGCATGAATAAAATCAGCCGCTTTTTGGCGTACCTCTTCCATCATGCTTGTCGCTTGCGCGCTGAGGGTATGTATCCCACGATGTACCGCAGCATATTGATGCAACGTAAACTCGCTCTCTTTTTCAATCACTTGCAGAGGCTTCTGTGCACTTGCTGCACTATCAAGATAGACCAAAGGATGATTATTCACACTTTGGGATAAGGCAGGAAAATCCTGCCTAACTGCTGTTACGTTGTATGTCATACGCGTATTAGACCTCTGCTAAGCGTTGGCGAATATTCGCCATGACGGCTTGTTTGAGTTCTTCATTTTCAATCGACTCAGTCAACTCCGCTGCAAAAGCAATGATAATCATATGTTTTGCGGCTTTACCGTCAATCCCTCTGGAGCGCAGGTAAAATAACTGCTCATCATCAATACGGCCTACCGTTGCACCATGCCCACACTTCACATCGTCAGCATAAATTTCTAGCTGAGGCTTAGTGTCAACTTCTGCTTTATCACCCAATAATAACGTGTGATTGCTCATTTGACCGTCTGTTTTTAAGGCATTTGGCGCCACTTTGATCATGCCATTGAACACGGCTTTACTTCCGTCCATGGCAATGACTTTATGTAATTGCCGGCTTTCACACTGACCTACATTGTGTTCAAGGTAAGTCCGAGTATCGACAATTTCACTGTCTTTTGGCAATAACAAGCTATTGAGTGAAAAATGCCCATTTTCACCCATCAGTTGTGCGCTCGTATGATGGCGCGTTAGTGCTCCACCCAGCAAAAAGCTGCTGCTTAATACTTGGCTATCGCGACCAACCACGATGTCATTATGAGCAAAATGCTGAGCTACATTGTTTTCGTTATTCAGTTTGAAGTGCTGATATTGCGCATTATCCCCCACTTCAACTGTTAAACGGCCCCCAGTAAAATGGGCTTTATCGTTAAAACTGACAAAATGCTCGATCACTTGCGCTTTGCTGTTTGCATCTAACGTGATGTGATAGCGATATTGGCTAGTATTCACCGTATCGCCATCACTACCGCTGGATATATTCAGTAGATAAAGGGGCTTTTGTGCAATTTGATTTGCACCTAGGTGAATAACAATTGGCTGTTGAGCAAGACTTTCCGTTAAATGCAAAAAGATCTCACTATTAACCGCATCGGGCAGCATATCTTGGCTATCTAATAGCGCAACTTGAAATGGCCCCATATCGATAGAGCTAAGTGTTGAGCTATAGCGGCCATCAACAAGTACGATTCGATAGGCATCAATCGGAAGCGCTAAAGCTTCACACGCTTTTTCGTCAAGATCTTGTTCTGCAAAACGATAATGTGTATTCAATACCGAATGCAACGGCGTATAGTGCCAATCTTCATGACGAAAAACCGGTAAACCGACTTGTTTAGCTTTTTCCCAATGTGCCGCCGCATGATGCGATTTCGCCCCAGAGCGTTGCTCAAAAAGTGTTGCAAAACGCGCCATCGCTTGCTCATTTAATGCAGCTACCTGAGCACGTTTTCCTGCTCTTTCACTGTTGGTCAATAAGCCAGCCATAACCTTGCTCCTCCAGTTTTTTCGCCAAGCTGAAATCACCTGATTTGATGATTTTCCCCTGATACAGCACATGCACAAAATCAGGTTTGACGTAATCCAGAATGCGCTGGTAATGCGTCACAATGATAAATGAACGGTCTGGAGAGCGCAGTGAATTGACACCATTGGCAACGGTTTTCAATGCATCAATATCTAACCCTGAGTCAGTTTCATCTAAGATGCAGAGTTCTGGCTCAAGAGCAGCCATTTGCAGAATATCATTACGTTTTTTTTCACCGCCGGAGAAGCCCACGTTAACAGAGCGTGTCAATAAATCTTGAGGCATCTCCAGTAAGTTAATTTTATCTTCAATAAAATCTTGGAAATCAAAACGATCTAAAGGTTCTTGCTGACGATATTCACGAACCGCATTGACGGCCGTTTGGAGGAAGAATTGGTTACTCACCCCTGGAATTTCTACTGGGTATTGGAACGCTAAGAAGATACCCTCACCAGCTCGCTCTTCTGGGTCCAACTCTAGCAAATCTTTACCTTTGAAAATGACTTCGCCACTGTCGATGTCATACTCTTCACGACCAGCGAGTGTTGCAGATAACGTACTTTTACCTGAACCATTCGGACCCATAATGGCGTGAACCTCACCCGGTTTCACTTCCAATGATAAGCCCTTTAATATTTCATTGCCTTCTACACTTACATGTAAATTTTTAACACTTAACATATCAACATGCCTTTAGCGCTTTTGCGCATATAAACCTGATTGTGATCAGCCCACACTGTGCTCTAGGCTGATTGCCAGCAATTTCTGTGCTTCTACCGCAAACTCTAACGGAAGTTCCGAGAAAACGTCTTTACAGAAACCATTTACGATCATTGAAATCGCATCATCTTCACTAATTCCACGCTGTAAGCAGTAAAAAAGCTGATCTTCGCCAATGCGAGAAGTGGTCGCCTCATGTTCTAGCTGAGCGGTGTTATTTTTGACTTCAACGTAAGGGAATGTGTGTGCTCCACACTGAGTACCAATAAGCATCGAGTCACATTGAGTGAAATTGCGTGCATTATGTGCGCTTGGTAAGATTTTCACTAAGCCGCGATAGCTATTTTGGCTTTTACCCGCTGAGATACCTTTAGAGATGATCGTCGAACGCGTATTTTTACCAATATGGATCATTTTAGTGCCGGTATCGGCTTGCTGGTTACCGTTTGTCAGTGCCACAGAGAAAAACTCACCAACCGAGTTATCCCCTTTTAAGATAACACTTGGGTATTTCCAGGTGATCGCAGAACCCGTTTCAGATTGAGTCCATGACATTTTCGAATTCTCACCTTCGCACAGCGCACGCTTAGTCACAAAGTTAAGAATACCACCTGCTTCACTGTCGCCACCGGAGAACCAGTTTTGAACCGTTGAGTATTTCACTTCTGCATCTTTATGGATGATGACTTCGACGACCGCAGCATGTAACTGATAGCTATCACGGACAGGTGCTGAACAGCCCTCAATGTAGCTGACATAGCTTCCTTCGTCGGCGATCAAAATCGTCCGTTCAAATTGCCCTGTTTTTGCAGCATTAATACGGAAGTAAGTGGAAAGCTCCATCGGACAACGTACCCCTTTCGGGATATACACAAAAGTGCCATCCGATGCCACCGCCGCATTGAGCGCAGCAAAGAAGTTATCGTGACTAGAAACGACAGTGCCAAGGTATTTTTGCACCAACTCAGGGTACTCTTGGATAGCTTCACTGAATGAACAGAAAATAATGCCGTGTTTAGCAAGATCATCACGATATGTTGTAGAAACAGATACTGAGTCAAAAATAGCATCGACCGCCACGGCCTTCCCTTCACGAACAGGAACACCGAGTTGGTTGAAGGCCTCTTCAACTTCAGCCGTTAGATAATTATTGGTTTCTGTAACACCAGTTCCTTGCTTCGCACCGGATTGTGACCCGCAACTGTCATCACAAGAACCACAAGATGGCGCTGAGTAATAGCTGTAGTCTTGATAATCTAAATTTGGATAATGGGCTTTTAACCAGTGTGGCTCTTCCATTCCTTTCCAGTGATGATAGGCATCAAGGCGGAATTTTAGCATCCACTCTGGCTCATTACGTTTTGCAGAAATCGCTCGGACAACATCTTCGTTGATCCCTTTAGCCATTTCATCTGTGGCGACATTCGTAAAAAAGCCTTCTTTATAACGCTGGTCATTTAGCCAGCTTTGAACTTCATCGCCAATTTCTACATTGCTCTGAGACATAATCTGACTTCACATATTAAACACCGAAGCTTTCACCACACCCACAGGCATGTTGCGCTTTCGGATTATTGAATTTAAATATCCGATTAAGCCCTTCTTGGACATAATCGACAACTGTACCATCGATAAATGGCATGGCTTCTTTAGGTACATACAGACGTGCACCATCATGTTCAAAGAGTAAATGATCCTCTGTTGGGTTCTCGATCATCTCGAAAACATAGCCAAAGCCAGCGCATCCAGACTGTTTAACACCCAGCGAAAGCCCTTTAGTTTCAGGATTTTGCTCCATCAATTTTTTGATTTGTTTCGCCGCGCTATCAGTTAGGCTGACACCTTGCCAATTCGTTTCGTCTATAGAAAAAGTTTCTACGCTGTCATTCACATTTGCAGTCATATTGACCCCACAATTCTCATGGCTTTTCAGCCAGTTATCAGGAGATTAACTCCGTTTATCCTATGGTAACGATAACCTTTGTCACTTCAACCATTTGTTTTGAAAGGTTATACCTATTCTAGCTCATTTTTTACGCATTTTGCGCTTATTTATACGCCATCGCGTGTAAAAATGTACACTAACTCATTAAAATATAACGATTAAAAAAAGTTACATTTTTTTTAATATTATGTACTCATCAATACACTTAAATGGCACAAATTAATAAAGATACATTTATTATACAACTTAATCGGCAAGACAAAAATTGAAATTCTGATGAAATTGTTGAAGGAACCTCAACCCTATTCGAGTTGAGGTTAATGGGTATCAATCGGAGAGTACCGCGGTCGTTAAACGAGAAGTACAACACAGTTGCCCTTTCTCATTGAAAATATCAATATTCCATACCTGCTGGCGGCGCCCTAGGTGAACAGGCTTACAAACGCCTTTCACTACACCTTGGGTTGCCGAACGAATGTGATTAGCATTAATTTCAAGGCCAACAACACGTTGTTCCCCTTCACTGCATAGGTAACCTGCTATTGAGCCTAATGATTCCGCCAGCACAACAGAAGCGCCCCCATGTAATAAACCAAATGGCTGTTTTGTTCGTTGGTCGACAGGCATAGTGCCTTCAAGGTAATCATCACCATACCCCGTGATCTCAATACCTAGATGGCCTAACATACAGCCTTTGGCCATTTCTGCCATGTGGTCAAGCGTAAATTTACGTCTCCAAATCATTCAACTATCTCCAATAACGCCTGTATAGGGTGTTTTATTTGTGTATTTTCCATACGTTTTACTTGGCTGCGACATGAATACCCTGTGCTTAAACAACGCTCTTTGGGTAATTTCTCTATCGCGGGTTTCCACGATAAATTATAGATACCTTTCGAGTTTTTGATATTCGCCACTTCATGACCATAAGTCCCAGCCATACCACAACACCCTACACTGATGTTTTTAAGCTCTTGACCATAACGTTTAAACAAATTTGCCCACTGAGTCGCACTATTTGGCAATGCGGTTGTTTCCGTGCAATGACCAAAGAAATACCATGGGGCAGACGACACCTGACGATGCTCGGTAGGCTCAGGCAATGTCACTAGCCACTCATGAGCAAGTTGTACGGTAAAACGGCACTGCTGCGCCCCTAAAATCTCACGGTATTCATCGCGATAACACAACACTAATGCAGGATCGACGCCAACCATAGGTAACTCTAATTTGGCGACCCGATTTAGAAAATCAGCGGTTTTCTGCGCTGTTTTGGCAAAGCGAGCAAGGAACCCTTTGACATGTTGTGCCTTACCATTCGGTGAAAATGGTAATAAAACAGGTTTAAAGCCCAATTTTTCGATTAATTTGACAAAGTCCGCCACGACTTTTGCATCGTAATAACTGGTGAATGGGTCCTGTACTACCAACACATGGTTTTCACGTTGTGCAGGAGACATCGACTCTAACTGCTCCAGCGTCACTGTCATCGCCGCATGCCCTGATAGCTCTTGCTTTAAGGTAGGTTGAGAAAACAGCGGGAGATCGACCATTCCGATCGTCTGCTCACTTAATTTCTGTACCCATGGCTGACGTAAGAAAAAGTTAAATACACCCGGCGCTTTCGACATCAAGGGGGCGCTATTTTCCACTCCCGCCACAATATGATCCCGCACAGGCCTTAAATATCGGCTGTGATATAGCGCTAAAAATTTGGCTCTAAATGAAGGCACATCGATTTTGATCGGGCATTGTGTTGAGCAAGCTTTACAAGCTAAGCACCCAGACATCGCGGCTTTAACTTCATGAGAAAAGTCATAATCCCCTTTTTTCGCCTGCCATGTATTGCGTGTTTTCTCAATCAAGCCGCGTAGTGATGGACGGTTTTCTTGTATTCCTTTTTCTAAGCTTTCTGGCGTGACGCCTTGGTTAGAAAGAAGCCGTAACCATTCACGAACGAGGGTCGCACGCCCTTTTGGCGAATGGATCCGCTGTCCACTTATTTTCATTGATGGACACATAGGGCTTTTCACATCAAAGTTAAAACATAGCCCATTACCGTTACACTCCATCGCCCCACGGAACGTTTGGCGTACCTGTACAGGTATTTGGCGATCATAGGTGCCTCGCTTAACTGCATCCACCTGTTTCATTGGCGCATCAATACCGGCTGGCGGACAGATTTTACCTGGATTCAGACGGTTATCAGGGTCAAAAGCGGCTTTGATATTCCGTAACTCGTTATACAGCACTTCACCGAAAAACGCCGGGCTATATTGAGCGCGGAACCCTTTACCGTGCTCCCCCCATAATAACCCGCCATATTTGGCAGTCAGCGCGACAATGTCATCTGAAATTTGCTTCATCAACACTTCTTGTTGCGGGTCACACATATCTAAAGCAGGACGTACGTGTAAAACCCCCGCATCCACATGCCCAAACATCCCGTAATTCAGATTGTGGCTATCCAGCAGTGCTCTAAACTCTACTATGTAATCCGCTAGGTGTTCAGGTGGTACGCAGGTATCTTCAACAAATGGGATCGGTTTAGCAGCCCCTTTACTATTTCCTAATAAACCAACCGCTTTTTTACGCATATTGTAAATACGGTTGATGTCATCCAAATCATGACAGACTTGATAGCCAATCACACCCGCTTGGTGACTTGCCATTAACTCATCTAAACGCTGGCACAGGCTCGTGGTTAAGTGATTGATTTCGTCCTCATCATCCCCACTAAATTCAACAATATTAAGGCCCAGCATCTCTTTGTTTGGTACATCGGTGATTAATGCTTTCACGGAATGCCAAACGATATCTTCCCGTGCTAAATTCAGTACTTTTGAATCGACGGTTTCGACAGACAGAGCTTTTGCCTGCACCATAAACGGCGCATTACGTAGTGCAGATTCAAAAGAGTCATATTTAACGTTCACCAAACGGCGTACTTTTGGTAAAGGGGTAATATCCAACGTGGCTTCGGTAATAAAAGCCAGTGAACCTTCCGACCCCGTTAAAATACGCGTCAGGTCGAATTCACTAAGGTCATCATTAAACACATGACGTAAATCATAGCCCGTTAAAAAACGGTTCAATTTTGGAAACTTTTCTTCAATCAAAGGGCGCTGCTCTAAACAGCGTTCAAGTACGGTTTTGTAGATACGCCCTGTGACAGAATCCTCTGACGCAATCGTTTGGGCGAGTGCGATAGGCATAGCGCATGTTTCAAGGCATTCCCCTCCCAGCAAAACCGCTTTAACACCCAGCACGTGATCTGAGGTTTTACCGTACACCAAAGAGCCTTGCCCCGATGCATCGGTATTGATCATCCCCCCTAATGTGGCTCGGTTACTGGTGGACAACTCAGGTGAGAAAAAATAGCCATAGGGTTTGAGAAATTGGTTTAGTTGATCTTTCACCACACCCGCTTCTACTTTAACCCAGCCCTGTTCAGGGTTAATTTCTAGAATGCGGTTCATATAACGTGACATATCAACCACAATCCCTTCGGTCAATGATTGACCGTTCGTTCCTGTGCCACCACCTCGTGGGGTGAAGGTTAATTCTCTGAATTTTTCTAACCCGGCAACACGGGTTATAATTTGGACATCCGCACTCGAACGAGGAAATACCACCGCCTGAGGTAATAATTGATAAATGCTATTATCGGTCGCCATTGATAAGCGTTCCGCATAGCTAGTGCCATTATCGCCTGTAAAGCCATGTGCCTGTAGTTGGTGCAGAAATTCAATAACTAGTTTACTTAAATGAGGTGCTTCAGTTATACGCGGGATCATTATTAACGATGACTCTTGTTGTTTAGTGTTCGCATTACTCGTTATGTACTATCTTTATTTTAAGTAGCACAATAGTGCCTGATTGGTTTACGGAGCTTCCCCCTGCAAAACCCGTTTTCCTTAAAGAAGGTACAACCGCTGATGACATTGTCAGTGATGGAACCATATCACAATATTGTTTTTTTTGATCGTGAAAAAGAAATTACGTTATTTTCACCTGAAAAAATGGCTCACTTGCAGTGTTTTTATTTGTTAAGGATTAGGCATTAATGGAAAAATCGCAAAAACGTCTCGACTTACCCAAACTTATTTTTGGCTTCGCATTTATCATTTTAATGATAGCGGCCTGTTTTTGGGTACTGAACCCGTTTATTCTTGGTTTTGTATGGGCTGGTATGATGGTGATAGCAACATGGCCACTACTCCTACGCCTTGAAGCAAGGTTGTGGAACAAGCGTTGGTTGGCGGCTTTAGTCATGGTCTCCTTAATACTTTTACTATTCGTTATACCGCTGGGTATTCTTATTGGCAGTATTATTCAAAATAGCACTCCGCTAATTGAACTCGCTAAGTCACCTAACAGTTTGCGCTTGCCTGATCTAGAATGGCTTAACAGCGTCCCTTTCGTTGGTGAAAAAATTTATTACGCTTGGCATAGTTTGGTTGCCAGTGGCGGTAATGCACTGTTAGCCAAAGTCCAACCCTATTTAGGACAAGCTGCTGGTTGGTTCCTCGCACAAGCCATCAATGCCGGCCGTTTTATGTTCCATCTCGCCTTAATGTTGCTATTTAGCGGTTTACTCTACCTTAAAGGCGAATCTGTGATGTTAGGTATCCGTCATTTTGCCGTTCGATTAGCAGGGATACGTGGCGATGCAGCGGTAGTCTTAGCCGCACAGTCAATCCGCGCCGTTGCATTAGGTGTCGTCGTCACCGCCCTTATTCAAGCTATTGTTGGCGGTGTAGGGCTTGCCTTATCGGGTATCAGCTATGCGGCTATCTTAACCGTTCTCCTCTTTATCTGCTGTGTTGCTCAGCTTGGCCCGCTACTGATTATGGTACCATCCGTCATTTGGCTATTCTGGACAGGGGATACAACATGGGCAATCATCCTCGCTGTTTGGGCTGCTGTTGTCGCAACCATGGATGGCGTATTACGTCCATGGCTGATCAAAATGGGGGCTGACTTGCCGATGGTGCTCATACTTGTTGGGGTTATCGGTGGTATTCTCTCCTTTGGTATGATTGGTTTGTTTATAGGTCCGGTCGTACTTGCGGTGTCATACAGTCTATTAAAAGCCTGGATGAATGAGGTCGCCATACCAAATGAAAACCTTGAAGAAACAGAAAAGTTTCTCGAAGAAGAGTTTATGAGTAAAAAATAAATTTACTTTAAACTAACCAACAGTATGCTCTCTATTAAGCATACTGTTGGATTATCGATTATGTTCATTAATATTTAGAAACAATATTTAACAGACTAATGTTAGTATTCAAGCTCATTTGTGATATTATCTTTTTCGTTGAAACGAATTCTCTTTATGATACAGCGACTAATAAATATATTAAGAGTGTTCTTAGTGATTATAATTTTTAATTAATTTATTATCTTCACATCGAATTACGTTTTGATTAATACGAATCTCAATATCATGCTTATTTAATTTAATGCGTGATTATCCCAATAGAATTGCTGTGTGTAGTCTTTGCCTGTCAGCCCATGATAGGCTTTTTTTTTTTATTTTTTTCTCAACATGAATTTTGTTCATCATCCTAGGCCTCGCCGGCTGGCCTGCAACTAAGGCAATGACTTCATCTTTTATTACTCCCATTTTGAGTAAGTAATATCACCTTATAATTCTTTATATAGTTATTTATATAGCATCACTTATTGATTTAACTCAAAATGATTAACACTAATGGATCGGTTTATTAACTTTCTAATATTACTTAATCCGTGTAAACACCTATTAATTCTCATCCAGTATTTAAATTTACTTATATTAGATATTAATTAATAACTGATAGCTTCTATTGAAGTTGACAATCGGTATATTCAATTTGATTTATAAAAAAAGCCGACAATTATAATTGTCGGCTTGAGACTCTCGTCTTAAATAATAGATTAATTCATTATGAATCAGCTAATTTTAACCAAGTTTGTACAACGGTATCTGGGTTAAGAGAAAGACTATCTATTCCCTCTTCAACTAACCATTGCGCAAAATCTTGATGATCCGATGGGCCTTGACCACAAATACCGACATATTTGTTTTGACGTTTAGCCGCTTGAATCGCCATCGATAACATGGCTTTTACGGCATCATTGCGTTCATCAAATAGCTCAGAAACAACTCCAGAATCCCTATCTAAACCTAAGGTCAATTGGGTCATATCATTAGAGCCAATAGAGAAGCCATCAAAATGTTCAAGGAATTGGTCTGCCAGTAATGCGTTTGATGGGATCTCACACATCATAATGACTTTCAAGCCGTTTTCACCACGTTTGAGGTCATGCTTCGCTAATTCAGCCACTACGGCTTCCGCCTGAGCGACAGTCCGCACAAATGGGATCATCACTTCAACGTTTGTTAGCCCCATCTCATTACGTACCCGCTTAACGGCTTCACACTCAAGAGCGAAACAATCTCGGAAGCTATCTGAGACATAGCGCCCTGCTCCACGGAAACCTAACATTGGGTTCTCTTCTTCCGGCTCATAAATATCCCCACCGACAAGGTTGGCATACTCATTAGATTTAAAGTCAGAAAGACGCACGATAACCCGTTTTGGCCAGAATGCTGCCGCTAACGTCGAAATCCCTTCAGTCAACTTACCAACATAGAATTCAATGGGATCATCATAACCTGCCATCATGGTGCGAATTTCATTTTGTAGCTCAGGAGTTTGTGAATCGAACTCCAGTAAAGCTCTTGGGTGAACACCAATCATTCGGTTAATAATGAATTCTAACCTCGCTAAGCCAACCCCTTCGTTTGGTAAACAGGCAAAATCAAATGCACGATCTGGGTTACCCACGTTCATCATGATCTTGACATCAAGCGCTGGCATTTCGTCAACGGCGGAACTATGAATTTCAAATCCTAGCTCACCTTCATAGACAAACCCTGTATCCCCTTCAGCACAGGAAACAGTCACCTGACTATTTTCCAGCAGGCGCTCTGTCGCATCACCGCAACCGACCACAGCGGGGATACCCAATTCGCGGGCAATAATCGCCGCATGGCAGGTACGACCGCCACGATTGGTCACAATCGCAGCCGCTTTTTTCATGATAGGCTCCCAATCTGGGTCTGTCATATCAGTAACGAGTACGTCGCCAGCTTGGATCCTATCCATCTCATTTAAGTTATGGATCACTTTAACATGGCCTGAACCGATACGATGCCCGATAGCACGCCCTTCAACCAACACATTCCCTTGTTGTTTTAATTGGTAACGTTCCATCACTTGTTGATTCGAGCGAACGGTTTCTGGGCGAGCCTGAACAATGTACAGACGCCCATTATGACCATCTTTAGCCCATTCGATATCCATTGGGCGACCATAATGTTTTTCAATCTGTAATGCTTGGCGCGCCAGCTCTTCAACTTCGTGATCAGTCAAAGAGAAACGATTGCGTAGTGCTTCTGGCACATCTTCAATCTGTACTTGCTTACCGTGCTCTTGACTGTTCGCATAAACCATTTGTAATTTTTTCGAGCCAAGAGTACGACGCACAATAGCTGGACGATTATTCAGCAAGGTGGGTTTATGCACATAAAACTCATCTGGGTTTACTGCCCCTTGCACAACCATCTCGCCTAAGCCATAAGCTGAGGTGATGAAGACGACTTGGTCGAACCCTGATTCAGTATCAATGGTGAACATCACGCCAGAAGATGCTAAATCTGAGCGCACCATTCTTTGAACACCCGCGGAGAGTGCCACTCCACGGTGGTCATAGCCTTGGTGGACACGATATGAAATCGCGCGGTCATTAAATAAGGAAGCGAATACGTGTTTAATAGCAACCAATACAGCATCGATGCCTTGAACGTTCAAAAAAGTCTCTTGCTGCCCTGCGAATGAAGCATCAGGCATGTCCTCTGCTGTTGCAGATGAACGTACAGCAAACGAGGCATCTTTTTCACCTTCAGACAGTGTTTGGTATGCCGCACGAATATCACTTTCTAACTGTGGTGTAAAAGGGGTGTCGATAACCCATTGACGGATCTTTTCCCCCGCCGCAGCGAGTTGATTAACATCATCAATATCCGTTTCATCTAGCAGCTGATAAATGCGCTGATTCACGCCGCTCTGCTCAAGAAAATCATTAAACGCCTGTGCGGTTGTCGCAAATCCGTTAGGTACGGATACACCAAGATCGGACAGGTTGGTAATCATTTCACCGAGCGAGGCATTTTTGCCGCCAACACGGTCAACATCATTCATCCCTAATTGGTTATACCAAAGTACATTACACGGAGTGAGGCCATTTGTGGACATTGAAAGCGATCCTTTATCTTTATCTAGCAATTTAGTGACAAGGTACAAATCGTAAAAAATCTCATTGGCGATAATTCGCCTCACGAAATAGACTAGCACAGACAATATCTGAATATAGACTGGTGAATCGTTCCAACTAGCAAGAAAAAATTTTTGTTCTAAAAATTGTTCAAATATTGGCTATACTTTCCCCTATAAACTATTTTTTAAACTTTAATCAAATATAATATCTCTCTAAAACCAACGAAAAATACAACAAAAGACACTATATATGAGCGAAATAACCGCAACTAATCATAAAACAAACCTCACAGAACGAACTGTTTTTTTTATTTCAGATGGAACCGCAATAACCGCAGAAACGCTAGGACATGCTGTTTTGTCGCAATTTCCCTTAGTTTTCAATTCCTATACGCTACCTTTTGTCACCACAGAAGCACGTGCGCAGGAAATAAAACAGAAAATTGATACGATTTATCAAGAGACTCAAAACCGTCCACTGGTGTTCTATTCCATCATTTCCCCCTCCGTAAAAAAAATTATTACCGACAGCGCCGGTTTTTGTCAGGATATTGTGCAAACCTTGGTTGCCCCTATTCAGCAAGAAGTGGGGTTAGAGCCTGAGCCTAAACTCAACCGTACCCATGGCTTATCGCTACAGAATATCAATCAATATGATGCTCGCATTGCTGCTATCGAATACACATTAGCCCATGATGACGGTATTTCCTTGCGCAACCTAGACCAAGCACAAGTGATTTTGTTAGGCGTCTCCCGTTGTGGTAAAACCCCTACCAGCCTCTATTTAGCCATGCAATTTGGTATTCAAGCCGCTAACTATCCATTTACGGCAGACGATATGGATAACTTGCAGTTACCCGCTGCACTACGCCCTTATACGCATAAATTATTTGGTTTGACGATAAGCCCGGAAAGACTAGCCGCTATTCGTGAAGAGCGACGTGAAAACAGCCGCTATGCATCATTACGTCAATGTCGCATTGAAATTGCTGAGGTCGAGGCACTATTTAGACAAAACAAGATCAACTATCTCAATACAACCAATTACTCAGTAGAGGAAATTTCTGCCAAAGTTATTGACACGATGGGGCTAAAACGGCGTATCTTTTAGTCGAAATGTATTTTTTAAAAAATCTTTCATTCAATCTCACGTTGTAGGTTGAATTCGAGCCATTTTCGTTTATTGTGATCCTAATCACTGATACGGCTCTGCCTATTAAAGCTTTTGAGAAGAAAGAATGCAAAAAACTGACGAACTACGTACTCAGCGTGTGGATAGCTTAATTACCCCACAGACACTCGCTGACGAATTTCCTATTTCTGAGAAAGTGGCTGAAAACGTGACAGCGTCACGTAAACGGATAGAGAAAATTTTATCGGGGGAAGATCCCCGTTTATTGGTTATTATTGGCCCATGCTCTATTCATGATATTGATGCGGCTCTGGAATATGCTAATCGGCTGAATGTTTTACGTGAACGC
This sequence comes from Providencia sp. PROV267, assembly GCF_028477825.1. Lineage (NCBI taxonomy): Bacteria > Pseudomonadati > Pseudomonadota > Gammaproteobacteria > Enterobacterales > Morganellaceae > Providencia > Providencia sp. PROV267. Next base: position 252,919 of record NZ_JAMPLX010000011.1, on the reverse strand, counting down.
TATCAAGACCGTCTTGAAATTGTTATGCGTACCTACTTTGAAAAACCCCGTACCGTTGTAGGTTGGAAAGGCCTGATCTCCGATCCTAATTTAGATAACTCTTGCCAAGTCAATACGGGGATACGGCTCGCCCGCAAATTACTTATTGATGTCAATCAGCTTGGGCTACCTACCGCAACAGAATTTCTCGATATGGTCACAGGGCAATATATTGCTGATTTGATCAGTTGGGGAGCGATTGGCGCAAGAACAACAGAAAGCCAAATCCATCGAGAAATGGCATCGGCACTCTCTTGCCCTGTTGGTTTTAAAAATGGTACTGATGGCAATATCCGTATTGCTATCGATGCCATCCGCGCAGCCAGCGCCCAACATATGTTTTTATCGCCCGATAAAAGTGGCCAAATGACCATCTACCAAACCAGTGGTAACCCACATGGCCATATTATTATGCGTGGTGGAAAGCAGCCTAACTACTCTGCCGGAGATATTGCAGCGGCTTGTGATAAGCTACGTGAATTTGAATTAGCTGAACATTTAGTCGTTGATTTTAGCCATGGTAACTGCCAAAAAATCCACCGTCGCCAACTTGAAGTCGCCCGCGATATTGCCGAGCAAATCAAAGGCGGTTCGACCGCAATTAGTGGTGTAATGGCTGAAAGCTTCTTACTTGAAGGCACTCAAAAAATTATTGCAGGTCAACCTCTAACTTACGGGCAATCCATCACAGACCCCTGTTTAGGCTGGGATGATACCGAGCAACTCATTGATATCTTGGTCCAAGCAGTAGAAAGCCGCTTTAAATAAGCTGACTTTTTATTCCCCCACCGACTCTTTCACTCTCTCTGATAGGAAAGAGTCGAGTTCCTTTCCGCATAAATATTCACCAAATATTGACCTAAATCGATAAGCAACTCATGCATTGTAGTGATTTTGTCATCTAAATGTAAAAACCCCTTGATGTTACTTAGCAACTTAAAGATAATGATTCTCACTCTTAGTTTTATTATCAATTGGGCCAAATATGACTGATAACATCACTAAACCACCTATTGAAAATATCGCCAACTCAACCCTTCCGCCCGTAAAAGTTGACGTTATAGATAGTCATCAATTATTAGGCTCTGAAGGTAAATTAGCGATCCAACATCGCGGCGAGATATACCAGTTAAGGCAGACTCGTGCTGGTAAACTGATTTTAACCAAATAGTTTTTATTCAAAATTTATTCACAGCAAGCCACCCAGATCTTGTATCAAGGCAGCCAGCGATATTCACCACATAAGGAAAGGATTTCCTATGGAGTTTAAACTGATGTCTGTTACACCCACCATATCGTTAAATGGTTCAAAAATAACCGTTTCCGCACTTGCGACAACACTCGCTATTTCAGGATTTAGCGCGGTTGCAACAGCAAAAAAGACGATAGGTGATACTGTTCATGTTACGACCCACCCTTTTCATCACGAAAATATTACGGTGGCCGAGCAAGTCGATGTCATTGATGCTCAAGCCCCTGAATATCAATCAGCAAGCTCTGCCTTAGATTTATTAAAAGGCCAACCCGGTATTTTTGTTTCTGGTACTGGTGGAACCTACGGTCAAGAGGTTCATCTACGTGGCTATGATTCTCGTGGTGTAAAAATCACAGTGGATAACGTCACTCAAGATTTTAATTCTGGGTTATACAATGCGACATTTATTGACCCGTCACTGGTAAAAAAAGTCTTTGTCCATAAAGGTGCTTCATCCGTTGCTCATGGAAGTGGCGCGCTAGCGGGTGTCGTAGCGATGAAAACCGTGAATGCAAAGGATTTATTAAAGCAAGGGCAGGCATTAGGAGGCCGCGTTTTCAGTGGGGTCAACCGCAATGACCACAGCTACCTTGCCGGGGCATCGGTATATGGACATACTGGCCCTCTGGATATGCTATTAAGTTATAGCCAACGTAAAAAATATTCACTCGCATCTGCGGATTTTCCAACTCAAGATAATCATGAGAAAGTGCATAATTGGTTATTAAAAACCACTTGGTATGCACACCCTAATTATCATTTAGCCTTACAGCTACGTGATTATCGTAATGATGGGTTAGGTCTCAAACAACCTACAGTAAACAACTCCGCTGATACGCGTTTTAAAAACACGCCCCACGAGCGCGATAGCCACCAGCGGGATGTTTCAATTAGTCAATATATTACCTCAAACCGTTTCCCTAACTGGCAAGCAAATTGGGATCTGTACTATACCGACCTCTCTTTGAGTCAGTTAGATAGAGAAAAAGCTAAGGCTGATAATCAATATCAACGCGAAAAGCGTACGCAATATACCTATGGTACAAAATTGACTAATCACTTTATTGTTCCTATTGAGGGCTGGGTGAATAACCAAATAGAAAGTGGTATCGAGTATTATCAACAACAGCAAAAACCCAATAAACACGCGATCAGCTACCCCCCTGCTCGACTAGCTAATATTTCGGGCTGGGTTAACAATGATATGACGTTACACCACCTGCCTATTACACTCTCAGCAGGAACCCGTTTCACAAGCTATGAAGCTTCACGTCAAGGGTTTGCAAAGAATAGAGACACGAATTGGTCATCACGTTTTGCGGTCAGTATCACGCCGGCACATTGGTTAAACCTATACTCCTCTTACTCCGAAGGTTATCGGACGCCTCGTATGGCAGAGCTGTATAACAATTCTAATCACTTTTCGGTGATGGGCGGCTGGCTAACTTCCGATTTTAGACCTACGCCTGACTTACAACCTGAGACAAATAAAACAGTAGAAGTTGGTTTAAAAGCAAGTTTTGATGATCTGTTATCAAATGGCGATGAACTGCAATTTGGGTCAACGTATTTTGATACCAAAGCGAAAAACCATATTGCCGTTGAAGGTCGTTACACCAAAAAATACCATTTCATGAAAGGGCAATATCAATGGTTCCCTAATGAAATTTATTTTAGCAATGTTCCTTCCGCCACCATTCGAGGTATTGATAGCTTTATTCGCTACAAAACCCACTGGTTTGATTTAAATATCAGTCATAACAAAACAACAGGTAAAGAGGACGGCACAGGCTATTCTCTCTCTTCCATTCGCCCTGAAACGCTACTCATTCGCTTCAATGCCCCCATTGCAACTACTGGCCTTAGTCTTGGCTGGGTAGGTGAATTTGCGGCTAAAACACAGTTCCAAGGCAATGCTAAGTACCAATTAAAACAACATAAATCTCAGCATGGACTCGATCGTTACCATAAAGAAGTCATCCAGTATGCAGGCTATAGCCTTCATGACTTTTATGTGAACTATCAAGCTGACCAATTTATAAAAGGGTTGAATACGACATTAACGATGAAAAACGCCTTTGATCGTCAATATGTCTCTTCGATGGGGGTTCCCCAAGAAGGCCGTAATTTCTATTTCAATGTGAGTTATCAATGGTAACCATTTAATAATTATAAAATAAATAATACTCGCCGGTTTGTTTCCCTGCATACAGATTTAGGCAAAATCGAAACTTAGGGAGCAAACCGGTAACACTTTATGGAGTATAACAATATGTCTCATGTTTTACGTTTATCCGTTCTGACAAGCGCAATACTTTCCGTTATGGCAAGCGCTCATGCAGAAACAACACCATCAAATCGCAATGATGTGATGACCGTCTATGCAACAGGTACTGAAAGAGATAGCTTCGATGCCCCAATGATGGTCACTGTGATCAAAAATGACTCACCTGAAACAAAAACGGCAAGTACGGTCAACGATATCTTGCGTAAAATTCCGGGGATCGGTGTTACTGGTACTAGTCGCACTAATGGTCAAGATATCTACATGCGTGGTTTTGACCGTCGCGGTATTTTAACCCTCGTCGATAATGTACGCCAAGGTACTGATACTGGTCACGTTAACGGCACATTTATTGATCCTGCACTGATAAAACAAGTCGAAATTGTTCGTGGCCCTTCAGCTCTACTGTATGGTAGCGGCGCGATGGGAGGTGTGATCGCTTGGGAAACCGTAGATGCTAAAGATCTATTACGTGAGGGTCAAAACAGTGGCTTTCGTGTCTTTAGCCAAGCTGCTACAGGGGATCATAGCTTTGGTTTTGGCGGTACATCTTTTGGGCGTACTGAGCAATTTGATGGTTTGTTTAGTTTTGTTACCAAACAAGTCGGAGATGTTCGCTTAAGCAATGGCGATGATATGGAAAACAAAGAAACCATCTCAAACCTACTCGCCAAAGGGACATGGCAGTTTGATGATAAGCAAAAGCTATCAGGGCAACTGCGCTATTACAATAACAATGCATATGAACCCAAAGACCCACAACAAATCGATATTACTAAGGATAATCTAAAGGTTAACCGCACTACACGTCAACGTGATGCCCAAGCGACTTACCAGTTAAACCCAGAATCAAACGATTGGTTAAATCTTAAAGCAACCACTTACTATTCTGACGTTAATATTACCGCTAAAGGTAAAAATACTCACTATGAAGGCCGTACCCAAAAAACTTATGGTCTGAAAGTTGATAATAAAACACACTTGTATGATTTACCTATCGCAGCCCATAACTTTACTTATGGCGGCGAAACATACAAACAAAATCAAACACCTTACGCTTCAACAACGCAATTCCCTGATGCTGATATCACCTTTGCTTCAGGTTTCTTGCAAGATGAAATCGCCTTAAAAGACTTACCTGTATCGTTTATTGTTGGCACTCGCTATGACCATTATAAAGCAACCGCTAAAGATAATGAGGACGTGAAAGAAGGCAAATGGTCTTCTAAAGGCGCCGTTAGCATTACACCAACAGACTGGTCAATGCTATTTGCCTCTTATTCAGAAGCTTTCCGAGCACCTTCTATGATGGAAATGTATAACGATGAAATTCATTTCCAAATGGGCCCAATAGTAAATAAATGGCGACCAAATCCCAATCTCAAACCAGAGTCTACACGTACTGCTGAATATGGGGTTGGGCTACGGTTTGATGATCTATTCACTGAACGTGACAATCTACAATTTAAAGCAAGTTATTTTGACACTAAAGCAAAAGACTATATCAATACCTATGTGAACGTTGACTTTAGAAATCCTCAGAATAACTACACAACCTCCATCAATACAAAACGAGCTAAAATTTGGGGTTGGGATGCTTCAATGGACTATAAAAACGACTATTTGGGTTGGAATTTAGCTTATAACCACACCGAAGGTAAAGATGAATCAAATGGTAAATCAATTACCTCCATTAAACCTGACTCGCTAACCAGCAACCTTAACGTACCAATTTCAGACAGTGGTTTTTCTGTGGGTTGGTTAGGTGAATTTACTCGTCATACCGATTTCAACGATGCATCCAAAGCACCGCGCCAAGCAGGCTACGCTGTTCATGATTTTTACGTTAGCTACCAAGGTGAAGGCCAATTAAAAGGCCTAGGAACCAGTGTCGTTTTAGGCAATGCCTTCGATAAAGAATACTACTCGTCACAAGGCGTCCCTCAGGATGGGCGTAATGCCAAGCTGCTCGTCAGCTTCCAATGGTAATTTATAGTTAATTAAGGAGATACACTGTGAGTTCAACACTTTTCGAGCGTTACCAACAAGCAAAAGCAGAAAACAAAGCAAAATACGCTCGTGATCTGGCTGCCTACCTTAATGTTTCAGAAGGTGAACTATTGCATTGTCGTGTAGGTCATGACAAAGCACAAAGACTGAATGTTGATGCCCCAACACTGCTGAAAGCGCTAGCATCTGTCGGTAAAGTTAAGGCCATCACCCGCAATGAGTATGTTGTTCATGAGCAAGTTGGTCGCTATGACAATGCAAAATTTAGCGACCATGCAGGGTTAATTTTAAATCCACGCGCCTTAGACTTACGCATGTTCTTCTCTCATTGGGATGCCATTTTCACGCTGACTGAAGATTCAAAAAATGGTGAACGCCATAGTATTCAATTTTTCGATAAACAAGGCGATGCGCTGCATAAAGTCTATACTACAGATGAGACTGATATGGCGGCATGGAACTCTCTCATTGCACAATATGCAACGTCAGACAATCCACCTCTTGCTATTGAAGCCGCTGTGCCATTCTCTGAGCAGCCAATCAGTGATGAATTGAAACAGCAGCTAGAACAAGAGTGGCGCAACATGACCGATGTCCACCAGTTCTTTATTTTATTGAAAAAAAATAATCTTAGTCGCCAACAAGTCTTCCGTGCCGTTAGTGATGATTTAGCATGGCAAGTTCCTGTTGATTCATTCAATCAATTAGTCAATACCGCGTTTAATGACCAAAATGAAATCATGATTTTTGTCGGTAATCGTGGCTGCGTGCAGATTTTTACTGGTCAATTAAAACGCCTTATGCCATACCAAGCAGAAGGTTCGGACATTAAATGGCTCAACATTTTTAATCCAGACTTTACGTTGCATATGATTGAAAACGGCGTTTCAGAGTGTTGGGTAACACGTAAACCTACTCAAGATGGTTTCGTAACAAGCCTTGAAGTCTTCGATAAAGACGGTAATCAAATCGTACAAATGTACGGGCAACGTACTGAAGGTACTCCAGAGCAAGAACAATGGCGTAATCAGGTTATGGCGCTACCGCACATTTAATCGTTAGGTAAATAAAAATGAAACAATGGCTTCTAATTGCAGTGACATTAATCATGAGCTTTTCCGCTCAATCAGCCGAACGGATCATCACGTTAGGTGGTGATGTTACGGAGATTGTTTTTGAACTTGATGCAGGCTCTCAAGTGGTTGCTCGAGATAGCACCAGCCTTCATCCTGCTCAAGCTGTTAAGCTACCCGATGTCGGTTATATGCGAATGCTCAACGCTGAAGGTGTGCTTTCTATGCGCCCAACGCTTGTGCTTGCCAGTGAACTAGCAAAACCCTCAATGGCACTTTCCCAGATAGAAAAAAGTGGTGTAAAAGTCATCAAGGTGACTGGTAAGCCTGCATTAGAAGCCATTCCAGAAAAAATTACAACGGTGGCTAATGCTGTCGGTAAAACAGAACAAGGTAAACGGTTAGTTGAGCAATTTAATCAACAGATTGCCAAAGTAAATACCTCACCCATAGATAAAAAAATTCTGTTTATCATGAGTCATGGTGGCGTAATGCCGCTTGCTGCGGGGCAGCAAACCGCTGCGGATAGTCTTATCAAAGCGGCGGGAGCTAAAAACGCCATGAACGGGTTTAATAGTTACCGCCCATTATCACAAGAAGGTGTGATTGCAAGTCAACCTGATTTGATTATCGTCACCCATGAAGGCATCAAATCATTAGGTGGTGAAGATAAAGTCTGGAAATTGCCAGGCCTGGCAATGACACCTGCCGCAAAAAATAAGGCACTAATCGTTGTTGATGATATGGGAATGCTTGGATTTAGCCTTGGTACCCCTAAAGTCATGCAACAGATACGCGAGGCATTAGAGAAGTTTCAATGAGTCGAATTAAATACCCTCTGTTCGCTATCATTGCGTTATTGTTCGTTTTGATGGCGATTGCCTTACTTGCCTCCAACGCTGGCGCAATGAATGTATCGTTTAAAACTCTGTGGCAGACGCCTGCCACAGACCCTCTTTGGCAGATCTGGCTCAATATCCGGCTACCACGTATTTTGCTAGCGATTTTAGTCGGTCTTGCTCTTGCTGTTTCAGGTGCCATCATGCAGGGGTTATTTCGTAACCCGCTTGCTGATCCCAGCTTATTAGGGATCAGCAGTGGCGCGGCCTTATGTGTCGCTGCATTTATTGTATTCTCTTTTTCATTACCTACCGCCCTACTTAACTATGGGCATATTGGCGCCGCTTTCGTCGGCAGCCTTATTGTTTCAATTATTATTTTTAGCTTAAATCGCTACTCAAATGGGAATTTAGCACGCTTACTTCTCGCTGGGATTGCGATCAATGCCTTGTGTATGTCATTCATCGGCGTACTAAGCTATATCAGCGATGACCAACAGCTGCGTACTTTTAGCTTATGGATGATGGGAACACTTGCGAATGTCGACTGGACTTCCTTAACGATTGCCGCCAGTGTTATCTTACCGACCTGCTTTGTCTGCCTTTGGCAAGGTAATAGACTTAATCTACTGCAACTAGGTGATGAAGACGCTCACTATCTCGGGTTAAATGTGGAGCGAACAAAATTTATTTTACTATTCCTTAGCGCCTTACTGGTAGGTTGTGCTGTTGCAATGAGTGGCGTGATTGGTTTCGTCGGCCTCGTGGTACCCCATTTAATCCGTATGACGCTAGGCCCTGATCACCGCTGGCTAATACCTGGCTCTGCGATTGTTGGAGCGACCTTACTTTTAATTGCCGATACCATTGCTCGAACTGCGGTTTCTCCTGCTGAAATTCCTGTTGGATTACTAACAGGACTCATTGGCGGGCCTTACTTTTTATGGCTAATTTTACGTCAACCAGCAGGGAGAGTTTAAACATCATGAATACACAAACTCTACTTGAAGCACGTAACCTCAGTTTTCACGTTGCCGATAAGGTATTAATAAAAGATATCAGTTTATCCATACAGCAACATGAAATGGTCGTCATTATTGGTCCAAACGGTGCAGGAAAATCCAGTTTATTAAAACTACTGACTGGTTTTCACTCTCCCACTCACGGGGAGTGTCTGTTAGAAGGTTTAGATTTACGCAAATGGCAACATAATGCATTGGCGAAAAAACGTGCGGTGATGAAGCAACAAAGTAGCTTATCATTTGCCTTTACTGTTGAAGATGTCGTGGCGATGGGGCGTAGCCCGTATGGCGCTGAGCATAAGCAACAAGCCATTGAAGAGGCGTTAGCACAAACAGATTGTTTGGAATTACGCCAACGCGATTTCCGTCAGCTTTCTGGTGGTGAACAACAACGCGTTCAGTTAGCACGAGTACTTGCTCAAGTCTGGCAACCCAACCATAGCCCTGCTTGTCTTTTTCTTGATGAACCAACTTCAGCTCTTGATCTTTACCATCAACAACATAGCCTACGGTTATTACACCAATTAACACGTGAGCGGCCTTTTGGCGTGTGTTGCGTCTTACACGATCTTAACCTTACCTCCCTGTATGCTGATCGCGTGTACTTAATTCACCAAGGCCAACTTGCGGCGGCAGGTACGCCTGAAGAAGTTCTGACGACAGAAAATCTAACTCGTTGGTATAAAGCAGATTTAGATGTGATCTCACATCCTGAAACAGCCACCCCACACATCTACTTGCGTCGTTAGTCACCTATTAGGTTTCTTGGGTCTTCTCAAGAAACCTAATAGTCTTCCCTTTGCATAATTTCATCTCCAGCTAACCTCTTTGCCAAAACAGGACATGAATGCCACGCCATGTATTTCTTGCTTATACCATGTTGAGTCAAGTGATTTTTTTAAATTGTTAAAGATACGTTAAGTAAATTGACTTATTTGATAGTTCAACTAAAGTTAAACAGTCAACCATTAGCATCAAAAATCACAGATTATTGAGCATTAACCCCCGTCACTATTACCTCGGTATTTCCTAAGTATTGATGGTAAAAATCAGCACACCTATCACAACTTAAGTTAAATTAATTTTTCAATATTTTACTTGGTTAATAATTTCGAATACATCCAACAAAAAAATTGAACTTGATATATCCGTCTGCTTTTTTGATATATCAACCCCTACCATTTACACTCAGCTATTTGATTTTAATAGGTAAATAACATACACTCTTGTATGTATAAGTTTGAGTTATTAATAAAATCTATCGTATCAATAACTATTCTCATTAAAAAAAAGCACGTTATGCCTATCGATATATCGGAAAAATGGGAAGAATAGACAGTAATTTCTTTAGTTATTATTAGTTATTAATGAACAATAACCCATAGAAGTGGGAGGTAAATATGTCTGAGAGTGTAGTCAACGATATTGTTAAATGGCTGGAAAGTCAGTTACAGCGCAATGAAGGCATCAAAATCGACACAATTGCCGATAAAAGTGGTTATTCAAAGTGGCATTTACAGCGTGTTTTCAAAGAAATGAAAGGTTGCACGCTTGGCGAATACGTTCGTAAACGCCGTTTATTAGAAGCTGCTAAATCATTACGCAATGGTAACCTGCCAATTTTAGATATCGCTCTGCAATATGGTTTTAGCTCACAAGCCACTTTTACACGTATCTTTAAAAAACACTTTGACATTACCCCAGCAAAATTTCGTCAAAGTGGTCAGTTGCCTGAATGTAAAACATTTATGTCTTGCAACTGCAACAACTAAATAAATTTCAGTTGTATAGTTGAGTATTAATAGTCCCCTTAATTATTTTTTCATTCCCTAAACATTGAAGTCTATGTCCGAGCCGGTAAATACCGGCTCTTTTTTTGAAATTTGCCCATATCGCTAACAAGTTTATCCTCAATACCGCCTTATATAGCAACAAAAGAAAGCTATCTTCTCTTAAAAGATCATTTCAGAACGGATAATAGAGTGATGTCATGCCTTTAAAGCACACACGTCCAATGTGTATTTTTTTGACATTCAGTGAAAAAAAACATAATCTGCGGCAACTCATTTATGAGTGTTATAGTTAAATTATTATTAATATTATTTTCTTATTGTTATAAAGGCTGTTTTTGTGGGACATTCCAGATTATTTGCATGGTATAAAAATAGAATGCAAAATAAAATCTTAAAAATAAAACACTATTTTTTATACATTATACCACTCATCATTCTTATCGTTTCATCAAAATTAATGTTGAAAGGTTCTGGGTATGCTCATCCAACTCCGAGAGACATTACGCTCGTCTGTGCTCTTTATATTATCCTTTACGCTTCAAAAAAAGCTTATTATTGGATAGGTGTACCAATAGCAATATTGTATGCTATTTATACGCCTATTGGACTGACCTTTGATAAACCAACCTACCAATATTTTGCTTCGGTTATTGCAACTGATGCTATTGAGGGCATTGAGTTTTTCACACAAATTCCATTTACTCATTATCTTTATGCCGTCCTCATTATTGTTGGAATATTCGCCTTCCAAAAATTATGTACAAAATTAAATATTAATTATTATCGAAACAAAACACTGATGATCATTCTGGTGATAATTGCCTTGATTAATCAATCACCATTTGATTATTTCTACAATATTTATGAATCCGTATCTAAGGTTAAGGGTGAGGTTAGCGCACTACATGATTTTACCAAATCCAGCGAATGGGGAAAATCAACGTTAAATAACAACAGCCGTTATGATGACTATGTATTAGTGATCGGAGAGAGTGTTCGCCGTGATTATATGGGTGTCTATGGATACCCTATAAATAACACCCCCTTCTTAAGCCGTGTGAACAGTACCATTATTGATGGGTTAAACAGTGCTGGAAATAACACTATTGGCTCATTAAGATTAATGTTAACACAGTCAGATAAAGAAAAATTAGAACCTAATTATGGCTTAAATCTAGTTGGACTCGCCAAATCAGCCGGTTTCAAAACATACTGGATATCGAATCAAGGTTATATCGGTAAACACGACACTCCAATTACCTTTATAGCAAAGCATGCTGATGTGAAAAAATTCAATAAACTCGGCGCCTTCAATTCTAATGATGAAAGTGATTTTTCCCTTATTCCTATCTTTCAAAAAGAATTAAATGCCCCTAGCCAAAAGAAACAAAAAAGATTATTTATTATACATCTTTATGGTTCACACCCGAACCCATGCGGTAGAATTCAGGATTATGAAAATCATTTTATTACCCAAGATAGGCAATATCATAATATCTCCTGCTATGTTGCAAGCATTAATAAAACAGATGAGATCCTTGAGTCAATTTATTCATTGTTAGAGACGCAATACCAACAAAAAGAACGTAAATTCTCAATGATTTACTTTGCTGATCATGGTCTTTCCCATCAAGAAGAGGGAGACCAAATAAAGCTCCTACACGGAAAAACAAAATATGCGTACCGTGTTCCATTAATCCAGCTCTCTTCCGATCACCAATCAACTCAATATATTGTTGCTAACAAATCTGGGATGATGTTTATTGATGGTATTGCTAATTGGTTAGGCGTTTCTAATCCACTTCTAAATGAAAATTATCATTTATTTAATTCAGAAAATTATATAGAAGATTTTGGTTTGAGTGAAAAAATAGAAGACAAACCGGATGACGCTATTAATATTCATGGTAAATAACGCTTAATGTTACCTACCCCTTACCTATTTTTATTTCGGGTTAGGTAACATTTAAGCAGCATAGAAACAAAGCGTATTTAGCTTAACTCATGCACTAGCCAGCTTTCAAGATCAGATAACTGTTCGGTTAATTCAGGCCATATTTGATGCATTTCTAATATTAATTTACGAATGGTTTCTGTTTGGTAAACTTGATCGGTAAGTTTCTGGCTTAACCATTCTAATGGGGATGGGTCAAGACTGTCCGTAAAAAATTGGCAACGTTTAATAACCCCTTTTTCAATATCAAAATGAAATTCGATACCTCCCCATGGGAAACGTGTATCACTATAATGGGTAAAAGCAGGTGCTTGACCGAAATTCCATTCCCAACTACTTTGCTTCGCAAAAGTTTCACGAAAATGCGGTAAGTCCGGTAATTTCTCAGGTGAGATAAATTCAGCCTCAACGGTTTCACCATAATAATCGAAAAAGCTTTTTACGATACCCTCGCACACTTTTTCATGACTGATATCTGATACCAGTTCACATAAATTCGTGACTCTTGAGCGAACTGAAGTGATCCCTTTAGCCTGTAATTTTTTAGGGTCAGGGTTAAGATAATCTGCAAGCCGATTTAAATCAGAATTGATAAGTAAAGTACCATGATGGAATCCTCTGTCACGGGTTTCTCGGTAAGCAGATCCTGATATTTTCCTTGGCCCATCATCGGTGTTTAATACCAAATCATTGCGACCAGAAACCTCAGCATTGATCCCCACCCTTGCTAAGCCATCCACAATAATTTTTGTCGAAATACTTTTATCATATTCTGGTTTGCCCGCCATGAAGGTAAAACACGTATTGCCGAGATCTTGAAAAACGGCACCGCCCCCGCTACTACGACGAGCTAAGCGTACATTATCCTCTTCCATACGACGCGTATTACACTCTTTCCATGGGTTCTGTGCTCGCCCAATAACGACCGTGTCAGCGTTACGCCATAAAAACATAACACGTTGATCGGCGGGCATTTGACGAAAAATCGTCTCTTCAACCGCAAGGTTAAACCAAGGGTCGAAAGATTCTGAAATCAGTAAACGTAAGCGAGACATTAAGCTATCCTAGAAACAAAAGTTGCAACTAAGATAGCATAATTGAAGACAAAAATGAGGGGATCACACGGGAAATCAGATACGCCGCGCTTGCCAAAACACTTTTCGCCAATACACATTATCCATTGACGAACGGATCACACCCTTACTGGTCGATGCATGAATAAAGGTATTATCTGTATCATAAATTCCGACATGTAAACCATTTTCACCGGACCCCGTTTTAAAGAAGACGAGATCACCCGGCATCAGATCGGATTTATCAATACGCGTTCCCAATCGTGTTTGATCTATCGTTGTACGCGGCAATTGGATAGCAAAACGGTCGCTAAATGTACGGTAAACAAACCCAGAGCAATCAATACCGCTTTGACTCATCCCACCATAATTATATGGCGTACCATACCATTGCTCTAACTGTTCTTTAAGTTGTGCAATGGTCATTATAGGGTCAGATAATTGCGTTTTTAGTGGCGGTGGTGGCGTTCTTTTTACCGACGTGGAAGAGCAGCCAATCAACACTAATGAAAGCAATAATGGTAGGTGTTGCCATTTTATTATCATGTTGCACCCTTAAATAAACAATCGACACGCTTAATTTATTATCATAGTTGCTCAAATATGAAAAATAAATTATCACGCAACCAAATTATTCTACTTTTGAGATTGTCCTTTTGTTGGACGGCTAATTAACCAAACACCAAGGATAATAAATGCAACGCCCCCTGCTTTTAGCCAAGTCGCGGGTTCATGATACCAAGGTAAAATAACCGCCAATAGATAAACAAATACATAGCTTAAACTAATCAGCGGATAGGCTTTATTAAGCGGGATGGATTTTAGTGCAAACAACCAACATAACATTGATAAGGCATAGCAGACTAACCCCACAAACACTATGCTAAGATTTGCCAGATTTGCGAGTAGCCATTCAGATTGTAACCAATGCCATCCTAATGTAAACGAAGGCAACCCCACTACACCTGCTTTTAAGCTTAATTGTGCAATGGTGACTAATAGCGCACTTCCTATTACCCAAAAATAGCCTTTGTTCATCCGCTTATACTCATCAAGAAAATACCAAACATAATTGCCGCCACACCTAACCAATGATTAAGCCCTGTCTGCTCATGGTAGACAAACTGACCAATCAAAGTAACCAACACAAAATTAATACTAAGCATTGGATACGCAATGCTAAGCGGCATGCTTTCGAGCAATTTAAGCCAAAACAGCATACCTAACCCAAGCATTAGCAATGCCAGCACCAGCCAACGAATGGCTGATGCCGTTTTATTATGTTTATCACCCTGCCAGCATACCACCGCTTGCTTTTGCGCTATTTGCCCAAGGCAAGTGAGTACACTAACTAAAAGCAGTAATAATAATTGAGCAATCATTGTTTGTGATACACCACTATCGCAATTCGCGAATTACTGATCACCTCATCTGGCTTAGGAATATCCGGTAATCCTTCTTTACGTCCAAGTAAGAAAACCACTGTCACTTGGCCTTCTTGGCGAGCTTTTGCCAACCAAGCCGCAAATTGATCAGGCTTCACTAAACGGTGTTGGCTATCCGGGTATTCCAAACCATAAGTCAGCTCACCGCTGCTATTATACAGGTAGATATTAGCGTTTTTCGTTTCCCACGCTAACCCGGCTGCAATGCCCACATTACTCGCCATAAGATATTTGCTATCCATCAACAAGTCATGGTTTTGGTGGATAAAGCTCTGTGGCAGTTTGGAATTTATCGTGTTATTTGGCAATGCACTACCGATACACAGGCTCACCGCCAACGAGCAAGAGGCGGCCCATAGCCAATATTTGGCATTTAACACGGTACATAGGTAACCGATGATACCCCAAATCGAAAAAGCAACGATACCAAGCACCATTTTTGACCATTCGTCGGCTTCGTATAACGGACGCTTAATCACCGTACTGACAACAATGACAGCGATTACGGCGAGCACCCCAATCGCAACGTTGATCATGCCATTGGCCTTTAATGCTTTCATCTTCCCACTGCGTACACAATCCACCCCATATTTAGCCATGAGCAGTGCTAGTGGAGCCATAAATGGCAGCATATATGTTGGCAATTTGCCGCGTGAAATGCTGAAGAAGATCACGGGCACAATAAACCAACAGAGTAAGAAAAACATATCTGGACTTGATTTGCGCTCTCTCCAACCTTTCAGCAAAGAGCCAGGTAATAACCCAACCCAAGGTATACTGCCTAATAAAATAATCGGAATGTAATACCAAAAAGGAGCAATGTGTTGCGCATCATCGGCGGTAAAACGTTTAATGTGCTCTATCCAGAAGAAATAATTCCAATAGTCAGGCTCCTGTTTAGCGATGGCTAGCGCCCAAGGTAAACTAATGATAACCGCTGATATAATCGCCAATGGCCCATACTTCACCATCTCAAGAAAGCGCTTTTGGTAGATTGTGATAGGCAACATTACAATCACAGGAATGGCAAGCGCAAGGAACCCTTTGGTCATAAAGGCCATCCCACACGCTAAACCAAGACATATCCATGCAGCAAGTTTTTCTTTTACGCCCCGCGCCTTCATTGCCCATAGGCAACAATACATACTGGCTGCTATCCAGAGTGATAGCATAGGGTCAAGTACACTATAGGTGCCGACAGCAAATACCAAGAACATCGACACATAAATAAAACTTGCGACATAAGCGACATGGTTGTTACGCCACATCATTTTTGCCATTCGGTAAACAAGTAATGCACTGAGCAAAATACAAAATACCGAACCAAAACGAACTGCAAAGTTAGTATCGCCAAAAATCATTTGGCTAATATTGTTGATCCAATAGCCTGCTACTGGCTTTTCAAAATAGCGTATATCCAGCATATATGGCACGATCCAATCACCGCGTTGTAACATTTCACGGCTGATTTCTGCATATCGTGTTTCGTCAGGTTGCCAGAGTAAACGGCTATTTAACGGTAGCAGATAAGTTAAGATAAAAAAAAGAGCCAGCAGAGAGGCTCCTACTTTGCTCGCTCGATTATTCAACATGCTTATACTATCCCTCTTCTTGGCAGCCAAGCCAACCCTCACGCCCTGGGAATGGCGCTCTCACGACTTTCCCTTTAGGTAAAGTGCTAATGTCTTCTGGCAGCAAATCACTCAATGTACAGAATTGGATTTCTTCTTGGGCAATTCGTTCCAATAATTGTGAAAATTGTTCTGATTTAGACATACCTTCAACTTCAGTATGAATGGTGTAAACGGGAACACCTTGATCCTCTTTTATCGCTTGAAGGATAAAATCATTAAAATTTTCATCACTGACAACGGTGCCAACGACTTCATCATAAGTCGGTAATGTGACTGGAATTTGTACCGTGCCTATTGAACCATCACGTAAAATGGGTCTAAATGGATACTTACCGCGACAATCGCTGTTGTAGTTAAAACCAAACTTTTGTTTAACCTCAAGCACACGTTCATCGCCTCGCCAGCCAGCAACTGCCGAACACGTAACAGGCTGACCGATGGCTTGCTGCAAAGCATCAACCCCCAATTTAACCTGCTCCGTTAATTGGGCTTCGCTCCATTTAGCCACTTTGGCTTGCCAACCTTGGTGATCCCAAGCATGCAACCCTACTTCATGACCTGCATCTAGCGTTTGTTTCATCAAATAGCCTAAATCTTTGGCTATTTTTTTACCTGGCCACGCTGTACCCGCCAATAAAATATCTAGCCCATATAGGGAGGCGGCATTTGACCTCAGCATTTTCCACAGGAATTTAGGACGCAAAAGGCGCCATAAATGGCGCCCCATGTTATCGGGTCCTACACTGAAGAAAAAGCTGGCCTGAATGTCATGCTGTTTCAGCACGTTGAGTAGTTGTGGTACACCTTCTAATGTGCCTCGATAGGTATCCACATCAATTCTCAAGCCAACTTTTTTCATTAGTTCTTACCTAATTCTTCTACCGCACCTTGCAAGAAGAAATCCAGTGTCTCTTCAATAGTATCTTTCATATCGATTGTTGGAACCCAATCAAGCAGACGACGTGCATTTTCCACACTTGGTTTACGGTGCTCAACATCTTGATAACCTTTACCATAGTAGCTGCTACTTTCGATTTCACGGAAACCTGCAAACGGAGGGAAATGGCCGCGTAGAGGGTGTTTTTCGAAACTTTCAAGTAACATTTCAGCTAATTGGCGAATGCTTGCTTCGTTTGTTGGGTTACCGATATTGATGATCTGACCGTCGCATTTGCCGTCTTTGTTTTCAATAATACGGAACAGTGCTTCGATACCATCTTTAATATCAGTGAAACAGCGTTTTTGCTCACCACCATCAACCAATTTAATTGGCGAACCTTCAACTAAATTCAAGATTAACTGAGTGATCGCACGAGAGCTACCAATACGTGCTGAGTTCAGGCTATCCAAACGTGGCCCCATCCAGTTAAACGGACGGAATAACGTAAATTTCAAGCCTTCTTTCGCGCCATATGCCCAAATTACTCGGTCTAACAGCTGTTTAGACACAGAGTAGATCCAGCGCTGTTTATTGATAGGACCAACAATCAAACGTGACTCATCTTCATCAAACTCTTTATCATCACACATACCATAAACTTCAGAAGTCGATGGGAAGATAATACGTTTGTTATATTTCACGCAGTAACGCACGATTTTCAGGTTTTCTTCAAAGTCTAATTCAAAGACACGCAGTGGGTTACGGGTATATTCGATTGGTGTTGCAATCGCCACCAATGGCAGAATAACGTCACATTTCTTAATGTGGTATTCGATCCATTCGGTATGAATACTGACGTCACCTTCGATAAAGTGGAAACGTGGGTTACCAATAAAGCGGTCAATCGCCGATGAGCTGATATCCATACCATAGATATCATAATTATCATCTTGCAATAAACGCTCTGTTAAATGGTTACCGATAAAACCGTTAACACCTAAGATCAGAACACGCTTACGACGTTTAATTTGTGCAGTCGGTTTTGGCCCTACACGAACATCAGTCACGATACCCATTTCATTTGCTAGACGGTTGCCTTGCATATATAAACCGGAGTCACCCTGACCACTAACAACTTCAATAGCCCCTTCGCCACAAGCAATACGCAGAGGGTCACTTGATAATACTGTACCCGCGCGTTTACCTTGATTATCATCGAGCACACGTGCACGCCAAATTACCATTTTACGCTCACCTAAATAGGTAAATGCGCCTGGGTATGGCTCAGTAACAGCACGAATTAAGCAATCAATTTCTTTTGCAGAACGGTTCCAGTCGATCAAGCCATCTTGAGCGGTACGACGACCGAAATAGCTTGCTTGGCTCTCATCTTGCGCCACTGTTTTATAGCTACCTGCTTCAATCAATGGCAGTGTTTTATCTAACAGTACTTCAGCCGCTTCACGAACTTTTGCGTGTAACGTTAATGCAGTATCAGTATCGGTGATTGTGACTTTTTCTTGTGCAACAATGTCACCAGCGTCGGCTTTAGTGACCATTTTGTGCAACGTCACGCCTGTTTCTTTCTCGCCGTTCAGCAATGCCCAGTTAATTGGCGCACGACCGCGGTATTTAGGCAGTAAAGAGCCATGCAGGTTAAATGCACCTTTAGGAGCCAATGCCAGCAGTTCTTCACTGAGCATATCGCGGTAATAGAATGAGAAAATTACATCAGGTTTTAATTCGCGAATACGTTCAATCCATAGCGGATGGTTTACGTTTTCTGGCGCGTAAACAGGAAGTTCCATGTCCGCGCTGACACGCGCTACTGAAGAGAAAAAGTGGTTTTCGTTAGGATCATCAGTATGAGTAAATACTGCTTGAATATCGAAACCTGCTTTTTTTAGCGCTTTCAGCCCTACACAGCCAATATCATGATAGGCAAAAACAATAGCTTTCATTAGTTTTCTTCCTGGTTTTTGTCAGTCTTAGCCTTAGCACCGACGACTTTTTGAATAAAATAACGGGGTCTCGCGCGCACATCATTATAAATCCTGCCGATATATTCACCAAGCAAGCCCATAGCAACAAATTGTGCACCGATAAACATAAAGAGTATTGCAAACAGTGTGAATACGCCGTCAGCGGCCCATGTTGCACCAAAGAGCAAACGTAATACGATTAACAACACTGCAAGCAAGAAACCGCCTGCTGCAATAATACTCCCAACAACACTTAACAAACGCAAAGGTGCTGTTGTTAAACACGTCAACAGGTCATACATTAAATTAATCAGCTTCATAAAGCTGTATTTAGAATCGCCAAACTCACGTTCAGCATGCGCTACATCAATTTCAATGGTTCTACGAGCAAACGTGTTGGCTAAAATTGGAATAAATGTACTTCTTTCATGGCATTGTAACATCGCATCAATAATATGACGGCGATAAGCACGCAACATACAACCATAATCGCCCATAGAGCGACCGGTCGCTTTTGTGATCATCGCATTAATCATTTTAGATGCCGTTTTACGGAACCAAGAATCTTGACGGTTAGCACGACGCGTGCCAACAACATCATAGCCTTGTGCCGCCGTTTGCACTAAGCGAGGGATCTCTTCTGGAGGGTTTTGTAAATCAGCATCCAGTGTAATCACCAAATCACCATCCGCTTGATTGAAACCAGCCATAATTGCAGAATGCTGCCCATAATTACGATTCAAAATAATCGCGATAACATGGTTATCAGGATTTTCTGCTGCCTCAGTCAACATTTTAGCGGAACGGTCACTACTTCCATCATCCACTAAAATCAACTCATACTCTTGCGTAAGTTGTTTACACGCTTTAATTGTACGCTCAAGTAACTGAGGTAGGCTTTGCTCTTCATTATAAACAGGGATTACAACAGAGACTTTTTTTATCTCTTCAAATTCATCTACAAATGACACTATTTTGACTCCAAAAGGATTTCATTTATCGCTTTAACAACCCGATCAACATCTGCATCAGACATATCAGGGAAGAGAGGCAGGGAACAAAGGGTCGCGGTGTTCCATTCTGACTCTACGAGTGAGAGCTCTGGGTATTTCTCACGGTAATATTTCTGTGTATGTGCGGCACGGAAATGTAAACCTGTACCGATATCATACGCTTTTAGTTTTTCCATAAAGCTATCACGATCAATACCGCATACACTTTTATCGACACGCACCATAAATAAGTGGTTAGCATGCAAATGTGAATATTCAGGAACTGAAAGCATTTGTAATGGGGAGTCTTTCAGTGCGGCACGATAACGCGCTACCAATTGTGCACGACGTTGATTCATTTCTTCAACACGAGACAACTGAACAACAGCAATCGCTGCATGAATATCAGATAAATTATATTTTAAACCAGGTTCAACCACTTCTGCTTGTGGTTTTCGACCTTGCATTTGTCTATCAAAGGCGTCAACCCCGAGACCATGGAATTTTAAGGTACGAACGCGCTGTGCTAATTCATCATCATCAGTGACGACTAATCCACCTTCCGCACACGTCACATTTTTAATTGCATGAAAAGAAAAAATAGCGGTTCCCTGCTGACCAATCCATTCTTCTTTATAGCGCGTTCCCACCGCATGAGCCGCATCTTCAATCAACGCCACTCCTGCTTTTTGCGCGATAGCACGCAAAGCGTCAAGATCACAAGGAGCACCTGCGTAATGTACAGGAATTATCGCTTTCGTTTTCGCAGTAAGCGCTTTTTCTACCGCATCGGGTTGTACCATTAATGTATCACGGTCGACATCAATCATAACGGGTGTCGCGCCTAATAACTCAATCATATTAATGGTGGATACCCATGTCTGCGACGGGGTGATCACCTCATCGCCTGGGCCGATACCCAATGCCATTAAAACAACATGCATACCCGCAGTGGCTGAACTTAGCGCTATTGCATGCTTACAACCATAACGTTCACAAAAATCTTGTTCCAACTGATGGTTCTGAGGCCCTGTCGTAATCCAGCCTGAACGTAGAACTTTCTCTACTGCCTTAACCTCTTCGTCACCGATTGCCGGTTTTGAAAACGGAAGGAAATTGCTCATATAATCTGTAGCCTAATTTTTTATTAAGAAGAGAGTATTCTAGTTAAAGTTACTTTAACCGAACATCAACACCTGAAAACATTTCTTATATCGTAAAGCATAATGAAACCGACGATTAAAACAATTTTTCTGCTACTCGTCAAAACTAATTACTTGCCAAGTTTTCGTTTCGCTATCTGTACTTGAAATAATTTTACTTGCAAATATCTCAGATAAATTAAAGTCAGTCATCACTTGCTCAGGTTTACCTGAAAAAATAATTTCACCTTTTTTTAACATCCATATACGACTTGCATGTCGATATGAATGACTCAAGTTATGCCCACTCATTATAACCGTTCCTTGGCAATCACAAAAATATTTCACCCATTTATCAAGCTTGGATTGTTGAATAATATCTAAATTGTTTGTTGGTTCATCAAATAGAATAAATTTTCCACTTAAATCTTGACGATCCCAAACTTGCAAAAAAGTTGCAATAATACGGACTCGCTGCCATTCACCACCCGAAAGTTGTGTAATAGGTTTCATTAACAAGCACGCTAATTGGAAATCTTCAGTTAATTGGTTAAATAACGCTATTTGATACTCATTTGATGAATAAAACAGCGCCAGATATTGAAAGACTTTTAAAATAGGTTGCGTTGATACTTGCTGAGGAAAATAGGCTCTCTGCTGACGCAAAGCTTGCACCCGATACTCGTTGAGCGCCCGACCATTAATATTTAATTGTCCTTGAAAAGCTAAAAAACCACTCATTCCACTGAGCAAGGTACTTTTCCCCGCCCCATTTGCACCAAGTAAATGAATTTGCTCTCCCGCAAACACAGTTTCATTAATATTGATAAGTCGGCTATCAATGGAAAACTGAATTAGCTCAATGATAGGTTGTCTATTCATCATTTTATTTTATCGCCATTGATTGTTACGCGCTAATAGCCAAATAAAGATAGGTGCCCCTAATGTCGCGGTTATCACACCAATAGGTACCTCAGCATTAGCAATCAGTGTGCGTGAAAGCATATCGGCTAATAATAACCCTCCCGCTCCTGTGATAGCACACCCCGGCAATAATGTTCGGTGGTCGGTCAATCCTGCCAACCGTAAAATATGGGGAATGACTAACCCAACGAAACTAATAGCACCCGCAATAGCAACGCTCAAACCAATTAGCACCCCCGTCACGATAATCAGAGCAAGACGCCAGCGATGGTGAGAAAAACCGAGTTGATAAGCTTGCAATGATCCAAGTGATAAGTAATTGAGTGTATTACCTTGGCAAATTGCCCACAATAAAAAAGGAATACAAGCAATGACTAGAGCAAATTGACGCCAATCAATACCGCTAAAGCTTCCCATCATCCAATAGAGGAGTTGACGTAGGTCTAGGCTGCTACTCATATAGACCATCCAAGTCATTATCGCACCACAA
Organism: Providencia sp. PROV267; assembly: GCF_028477825.1. NCBI lineage: Bacteria > Pseudomonadati > Pseudomonadota > Gammaproteobacteria > Enterobacterales > Morganellaceae > Providencia > Providencia sp. PROV267. Next base: position 230,088 of record NZ_JAMPLX010000011.1, on the reverse strand, counting down.
ATCACACCAAGCGCCACGCCAACTAGCAGTAAGCTCGTGTTATTAAAATGCTTTCGTTTGGCAAAAAACAGCAGTATCGCGGTTAATAATAATGCACCAACAATTGCACCTGAACTTATTAGCCAATACTGAGTTACCCCATGAGAGAGCAAAACAATCAGAACGACGGCGACACCAGCACCATTGCTGATCCCCAATAACCCAGGTTCAGCCAGTGGATTTTCGAATAAGGCTTGCATGATAGCCCCTGTTACCGCAAGGGCTGCACCAATGGTAATGACTGCCAATAATCGAGGAAAACGAATTTGCCAAATAAATAATTGTGCCGATTCGCTCGCCCATTGGTTTGGCCATAACCCTACTTCACCGACACTCAAAGCCAAGACACTGACAACGATTAAAAAACAGACCAATACACACAGTAACCGTATATCGGCGTGCCTCTGACGTTTTTGAAGGGTAAGCAATTGATTATTCATTAAGTAGAAAATGTCTTAAATATTAACAGTATTGCCTAATTATAGCTTTTTGTGCAAGCGATACCAATGCAGCAAATTTATACTGCACATCCATTTTTATTTGAGCATTTGAAGGGACAATATGAAATCGACTTTATCAACATCAACGCCCGACTTCACTTCCACAACTAAAATAGCCGATACACCCCTTAAGCCTATCAATCAACCCAAAACAAGCCTCTTTGCTGCATCAATCCAACGAGTGACTAATGTTTTAAAAAAATTTTTAGGGTTACCTTCGCAACACCAACATGAATCTATTGAAATAAAAAATAAAAATATTGATGTATTAAATTACAAAAAATTAAGCGATAGCGATCAAGAAAATGCGCTCCCCCCTTCTCAATACAAAACCCCGGCTGAATTAAACGCAATGCAAATGCGGATAGCGCAACAACAAACAGCAAAACTCATTGAAAAACAGAATATAGATGCTATCAATGAGTATATTGGTATCGCTTATGAAGATCGCCTTAAATACCAGCAAATTAATGAGATTGGTACTGCTATCTTATCTCATCCAAATTACTTACATGAAACAGGACCATTTCGAATATCAGGCAACAAACAGAGAGTTGAAATAATATTAGAGCATCTCGCTAGCAATAAATCTATTGATATCTTTTTTATTCAAAAAAATAACATTGACGTATCTGATCTAACATCAGCATATAAAAAATTAGTTGGCAACGTTTTAGATAGTTCATCGAGTGAACAAAAAACATTATCGACTCTCTTCACAAAATATCATGATGCAATCGGAAACAAAGCTACAGTGAAACGTGCTATTGAAACAAACCCAACATTGGCAACGAGCGAAAATAATATTTTAGCCGTTTCTGATACAAAAATTTTAGACTCACTGCCACCGCTAAAAAAACTGCCATTGATATTGCAAATAGCGGTGCCCCTACTTACCGAAATCAGCCGTCATGCAGAAAAACACCAGATGACCCCAGAAAATTTATCGATCGCCTTTGCCCCGACTCTCGATAGAACCGATTATTCTAAAACAACGGGAAATCCTCTTGATCAACTCAAACAAATAGGACTTGCACAATTACCTATTAATTATTTTACCGCATTGTTGCAAAGATAGGCGACCGAATATAAATTTTTCCACCTTTAAAGCTATAGCTACCGATACCATAGGTAGCTATTTAAAATATCGATAAATACATCAGTGTGATCAATCCTCAATACCCTCTAAATATTTTCTAGCTGATAGTGTGGAAGCCCTATTCTGCATCCAGATAGATAGCATAAAATATATTGAAATAATGCTGTGCCATGAAAAACAAAAGACCGCCTAAACGGCGGTCTTTTACTCGCAATGCAAGTCTACTATCACTCTTTTGGTGTCGCTTTTTCGACGCGGCTCTTCAATTTTTGGCCAGGACGGAAAGTGACAACACGGCGTGCAGTAATTGGAATATCTTCCCCAGTTTTTGGGTTACGACCGGGACGTTGATTTTTATCACGTAAATCAAAGTTACCGAATCCAGATAATTTCACTTGCTCACCATTTTCTAAGGAGAGGCGAACCTCCTCAAAGAAAGATTCCACAAGGTCTTTAGCATCACGTTTGCTAACACCCAGTTTTTCAAACAAATTTTCTGACATTTCAGCTTTAGTAAGCGCCATAGTTTTAGTCCCTCAAGGAGGCTTGGAATCGCTGTTTTAATGCAGCAATACACAGATCAACGGTCGCGGTTATCTCTTCTTCTTCCATGGTACGCGTTGTATCTTGGAAGACGAGACTGATAGCGAGACTCTTATAACCGTCTGCTATCCCTTCACCACAATACACATCAAACAAGTTTATGCCAACTATATGATTTATGCCAACTTTTTTACATTCTGCCAAAACATCTGCGGCGGCAACGTTTTCTGGCACAACAATCGCAATGTCGCGACGGTTCGATGGATAGCGTGAAATCGCCTTCGCATCAGGGATTGCACGGTGTGCTATCGCATCACAACGAACCTCAAATACCACAGTTCGACCATTTAAATCGAGTTTACGTTCTAGTTCTGGATGAACAACACCAATAATACCAATATGTTCATTTTCCAGATAAATCCCAGCACTTTGACCAGGGTGCAATGCCGGATGTACTTCAGGTTTAAATGTAATTTGATTCAGTTTGCCAGTCAATTCCAAAACAGCTTCAAGATCACCTTTTAAATCAAAGAAGTCCACAACTTGTTTATCTAATGACCAATGTTCATCGAATCGGTTACCCGCAATCACGCCAGCCAGCATGGTTTCCTGACGGATTTGATATTCTGCTTGATTATCAGGGATAAAGCGCAAACCTGTCTCAAATAATCGAATTCTATTTTGTTGACGATTTTGATTATAGACTACCGTAGTCAAAAGACCTGTTAAAAGTGACAAACGCATCGCCGACATATCAGCAGAAATTGGGTTTGGTAACACTAATGCTTCCTGCTCTGGGTGAAGCAAAGCTTGCACTTTCGGGTCGACAAAGCTGTAAGTAATTGCTTCTTGGTAGCCTTTATCAACTAACATCGCCTTAATACGCTTAAGCGGCAGATTAGCTTCTTTGTGCTTAGTCATGACTAAATCTGCACGCAGCGGTACATCTGGAATGTTGTTATAACCATAAACCCGTGCAACTTCTTCAACCAGATCTTCTTCGATCTGCATATCGAAACGCCAGCTTGGTGCAACCACATCCCAACGCCCTTCAGAAGCTTTCACTTGGCAACCTAAACGGGTCAAAATATCTGTCACAACATCATCCGCAATCGCATAACCAATCAATCGATCGAGTTTATTGCGAGTCAGAGTAATATGAGCGACTTTCGGTAAATGTGCTGAGCTGGTGACATCAATAATGTCACCAACTTCACCACCACAAATATCCAGAATCAATTGTGTCGCACGTTCAATGGCTTTGAACTGTAATTCAGGATCAACACCACGCTCAAAACGGTGAGAAGCATCAGTGTGCAAACCATAATTACGTGCACGGCCTGTAATCGCTAGTGGATTAAAAAACGCACATTCTAGAAGGATATTTTTGGTTTCGCTGTTAACACCTGAATGCTCACCACCAAAAATACCCGCAATACCGAGTGGATTTTTCTCATCAGCAATCACTAGCGTATCAGCGTTCAGCGTCGCTTCGCTACCATCTAACAGAACCAGCTTTTCATCTTGTTTTGCCATACGCACCACGATAGCGCCATCTAGGCGATCGAGGTCATAGGCATGCTGAGGTTGACCCAGTTCAAGCAATACATAGTTTGTGATATCAACAACAGCATCGATTGAACGCACGCCACCACGGCGCAATTTCTCTTTCATCCACATTGGGGTTGGTGCAGAGACATCAATATTTTTGATAACTCGACCAAGAAAACGCGGACATGCTTCAGGTGCTTCAACGCGGATTGGGAAGGTATCGGTTGTAGTGGCTTTCACCGCCTCAATCTTAGGCGCTGTCAGTGCTTGTTTATTGATTACAGCCACATCACGTGCTACACCAAGAATGCTTAAACAGTCCGCACGGTTTGGCGTAATGCTAATTTCGATGATGCTGTCATCAAATTTCAAATAATCACGTAAATCAGTACCAATTGGCGCGTCTAATGGCAGCTCAATAATACCGCTATGATCATCAGAAATACCTAACTCAGAGAATGAACAGAGCATCCCTTCTGACGGCTCGCCACGGAGTTTTGCTGCTTTGATTTTAAAATCGCCGGGTAGAACTGCACCAACCGTTGCGACAGCTACTTTCAAGCCTTGACGGCAGTTAGGTGCCCCACACACGATATCAAGCAAGCGATCGCCGCCAACATTGACTTTTGTGACTCGTAGTTTATCTGCATTTGGATGCTGACCACATTCGACCACTTCACCAACAACAACACCTGTAAATTGCCCCGCCACCGGTTCAACACCATCAACTTCCAAACCGGCCATCGTGATTTGTTCAGATAATGCTTCACTGCTAATGGCTGGGTTCACCCATTCACGTAACCAAAGTTCACTGAATTTCATGAGAAAGTCCCGCCTTATTTAAACTGTTTGAGGAAACGAAGATCATTTTCGAAGAATGCGCGCAAATCAGAAACACCGTAGCGCAACATTGTAAGGCGCTCCATTCCCATGCCAAATGCAAAGCCTGAGTAGATTTCTGGATCAATACCCACATTGCGTAGTACATTTGGATGAACCATGCCGCAACCTAACACTTCTAACCACTTACCATTTTTCCCCATAACATCCACTTCAGCAGAAGGCTCTGTGAATGGGAAATAAGATGGACGGAAGCGGACTTGGACTTCTTCTTCAAAGAAATTATTTAGGAAATCATGCAATGTGCCTTTTAGGTTAGTAAAGCTGATATCTTTATCAACAATCAACCCTTCTGTTTGATGGAACATTGGCGTGTGTGTTTGGTCGTAATCGTTACGGTAAACACGACCAGGTGCGATAATACGGATTGGCGGTTGTTGCCCATTCATGGTACGAATTTGCACACCGGAAGTTTGGGTACGCAGCAAACGCTTCGCATCAAACCAGAAAGTATCATGATCGGCACGAGCTGGGTGGTGGGCAGGAATATTTAATGCATCAAAGTTATGGTAGTCATCTTCGATTTCAGGCCCCGTCTCAACACTAAAGCCTAACTCACCAAAAAACTCTTCAATTCGCTGAATGGTACGGGTAACTGGGTGTAATCCCCCATTTTCCATACGACGCCCAGGTAATGAGACATCAATTTTCTCCGATGCTAAACGTGCATTCAGTATTTCAGCCTGCATGGCTGCTTTACGCATATTCAGTGCATCTTGAACCTGTACTTTGGCTTCATTAATCACAGCCCCTGCTGCTGGACGTTCATCAGCAGGCAGATCACGCAACGTTTTCATCTGTAGTGTGAAGTGGCCACTTTTGCCTAAATATTCAACACGAACTGACTCTAACGTAGCAACATCTTGGGCCTGTTCAATGGCTGCTTTTGCCTGTGCAACCAACTCAGCGAGATGTGGCATTATTTCCCCTTTATGACCTTACGGTCGTTTTGCTAGTTATTCACCGATTTATTAAGTTCTCACTTGCCATTTATTGAATGGATAAGCACTTAACTGATTTTACTGTATTTTTCTTCAATCAAAAACAAAAAAGCCTCCTGACGGAGGCTTTAGCGTAACTTTTCGTTTCTTTTCTTACGCGCGCAAGCCCCCGAAACTCAGGTGCTAAAGTAAAAGAAGAAACGAAAAGCGACGATTTGCATATAATTAATTCACTAAACAGACTGTATTACTTAAGTATTAACATAAAACCACATAAATGAAAAGAGGAAGTCTCCTTCCTCTTTTCAAGCAAACATTAAGCTAAAGCGCCTTTCGCTTTTTCAACTAAAGCAGTGAATGCTGCTTTGTCGAATACGGCGATGTCTGCCAGGATCTTACGGTCGATTTCAATTGAAGCTTTTTTCAAGCCATTGATGAAACGGCTGTAAGACAGACCGTTTTGGCGAGCCGCTGCGTTGATACGCGCGATCCACAGTTGACGGAACTGACGTTTACGTTGACGGCGGTCACGGTAAGCGTATTGACCAGCTTTGATTACCGCCTGAAACGCTACGCGGTAAACACGAGAACGTGCACCATAGTAACCTTTCGCCTGCTTCAGAATTTTTTTGTGACGTGCACGGGCGATTACACCACGTTTTGCGCGAGCCATAGCTATCTCCTATCGTCTTTAATCTTATTAACCAATGTTTACTTATGCGTAAGGCAGGCAGGCAACTACCAGACCCAGATCGCCCTTAGATACCATTCCTTTCGGACGTAAATGGCGTTTACGCTTAGTAGACTTTTTAGTCAGAATGTGACGAAGGTTTGCATGCTTGCGCTTAAAGCCACCGCCTGCAGTTTTTTTAAAGCGCTTTGCTGCGCCACGTACAGTTTTAATCTTTGGCATTTCTTTAATTTCCAACTTCGCATTGTGATAAACTACGAATTAATTAGGCGAATAGCATCTACATTGCTGTAAACACAATTACTTGATGGCCTAATTATTTCTTCTTAGGTGCCAGCACCATGATCATCTGACGCCCTTCAATTTTTGAAGGGAATGACTCCACAGACGCCAGCTCATCCAAATCGGACTTAATACGGTTAAGTACATCCATACCGATTTGTTGGTGAGCCATTTCACGACCACGAAAACGCAGTGTAACTTTGGCTTTGTCACCATCTTCGAGAAAGCGAATCAGGTTGCGTAGTTTGACCTGATAATCACCTTCATCTGTACCAGGGCGGAATTTAATTTCCTTCACCTGAACAACTTTTTGCTTCTTCTTCTGTTCTTTTTGAGACTTGCTCTTCTCATAAAGGAATTTGCCGTAATCCATGATACGACAAACTGGCGGTTCGGCATTTGGGCTGATTTCAACAAGGTCTACCCCTGCTTCTTCGGCTTTTTCTAGTGCATCACGCAGGCTCATAATGCCGAGCTGTTCGCCGTCTAAACCGGTTAAACGGACTTCATTCACACGAATTTCATCGTTAATACGATTTGGACGTGCTGTTGGGATTCTTTTTCCGCCTTTAATACTTTATTCCTCCAACTGGATAAAGAGATTTGCTTATATTCTCTAAAGCATACACCCTAGTTACCGTTTAATCTAATAGATTCAATATGTTGATAACTAAAGTGCCATATTCTTTGCCTACGTCACCTCGGGTAATTACCGAATGATAAGGCGATTCGACCGCGGATTTTAATGCTTATTGCCCGATTACTCAAGTAGATAATCAATTTTTTCGCACAAACCCATGTCTTTTCATATTATCAAGCCTATATTCAGAGCATCCAATATAGGTTGTTAGATATTTTCCATGATTGGTTCAACAAGATATAGCACCCGCTTTTATGCGGGTGCTGTTCATGATGATAAACTTACTTTTTCTTTGGTGCTAAGACCATGATCATCTGGCGACCTTCAATTCTTGAAGGGAATGACTCCACAGACGCCAGTTCATCCAGATCGGCTTTAATGCGGTTAAGCACTTCCATACCGATCTGTTGGTGAGCCATTTCACGACCGCGAAAACGCAAGGTAACTTTGGCTTTATCACCATCTTCCAAAAAGCGAATCAGACTACGTAGTTTAACTTGATAGTCGCCTTCATCTGTTCCTGGACGGAATTTAATTTCCTTCACTTGAACAACTTTTTGTTTTTTCTTTTGCTCTTTCTGAGACTTACTCTTCTCATAAAGATATTTGCCGTAATCCATGATCCGGCAAACAGGTGGCTCAGCATTAGGGCTAATTTCAACTAGGTCAACACCAGCCTCTTCCGCTTTCGCAAGTGCTTCACGCACACTCATGACACCGAGTTGCTCACCGTCAAAACCGGTAACTCGAATTTCAGTTGCACGGATTTCTTCGTTAATACGATTTGGACGTGCTGTTGGGAGTTTTTTTCCGCCTTTAATACCTTATTCCTCCATCTGATTAAGCTGACGACTGCGAATTTCTTCTAGCAGTTTGTTTGTAAATTCATTGACATCTAGGCTGCCTAAATCTTTACCGCGACGGGTACGTACAGAGACTTTACCTGATTCAACTTCTTTATCGCCGCAAACTAACATGTAAGGAACACGACGCAAGGTGTGTTCGCGGATCTTAAAGCCGATTTTCTCGTTACGTAAGTCCGCTTTCGCACGAATGCCAACACTTTGTAGCTTGCTGACTAATTCTTGAACATAATCCGCCTGAGTATCAGTGATGTTCATCACAACCACTTGTTGTGGCGCCAACCATGTTGGGAAGAAACCTGCATATTCTTCTGTCAAAATACCGATAAAGCGCTCAAGTGAACCTAATACCGCACGGTGGATCATCACAGGCACAATACGTTCGTTGTTTTCACCAACATAAGATGCATTGAGGCGGCCTGGCAAGAAGAAGTCTAACTGTACAGTACCACACTGCCATGCGCGGTCTAGGCAGTCATACAGTGTAAATTCAATTTTAGGACCATAGAATGCCCCTTCGCCTGGCTGGTATTCAAACTCAATACCTTGATCTTTTAACGCCTGAGCCAGATCCGCTTCTGCGGTATCCCACATATCGTCAGTACCGATACGTTTTTCAGGACGTGTAGACAATTTAACAACAATTTTTTCAAAGCCAAATGTTGCATAAACGTCATAAATCATTTTAATACAGTCGGTGACTTCACTTAAGATTTGATCTTCAGTACAGAAGATATGAGCATCATCTTGTGTAAAGCCACGTACACGCATTAAACCGTGTAACGCGCCGGATGGTTCATTACGATGGCAGCTACCAAACTCAGCCATTCTTAATGGCAGATCACGGTATGATTTCAAACCTTGGTTGAAAATTTGTACGTGACCTGGGCAGTTCATTGGTTTCACGCAATACTCACGGTTCTCAGAAGACGTTGTGAACATCGCGTCTTTGTAGTTTTCCCAGTGCCCAGTTCTTTCCCAAAGTACCCGATCCATCATAAATGGACCTTTTACTTCTTGATAGTTATAGGCTTTCAGTTTAGTACGTACAAAGGTTTCTAATTCACGGAAGATTGTCCAGCCATCATTGTGCCAGAACGCCATACCCGGCGCTTCTTCCTGCATATGGTATAAATCTAATTGCTTACCAATTTTACGGTGGTCACGCTTAGCCGCCTCTTCAAGGCGTAATAGATAGGCATTTAGCTGCTTTTTATCTGCCCAAGCGGTACCGTAAATACGTTGCAGCATTTTATTATCGCTGTTACCACGCCAGTATGCGCCCGCCACTTTCTGTAATTTAAAGTGGTGACAGAAACGCATATTAGGTACGTGTGGACCGCGACACATATCAATATATTCTTGATGATGATATAAGCCTGGGCGGTCGTCTTGACTAATATTTTGATCAAGAATTTCAACTTTATAATCTTCGCCACGGGCAACAAAGGTTTCGCGAGCTTCGGCCCAAGAAACACGTTTTTTAATTACATCATAATCTGTTTTGGCAAGCTCAAGCATACGCTTTTCAAGCTTTTCCAAGTCTTCCTGCGTCAGCGCATAATCTAGGTCAATATCATAATAAAAACCATTATCGATAACTGGACCAATTGCCATTTTGGTGTTTGGCCACAATTGTTTGATTGCATGACCTAGCAAGTGAGCACAAGAGTGACGAATGATTTCTAACCCTTCATCATCTTTGCTGGTAATGATAGCCAAATTGGCATCATGCTCGATCAGTTCACAGGCATCAACCAATTCACCGTTTACACGGCCCGCAATACACGCTTTTGCGAGACCTGCTCCAATATCACGCGCAACATCCATCACAGAAACGGCATGGTCGAACTGACGCTGACTTCCATCAGGAAGAGTAATAACAGGCATTAATAAATCCTTATCAGCAGTGGTGACCCACACGAAAGATCACTTGCTTGATTATTCCAAGTTTATAAAACAATACGTTACGATTAATTCCTCACTTCACTATGCGAGATATGTACACAAATGACTAACTGACTATGCACATTAAAAGTAACTCATTGACAATGATAACACAGACTGATTTATTCGCGATAGATGAGTGGTTATTATCGCCGAATAGTTCAAGCCTGCTCAAATAGAGCGATGGACACAATTTGAATAGTGCAACATAGAAAATGGTGAGTTTATATGAAGTACCAATCAATACGAAAATGAGCGCAATAAAAATACTGAGTCTATTTTCTACAATTAAAACAAGATATGCCGCATTGCCACAACAATATAAATAGGTATAAATACTAAAATAATCAACCTTTGGCTTTGCTCAACTGGAAAAATATTTGGATTGTCACCACAGGTTGCTAATAGCTGCTTCCCATTTAAGGCCGCCTATTTTTCAAAATGACGAGTGAAAAACTGAGCCTATATATCAGCGCAATGATAATCACAATTCAGTCAGCCCCTTTTTCACTAATGCTGACTTTCTATCCGATTTATTTAATCGTAGGTTTGCTCAATATTCATTCCCGTTTCGATTGGTTTAATTAACTCAATTGTGCGCGTGGAGGTATATAGCGGAATGTATAGGTGGTATGCGTCTTTCCACCAGCCTGCCTACACTCCCCATATACACCATAATGCTGTATATCCACTATCACTTATCCGATAACCCAATATTTCCCTTTTTGCCTTACTGTTGAGGCGATAAGATATTATTGGAATATCACTGATATCGCACTTGCCGCAAGCAATAGCCCCATAATTAAATTAAACTTTTTCAAAACATTAGGGTTCTTCAATCGTTCGCGCAACTCACTACCAAACATAGCCCAAATCGTGACAGATGGAAAATTAATTAGGCTAAAAATAACCGCCACAAGCAACATTGAGCTATAAGGGTTCGTTGAGTCTGTGTAGAGGGCCATACCCGATATCGCCATCATCCATGCTTTTGGGTTTACCCATTGAAACAGCGCTGCTTCTAACAACGTTAGCGGTTTTTCATTACTGTTTTTTGCTGATCCAACTGAACGGCTGATTGTCGTCTTCCAAGCTAGCCATAATAAATAGGCTATCCCTAGATACTTCAAAATATTATAAACGATCTCTGACGACTTAATTAAAGCCCCCACTCCCATTCCCACTGCAATTAGCATCACCAAAAAGCCTATTGAGACCCCTAATGCGTGTGGCATAGTTCGCTTTAGTCCAAAATTCATCCCCGATGCAAGTAACATGATGTTATTGGGGCCTGGGGTAATGGACGTGACAAAAGAAAACATCGATAACGAAATGAAAGTTTCAATATTCATAGTGTGTGCATCTATTGAGCAAATGGTTAATAAAAAATAGCAATGGATTGTTTACTCAATGCATTGGCCTTCAGGCCGCTGAATACTGAGTGAAGAGCAGTGTAAAGTGATCTGAATTCACTTTTTTTATCTCTGCGTGCGCATGCCTCGTTTTACGTCATCAACCAGTAAATAGATACCTCTAGTCGTGATACGCTCCGCTGATAAATAAACAAGACAATATGATAAACAACGATATTTTGCGCTAGTTGTTAAGAACAAAATGCATATTTAACGGTTATTTTAAAATACACACCGTATTCTTAAGTTACAGCCAGCGTCGTGTTTGTTGGCTATAACGTTGCCACTCCTCTTGAAAACGTGCTGATAGGAACTTTTCTTCTTGAGGGATAGTATACAGATCGGTCACCAGCCAAAATACAAGGCCTGATACAAGAAAATACGGTGATTGGGTAAACAGTGCCAAACTGACACACAAGGATGTAAACGCCAAATAGAGTGGATTACGAGAGAATTTAAATGGCCCCTCCGTGATCAACGCTGTTGCCTGAACGATGGGATTAGGGGATGTCTTGTAACGATAAAAATAATATAAACTGGCGGCTATCCACCCAAAGCTTTCCAACGCAACCAGTATCGCCAATATTCCCATCCAACCAGAGAAACTCCAAGACAGGCTATTTTTCGTATCAAGATAATAGAAGGCGATAGCGTTGAAAATTAGCCAATTTAAGAAAGGAAGTCTAAATATGCGCATGATACGCTCCCTAAATCAACACGGCATACTTAGACTAACACAGATCATGTAAGATGTTTTAAATAACAAATTTTGTTTTCTATCCTTGCGATATTTTCTGCACTATTTTGATTAAATTAACGCTAATTATTTCCCAAAAAGAACACACTTTTTAACCCTTCTAAGCGTGCATATTCTTGTTGGCAAACTAATTTCCGTACTTGTACTGGCATACTCTCAACCCGTGAGCGTATGGCATTCAATTGGTCGTCCAGTCCATTCATACCTTTAACGTTGACAACATCTTCATTTGTCTTTAAATATTCGGCAAAGGTTTGCAAATTACTTTCTAAACTGTCACATGCATTATAATCCGCACCCCAGCTTGGCATTAGCGCATTAATAGATTCAGGCAAAATACTTGCTACACTAGGATAGATGTCCTGCTTCCATTGCTGCGGAAAAACAATAAGCAGTGCAGCTATTGCGACTCCCATTAGCATGACGAATGCCGTCAGAGCCGTCATTACATTTTTCATTTACAACCCCAAAACTTACCTGTTTGACTTTAGTTAGCATAGTGCATAGGGCGTAAAGCAATATTTATAATAAAAAATAGTTTGTAAAGAAAACTCTAGCAATATTAATAGGCTAATAAAAGTAAGCAAATTAAGATGATACGTTTACACTTAAGTGCTTATAGAAGATAGTTGTACTTTCAAACTCCTGTTGAGCATTCGATACAAAATGAGGAATTTCACCCACCTCGATATAATCTTGTTGGCGATACAGATGTGCAGCAACATCACCTGTACGAGTATCTAATACAAGTAATGTTCGTTGATGGCTTAGCGCTACCTGCTCCACAGCGAGAAGTAACTGTTTAGCTATGCCTTGCTGACGAAAAGCTGTGTGTACCATGAGTTTTTCAACTTCTGCCCGATGGCGACCATTTGCCTTTGCGCAAAATGAAAGTTGAATTGCCCCAGCTAACTGTTTGTCGACTAATTTTACGAGTAATAAACGTTCACCGGTTTGCAAGCCTTGATCAACTGTTTGCCAATAATTGCGCGCTTCAACCTGTGTTATTGGAGCAATAAATCCAATCGAAGCCCCGCTGTTTACACAGTCGATTAATAACCAATCTAATTGTTGTTCCAACCCACCAACAGTCGCTACACTTTGAATAGACATAATGTTTCCCTATAACTTTCACCTGTGTTATCACCTATTCGCCGCGGTGTATTGACTATGAATAAAATACCATTCCGTCATACGGCTTTTTGCGGCAACTCTTTAATCTATCTATTAATGAACCAACATGAATTTCTAATTGATGACCATCTGGATCTAAAAAATAGAAGGAGTCACCTTCACTGCGGTTATCTTTCCAGACAGTCACGCCGGCTTGATGCAATTTTTCAACGATATCCGAAAAATCCTCAGCTAACACCGTAAAAGCATAATGGGTGTAATCACGACGCTTTGCAGCAGCAACCTCTTGTCTCATCGGATCATAAGAAAGGCATACCCATAGTGCACCACAGGTTAAATAAGCCCCTCGCTCCCAACTTGCATGTAACTGCATTCCTAATACCGTCTGATAAAAAGAAATACTTTTTTGTATGTCACTAACGGCTAGAGTTAAATGATTGATTCCAATTAGCATTTTTTCTCCCTCGCTCACTAATAAATAATTGTACACGTATTCTTTTAATGAATTTACATAACCAGTAAGTAAATAACAAAATTAACGGTATAACTTAACCATATCGAAATTTTGACAACCTACTAATAGATGCCCTTTCCCTTTTTATGTCCCCCATAAAAAGGGTTTTTTTTATCTTAAAAATTGAACATTTTTTAGCTCACTGTTATATCTCACTGTTATAAAAAGAGTAAATCAACTTATTCACAATAGAATGCGAATGTTATCCACAGTTAATGTGTACAACTACTTCTTTTTAAATCTTAAAAAAATCATCGTAATAAGATTGGTAACTTTATCGCGTGATATATCAGAGATTGTGTAGCGAGATAAGCGGTTTTACAGGGCATCTGTGCATAATTTTTGCTATAGTGCCAATTCGCACTGAATTTTAACCTCCATTAAGAGCTTAATTTGCCTATTATGAATGATTTTCTTCAGCTATTTCAGGCCATCGGTATTGGATTGGTTTTAATACTTCCTCTTGCCAACCCATTGACAACAATTGCAGTGATGCTGAGTTTGTCTGGCAACATGACCAAAGAGCAGCGAAACCATCAATCACTTTTGGCTTCTATTTATATTTTCGCGATCATGACTATTGCCTTCTACGCAGGGCAATTAGTGATGAATACATTTGGTATTTCGATTCCCGGATTACGCATTGCTGGTGGGTTAATTGTGGCATTTATTGGTTTTGGTATGCTATTCCCTAGCGGTGAGAATAACGATGATACCAGTGCCTTAACACCTGATGACACAACCGTCTCTAAAAAACGTCAAAAATCACCTAATATTGCGTTTGTTCCCCTTGCCATGCCGAGTACTGCCGGGCCAGGTACCATCGCTATTATCATTAGCTCAGCGGCCTCTTTACAAGGTGATGTTGGCTTTGCCCCTTGGGTATTAAAAGTCGCTCCGGTAATCACCTTTTTCATTGTTAGCTTAATTGTTTGGTTAGCATTACGAGGTGCCACTTCTATCATGAAATGGTTAGGTAATGGTGGAATTGATGCGATATCAAGGGTAATGGGGTTCTTATTAATTTGTATGGGAGTGCAGTTTGTTATCAACGGTATCGTTGAGATTGTCGCGCAACTCCCACATTTAGTGGCGGCACATCATTAATTCATGGCTAATGAATTATAGGCATTTTTGACTTTCCATAAATAACGCGGAGCTTGAGGCGCTGGGTGTTTCGTTTGAACGTGTTGATAAAACTCTTCAGGTGTCAATCGATTAATCATCGCGATAGCTCTGCCTTTATCATTATCAAATGTCCTTAACAAGGCGCCAGCACCATTGACGTAAGCCACGACAGTCGCATAGTACATCGTTTGGGGATTGTTAATCCCAGCAAGGTGTTGCTCTTTTAATATCCGAATATAAGCTGTGCCAATATCAATATTTTTTCTCGGATCTTTTAAATCTCGCGTTGAAGGCTCCCCTGATTTCCCTTGGTAACGATATGCATCACGCCCCGCAGTTGAAGCTTTGATTTGCATTAAACCAATCGCATTCGACTTACTGACGACATCCGGTCGGAAATTTGATTCAACCTCAATGATGGCCCGAATTAAGGTTTCATCAACATTATAACGACTCGCAGACTCTCGAATGAACTCATCAAATGGCGTACGAGGAAAGGAAATATTTTGCTGCACTGTTGATAAATTGCTACTTTTATTTAACATCCGTTGTGTTGATACTTGTTTTTCTGGTTCACTAGAGCAACCCGCTAGCAACAGAAATACCAATGCGCCACTGATATTTTTTTTCACCGAGATATCCTCTGCTAATAAAACTGACGGAAGAATAACTAATAGTAAGAAAAATAAAATAATTTTTACTTAACTTTTACTTCAAGACATGTTTTAGTCATTGAAAAAAGTAATCACAATAATAGAAAAATCACACACTTTTTGTCTTGACTTTATCCAATTGATATTGATAATCATTATCAATTGACTTTTGCTCCTGCTATTCTTTTTATGCGTAACAGGGTAATTAAAAAATCCACTAAGCCAATGATGTCAGGGTCTGAATAATGAAGAAAACACTATCTCTACTGTCTAAACCACTACTTTCTGCTGTCTTTGCTTTATCTACTATTTTACTAATCAGTCAACCTGCATTAGCTAAAAAGTTTAAGGTCGTCACAACTTTTACCATTATTCAAGATATCGCACAAAATGTCGCAGGGGATGCCGCCGTTGTGGAATCGATAACCAAGCCTGGCGCTGAAATCCACGGTTACCAACCAACACCAAAAGATATCATGAAGGCCTATGATGCCGACCTGATCTTATGGAATGGCTTAAACCTTGAAGTCTGGTTCCAACGCTTCTTTGAAAATTTCCAAAATGTTCCTGCTGTTGTCGTCACTGAGGGGATTGACCCTATGCCAATTCGTGAAGGCGAATATAAAGGGAATCCGAACCCACACGCATGGATGTCACCTGCAAACGCCCAAATTTATATCGAAAATATTCGCAAAGCATTGGTTAAGTATGATCCAGAAAACGCAGAAATCTACAACCAAAATGCGAAAAAATATGCTGAACAGATTGCACAACTTGATGCTCCACTGCGTGAGCGACTCAACCGTATCCCTGAAGAGAAACGTTGGTTAGTCTCAAGTGAAGGCGCTTTCAGCTACTTAACAAAAGATTATGGCTTTAAAGAAGCTTATCTCTGGCCAATTAATGCGGAAGAACAAGGAACGCCACAACAAGTTAAAAATGTGATTGATACTGTACGTAAATATAATATCCCTGTGGTATTTAGCGAAAGTACAATTTCAGACAAACCAGCACGCCAAGTTAGTAAAGAAACTGGGGCAAAATACGGTGGAGTCCTTTATGTAGATTCACTATCAACCGCAGATGGCCCAGTACCAACCTATATCGAACTGTTAAATACAACCGTTGACACTATAGCGAAAGGATTTGATCAGTAATATGAGTAACTCGAAACGCTTTGAACACCCTAATTTGGTTGTGGATGATGCCACTGTCACTTACAACAACGGTCACACTGCAATTTATGATGCAAGTTTTGATATTACAGGCGGATCAATATGTGCATTGGTTGGCGTCAACGGCAGTGGTAAATCCACCTTATTTAAAACGATCATGGGGTTAGTCACCCCATCATCTGGCAGTGTCACGCTCAATGGTGAGCCAATCAAAGAGGCTCTCAAAGAAAACATTATTGCCTACGTTCCTCAAACAGAGGAAGTGGATTGGAACTTTCCTGTGCTTGTCTCCGATGTGGTGATGATGGGGCGTTACGGCAAAATGGGCTTTTTTCGTATTCCTAAAAGTGAAGACAAAGAAGCGGTAAAAAAAGCACTTGAACGTGTAGATTTGGCAGGGTTAGAGCATCGCCAGATTGGCGAGCTTTCTGGCGGGCAGAAAAAACGCGTCTTTTTAGCTCGTGCGCTAGCCCAACAAGGTAAAGTGCTCCTACTTGATGAACCCTTTACAGGGGTCGATGTTAAAACAGAAAACGCCATTATTGACCTGTTACGTAGCCTACGTGATGAAGGCCACCTGATTTTGGTGTCTACTCACAACTTAGGGAGTGTGCCTGAGTTTTGTGACCAAGTCATTTTGATTAATCGCACCGTACTCGCAAGTGGTCCGACTGAAACCACATTTACCCAAAAGAATTTGCAAGTGGCTTTTGGTGGTGTGCTACGCCATATCAATCTTTCAGGTCAAGAGCTGCATGACGACGACGATCCACGCTCTGTCACGGTGATTACCGATGATGAACGCGCCGCCGTTTTCTATGGCCATGACCACAATGCCCCCGTTAGAACAAACCAGCCTAAGGATCCAGTATGATCGAGTTGTTACTGCAACCTTTCGAGTACAACTATATGGTTAAAGCCATTTGGGTAAGCGCTATTGTGGGTGCCGTTTGTGCATTTCTTTCAGCTTACCTAATGCTCAAAGGTTGGTCATTAATGGGCGATGCCCTCTCTCATTCCGTTGTACCGGGTGTTGCCGGAGCTTATGCGTTAGGCTTACCCTATGCCGCCGGCGCCTTTTTTACGGGGATCCTCGCGGCCCTAGCCATGACCTTTATTAAGCATATTACTCGGTTACGTGAAGATGCCGTTATCGGCTTTATCTTTTCAACTTTCTTTGCCGCGGGGCTATTAATCGTCTCTTTAAACCCAACCTCAGTGAATGTGCAAACCATCATTTTCGGTAATATTTTAGGTATCGCCGACGCCGATGTATTGCAGGTTGAAATTATTATCGCCATCTCCTTTATCGTGCTACTGGCTTTATGGAAGGATTTACTCGCCGTGTTCTTTGATGAAAGCCACGCTCGTTCAATTGGCTTGAATCCATTGCGCTTAAAAATTATCTTTTTTACTCTACTAAGTGCTTGTACGGTAGCTGCATTACAAACGGTTGGTGCAATTTTAGTTATTGCTATGGTGGTAACTCCCGGGGCAACAGCTTATCTACTCACTGACCAATTTAAGCGTTTATTAATCATTGCAGTCGCTATTGGTACTGCCACCAGCGCGATTGGTGCTTATGCCAGCTATTTCCTCAATGGGGCAACTGGCGGCTTAATTGTGACGCTTCAAACGGTTATTTTCTTGTTGGCATTCTTCTTTGCGCCAAAACACGGCATTTTTGCTTCTCGTCGTAAGGCAAAACAGGAAGTCGAGAACCTGCATAAAATAAAACAACAAGGAGCCTCTAATGAGTGATTTTATTGACTTACTAACGGCACCGTTTATTTTCCCGTTTATGCAGAAAGCGATTATTACGGCTATCGTGACAGGTGCAGTCTGTGCGATTTTATCTTGCTTTTTAGTGCTTAAAGGCTGGTCATTAATGGGGGATGCCATCTCCCATGCTGTATTACCGGGGATTGTTATTGCTTCTGTTGCGGGTATACCACTTGCTATTGGGGCATTTGTTTCGGGCCTGTTTTGTGCATTTGCCACCGGATACCTCAAAGAGAATAGTCGTATCAAAGAAGATACCGTGATGGGAATTGTCTTTTCAGGCATGTTCGCCGTCGGCTTAGTGATGTTTGCCAAAATCGATACCGAGCAGCATCTTACTCATATCCTATTTGGGGATATTCTTGGTATTACCGATGCCGAATTTAAGCAAAACCTATGGTTTGCAGGCATTACCATCGCTATTATCTTACTAAAACGTAAAG
Organism: Providencia sp. PROV267; assembly: GCF_028477825.1. Classification (NCBI taxonomy): domain Bacteria; kingdom Pseudomonadati; phylum Pseudomonadota; class Gammaproteobacteria; order Enterobacterales; family Morganellaceae; genus Providencia; species Providencia sp. PROV267. Next base: position 211,094 of record NZ_JAMPLX010000011.1, on the reverse strand, counting down.
ATTTTATGCTGTATTGCTTTGACCCTAATCAAGCGCGTGTGATTGGCCTGCCTGTGAAGTTGATCCATTATGGTCTGCTCTCATTGCTCGCCCTTACCATTGTCGCCTCGCTTCAAGCGGTTGGGATCATCTTAGTCATTGCGATGCTTATCTCCCCGGGCATCATCGCTTTTGTCCTATGTCGAAGCTTTGGGTGGATGCTCTTTGTGGCCGTGATTGCCTCCGTCACCTCTAGTGTGATTGGAACCATTGTCAGTTTCCACATTGACGGTGCTACAGGCCCTTGTATTGTTATTACTCAAGCCATCTACTTCATCATTGCCCTGCTCTATAGCAAAATGGTCTTAGCGCGTAAAAAAGCGAAATTGCCGCAAGAAAAGTTACAGTCGGCCTAATGCGCTGTTAGCGATAATAAGCAAAATAAAAAGCCACCCAATCATCTTAAGGGTGGCTTTTGTCTCTATGTCATCAAGAGATGGTGTTAAGACGCTACATCCACTTTTTCTAGTACCACTGGAATGTTTTTGTAAGCCGGAATACCACTTTGCGGGTCAAAATTATCCAACGCAATTAAGTTATTCGCTTCTGGAAAATAGGTCGCCACGCAGCGATCAGCCATATCATGGATAACCACTTTTAAGTTATCTAAGCGGCGATGAGTGCGCTTTTGTTCACTATCCAGTGCAATAATATTGACTCTATCGCCTGCGGCTAAGTTCTGTTTCTTAGCCTGTGCTTCGCTAATAAACATCACATCGCGTTGGCCAAAAACACCGCGATAGCGGTCATTGAGTCCATAGATAGTGGTGTTATATTGGTCATGGCTACGTACTGTCGCCAAGACTAATTCACTATTCACCGCTGATTTAGGGTCTTCAATAACGCCTTGCGTCGTAATGAAGTTTGCTTTTCCTGATGACGTCAACCAGCGCCGCTCTGCAGCCGCATTGGTTAAGTGAAAACCACCAGGCACACGGATCCGCGCGTTATAATCTTCAAAACCCGGTAACACCGCCTCCATCGCGTCACGAATTTTATCGTAGTCATCGATAAACTCATCCCATTCTACTTTAGTATTTGGCAATGTAGCCTTAGCCATACCGGCTACGATGGCACACTCTGATTTCAAGTGAGGGCTAGCCGGTTTTAGCTTACCGTGCGAGGCATGTACCATCGACATAGAATCCTCAACGGTAATACTTTGTGGTCCGGTTTTTTGTTCATCCCGTTCAGTACGCCCTAATACGGGGAATAGGAATGTGTTTTTGGCTGTCAACAGATGGGAGCGATTAAGTTTAGTCGCTGCATGCACTGCTAAGTCTAATTTTTTCATACCGCTATAGCAGGCATCCTGATCCGGCATCGCAACCGCTAAATTACCGCCCATACAGATCAATGCACGCGCACTTCCTTGAGAAATAGCTTGCATACTCGCGACAGCGGCATGGCCAAATTTAGCTGGGGGTTTAAAACCAAACCGTTGTTCGATTTTATCGAGAAAAGCTTGGCTTGGTTTTTCGGTGATCCCAACAGTACGGTCTCCTTGTACATTGGAGTGCCCACGTAAAGGACAGATGCCGGCCCCTTCACGTCCAATGTTCCCTTTGAGCAGCAGCAGATTCACTAATTGCTGAATATTTTGTGTACCGTGCTGGTGCTGAGTGATCCCCATTCCATAACAAATAATCGTGCTATCCGCCTCAATATATAATTGGGCTATTTGTTCGATTTCATCACGAGTCAGACCGCTAACACGTAATATATCTTCCCAACGCGTCGACATCACATCATGTTTGAGTGCCTCAAAACCGGCAGTGTGAGACTGAATAAACTCATTATCTAATATAGGCGATTTACCTTGTGCGACCGCAGCCTCATGCTGCTCAATAACAACACGCATCACGCCTTTTATTAATGCGGTATCGCCACCGATGCGTACTTTATAATAGTGTTGGGCTAATTGAGTTGACTCTAAAGTCAGCATCTCAACAGGATCTTGTGGGTACTCAAACCGTTCCAACCCACGTTCTTTTAACGGATTGATCGCGATAATTTTTGCACCACGTTTTGACACTTCACGCAATGAGCTCAGCATTCTTGGGTGGTTAGTGCCGGGGTTATGACCAATACAGATCACTAAATCGGCTTTATCAAAGTCTTCCAACAACACTGTGCCCTTACCCACCCCAATAGATGCAGCAAGTCCAACACTCGTTGGTTCATGGCACATATTGGAACAATCAGGGAAATTATTCGTTCCGTACTCTCTTGCAAACAGTTGATATAAAAACGCAGCTTCGTTTGAGGTGCGCCCAGAGGTATAAAACTCGACCACATTAGGGTCGGCATAGCCAGATAAATGTTTACCTATTTGTGCAAAGGCTTCTTCCCATTCAATCACTTCATAATGGTCAGTTTGCGGATTATATTTCATTGGATGCGTTAAACGACCTTCATTTTCTAAATCGTAATCATCCCACTTTAATAATTCAGTTACTGAATGTTTTGCAAAAAATTCAGGTGTGGTTCTTTTCGATGTTGCTTCCCATGACATGGCTTTTGCGCCATTTTCACATATATCGAAGGAGGCATAATGTTTCGGATCAGGCCATGCACAACCAGGGCAATCAAACCCCTGAGGCTTATTCATTTCAAACATAGCAATCACATCATGACCAATTTCCATTTGGCCTCGAATAGCTTCAGCCACGGCTTTTACCGCGCCCCAGCCAGCGGCAGGACCAGTGTAATTTTCAATTTTCTCTTTCATTTTCATTACTCTTTTTAATTTAAATATTGCAAAAAATAAACATCGAATAATTACAATCTAATTATGTATAAAATTAATTTTATTATATTCATTAGAAAATATAGCAAATAATAGTCATTACAATAAGGCTTTATTTTTTAAAAAAGAAAAATAATATTTGAAATATATTCATAGTCTTATTTCAATATTTATTTATGACTAGTTATTAATTTAAAAACAATATATCGATAATAATGAATATCTAAAATAATCCATTCAACATAATGTTATAGTTGAGCCATTTCGTGATAGGCTCTTCTTTTTAAATAATTATTGCTGTTAATTCCTAAACTGTCGCTATAGAATCGTGTTAGTGAAGACCAAAGCAAAGCGAGGTGTATCATGTGGCAAGCAATGTACCGTTTATTAAGCGAACACTTAGGTGAAGCAGAACTTCATAACAAAGAAATACTTTCTGGGGGTGATATTCATCACACGATGAAAATCGATTACGGTGACCACACCATTTTCGTCAAACAGAATCTGCGTGAATTTCTGCCTTTATTTAAACAAGAAGCCGAACAGCTTGAAATGCTTGCCAAAAGCAAAACCATCACCGTGCCTAAAGTGTATGGTGTAGGGAGTAATAAACACCACAGCTTTCTGCTATTAGAATATTTTCCTTTAAAAAGTTTTGATGCAACTAACGCATGGCGTTTCGGCCAGCAATTAGCCCACCTACATCAATGGGAAGAGCAACCGAGCTATGGTTTTGACTTTGATACAATGTTAGGCACCATCACTCAGCCAAATGGTTGGGAAAAACGGTGGAACTCTTTCTTCGCCGAAAAACGTATTGGTTTGCAATTACAAATTGCCGCTGAGAAAGGAATGGTCTTTGGCGATATTCAGCAGATCGTTGATATTGTCAAAGAGCGCCTGACAGGACATCAACCGCAACCTTCCTTACTTCATGGGGATTTGTGGCCTGCCAACTGCGCTATGACACAAGAGCAGAATGGTATTTTATATGACCCCGCCTGCTATTGGGGGGATAGAGAATGTGATATGGCAATGTTGCCTTTATACCCAGAGTTACCCATCCAAATTATTGACGGATACCAAAGTGTGTGGCCTTTACCTTCGGGCTTCCTCGAAAGGCAACCTATTTATCAACTTTATTATCTACTTTGCCAATCCAATATTTTTGGCCTTGAAAAAAGCTATTTGCACGCACGTACCATTATCGATGAGTTAATTGGCGAGAAATAATGACGGTGTTGGCCCAGCGATGCCTGACTGGGCCAGATAATTACCAATTCAGCAACTTTAATGCCAAATAGATAACTATACCGAATGCGATTGGCGAAAAATAAAGAATAAAGAATTGGGTAAATATGGTGTGTCGAGGGATCGTCACTTTAGCCTCAAGCTCTTCTTTCGAGACTTCATTTCCTTTGGCTTTTTCCAATATCACGTGATCTTCGAGGCTTTCACGAATAAATTTAATTTGTCGATACATGCGTAAGCCAGAAGCGCTTAGTGCTAAGCCAACAAAGATAAAAAGAAAGATAATGATAAAGCCGATATTCGCGCCTGAAAAACCATTGGCAACTTGAGGTACTGGGGAGTTGTTCCAGAAGACATTAAGAAACGGTGTACTTTGGCGCGTCATTTCAGCCATTAATTTAATAAAATCATTGGCTACTGCATTAATACCCTCTCCTTCTAACCCTTTCATACCCGCCAATTTGACTAATGAAGCTAAAGTGGAAATCAATGCTACAAGAAAAACAATCCAACCGATAATACGCTTGCCGATTGCGACATAACTTGCAGTCTGGTAATTCATTATTGACCCTCTAAAAATTTTTTTATAACTAATCATAACTGAATTTTTATAAAGCCACCAAATTTACCACAAGGAATAATACGGATACTCGCAATTTCAGATTATTTAACTTGCGCTTTCGTGACTGCCCATTGTCGTCAGTGGCAAAGCTGCCCACTTCTTAGACCGCAACCGCGATATGACGGATTTAGGGGGGCTTGTCATTCCCATATTCCTTTGTGTCGGATATGGATTGCTGTGTTGATGTCTCAACCATGTTATCGAGCATTTTCAATCCATAACTGAATAGTTTCATAAAGATCCAACTTTTGGGGAACGTTCACACTCAAGATAAAGATGACTGTTTCGATATATATAATCAGCCAGTGACTTGCTACAATACTCATCGCAATAAAGGGCTATCAGTTTCAGATGATATGCAATACCTTGAATTGATACGGTGGCAAATTAATTGGGTCAATCCTGTTACTGCATACAACACCTTGAAACATGGCAAGGTCACACATACATGAATGGAGTTTTGACATGTACCACAACTTATCCATCCAGTCTGTTATCTTTGATATGGATGGCTTGCTGATTGACTCTGAGCCTTTTTGGGCGCAAGGGGAGCGTGAAATTTTTACTCAATTAGGCATCGACCTATCCATCGCTGATAAACTACCCGATACACTAGGCTTACGAATCGACCATGTCGTAGAGCTTTGGTATCACGCTTCTCCGTGGCAAGGACATAGCCTAAAAGAAGTCGAACAGATGATTATTGATCGTGTTATTGGCTTAGTTGAAGAGCAGCGCCCCCTCCTTCCCGGTGTGCATCACGCATTAGAACTATGCCGTTCAATGGGATTGAATATCGCCCTCGCCTCTGCCTCGCCGCAATACATGTTAGAGAAAGTACTGAACTTATTTGAGATCCGTGATTATTTTTCGGCGGTTGTTTCGGCGGCTGATTTACCTCACAGTAAACCGCACCCTGAAGTTTATCTCAATGCAGCTGCTTTGCTGGAGACAAAACCCATCCACTGCGTATCACTAGAAGACTCCTTTAACGGTATGATTGCTGCAAAAGCGGCAAGAATGCGCTCAATCGTTGTTCCTGACCAACAGCATTTTCATGATCCGCGTTGGGGATTAGCGGATGTTAAACTCGCATCACTTAATGAACTCACCGAAAAATATTTGCGTTAATTATCTATTGCCGTTTTTTTCGCCCGTCCCTATCACGTTTTGATAGGGATATTACATAAAAGTATAAAACTCTGATGTTATTTGCTAATAACTAAGAGTTTTTTGCATTTCTAGCCCTATCATATTCTTTTTAAACGCTTTATACTGCCTTCCTAACTGTATAGATAAACAGATGGTAATTTATCCACCATGACCGCTGAAGGGCACCTGCTATTTTCTGTCGCCTCATTAATAATGGCACATAAGCTAGAGATCACACCTGAGCTTGCTCAAGGTGATTGGCTGCATATGGTGCCAGGTGCGCTATTGGGGGCATTACTCCCCGATATCGACCACCCTTCATCGATACCCGGTCGGATGTTAAGGATCCTTTCCCTGCCGATTTCCAAATTATGTGGGCATCGAGGTTTTACACACAGTTTAATCGCATGGCTACTATTAGTGCTCGCCTGTTATCAATGGCTACCAGCCAACTGGCCTATTCCTAATGATTTGATCCAAGCATTTTTACTGGGTTATATGAGCCATTTAGTGGCTGATATACTCACCCCTTCCGGAGTTCCCTTCTTATGGCCTCTGCCTTTTCGTTTTTGTTTTCCGTTACTGCGTAGCAAGTCAAATAAACGTGCAGAACGTTTTATCGCGATCGTTTTGGCTGTTTGTGCTTGCTTTATACCCGTTAGTTATAGCTTTGATTTTCATAGTCAATTTGAAAGCATAATAAAATATATTCATAATCAAATAGATATACGCATGTCTACATAGTCATCTATTTTGTAATATACTGTAAGCATCATTCATCATAAGTTATTACTTTTCAGTATAAGAATTGTCTTTTATCTGCTGATAACATATAACCAGTTGTTAGGATGAGCTAATTCCTTATAACCTTTAAGGTTTACAGCGCTAATAACATAATTCAAAAAACTGCGATTGGAGTTCGGAATGAATATTCCTTTAATTATTAATGTGCTTGTCTTTGTAGCACTGCTCATACTACTGGCAAAACTAGGGGCAAAAGGCTGGAGCCTGTCGAAAAAAGTTCTATTAGGTCTGGTTTTTGGTGTGGCATATGGCGTCGCTCTCCATTTGGTGTACGGTACTAATCACCAAACACTGAAAGACTCTATTCTCTGGTTTAATATCGTGGGTAATGGCTATGTACAGCTATTGCAAATGGTGATTATGCCATTAGTTTTCGCATCGATACTGAGCGCGGTCGCACGTCTGCACAAGGCATCATCGTTAGGTAAAATCAGTTTCTTAACTATCGGAACACTGTTATTAACCACTGCAATAGCCGCACTTATTGGTATTTTGATTGCGAATCTTTTTGGCTTAACTGCCGAAGGTTTGGTTCAAGGTCAACAAGAAACTGCTCGCCTTGATGCAATTCAAAATAATTATGCGGGCAAAGTGTCTGATCTAACTGTTCCACAACTTATTTTATCATTTATTCCTAAAAACCCATTTGCTGATCTGACGGGCGCTAGCCCAACATCTATTATCAGCGTGGTTATCTTTGCTGCCTTCTTGGGGGTTGCTGCTCTGCAATTACTCAAAGATGACCAACAACGTGGTGAAAAAGCGCTCGCGGCTATCGATGTGCTGCAAGCTTGGGCAATGAAACTCGTCCGTCTAGTTATGCGCTTAACACCTTATGGTGTCATGGCGTTGATGATCAAGGTTGTTGCAAGCTCTAACCTATCAGACATCATTAATCTAGGTACATTCGTGATAGCGTCGTACGTCGCACTAGCACTGATGTTTATTGTTCACGGTATTTTCATTGCGGTAACAGGCCTCAGTCCTATTAAGTTTTTCAAAAAAGCAGGCCCTGTATTAACATTCGCGTTCACAAGCCGTTCGAGTGCCGCCAGTATTCCTCTGAATATTGAAACTCAAACTCGTCGCTTTGGTGTTCCTGAATCTATCGCCAGCTTCTCGGCTTCATTTGGCGCGACAATCGGTCAAAACGGTTGTGCTGGTATCTATCCCGCTATGTTAGCTGTTATGGTTGCCCCCACCATGGGCATTAACCCATTTGATCCACTGTGGATTGCGACATTAGTTGGGATTGTTACTGTTAGCTCAGCAGGGGTTGCTGGTGTTGGTGGTGGTGCAACATTTGCCGCGCTGATTGTACTCCCTGCAATGGGGTTACCTGTCACACTGGTTGCCTTACTGATCTCCGTCGAACCTCTGATTGATATGGGTCGTACCGCCCTCAACGTCAGCGGCTCTATGACAGCGGGCACGGTCACTAGCCAATTAATGGGTGAAACTGACAAAACCATCTACAACCAAGAGGATGATGGTGAGCTAAAACACGTCTAATTTACATTAGCGTAATTTAAGATAAAATTATCCACTGACTGCACCCCAAAAGTTGCAACATGACTGATTAAGGTGCAGTTTTTGTTTTTTAAAATTCTAATCGAATTTATTTATCGTATAGATAATGAGAAATATCAGAATGAAACACTGAAAAATCTTGCCAATCGGAAATAATACGTAAGATAATAGCGTTTGAGCAACGATTCTAGGCCTCCTGCCTATGTTGCGTCAGCCCGTTTTCTGCGGGTCATTATTTCCAAAATTTTTTAGTGATTTTATATATGACCAATATTACTCATATAATAAAAACTGATCCTGAAAATAATCCCTGTGTAAGTTGTGGTGCTTGTTGCGCTTATTTTCGCGTCTCATTTTATTGGGCAGAAAGCGAAAGTGGTGGTGGCACGGTTCCTCAAGATCTCACTGAGCAAATAACACCATTTATGAGTGCAATGAAGGGCACCAATCAAAAACACAATACACGCTGCACAGCATTAACCGGTACGGTTGGTGAATGTGTCTCTTGTGCTATCTATAGTCAAAGGCCTACCCCTTGCCGCGAATTCGAGCAATCATGGGTTGATGGCGTTCATAATGAAGCTTGTGACCGAGCTAGAGCGGCTCATGGTCTGCCCCCTCTTGAACCCCATCTGCCACAAATCGCTTGTTAGCCGTCTATGACCCAGATTATTCTGGGTTATCTCACTTATCCTCTAAAATAATAGCTAAATGCTACCACGTTGAACGTACTCTGCCATTTTGAGTCGCCCTCTAGCATTGGGAAAATAGGCCGATTCATTGTGTTCAATTGACAGAGCATCGTTTAAAAACCAGCGTCTTGAATGCAATCTAGCCGAACAGAAGAAGCTTGGGTCTACAGGTCAATACCTCTCGTTATCGCCTGTAGCCCATAAAAATGCGGTTAACTCGTGATGCTAAACGGATTTTATATTAATGGGATAAATAGTGTCGCTACCGCTATTCATAAGCGTTACTGCTCTCTCAGCGCCTGCATTGCTTGCATCGCTAATTCAAATGAATATAAGCGGGCTTGATGATCAAAAATTTGCCCATTAACCATGATTTCATCCGCTTGAGTTTGACGTAATACGGATGCTAGCCCATGGCGAATTTTGGCTTTATCCCCCACTAATGACATCCCGAGTGCTTGTTGCACGCCAAATTGTTCAGCAGGCGACCAAATTTTCCCCATATCTTCCACTGGAGGTGGTAATTGTGCAGGCTGACCTCTACGTAACATCACAAAAGCTTGCTGCATAGATGTAAATAAAAACTCCGCATCACGAACAGTATCAGCAGCAATAATATTAATACAAACTATTGCATATGGCTTAGCGAGCCTAGATGAGGGCGTAAAGTTTTCCCGATACGTCTGTAATGCCTGTAATAACAAATCAGGGGCAAAATGAGAGGCAAAGGCGAAAGGTAACCCCATTTGAGCTGCAAGTTGCGCACTGTATAAACTTGATCCTAGCAGCCACACAGGTATCTTTTCACCATAACCGGGAACTGGCCTGACAGGAGGATTAGGATCTGTTGCATCAAACCAATTCACCAACTCAGCCACATCGCGAGGGAAATTATCAATATCATGACTCATATGGCGACGTAACGCTCTCATGGTTTGTTGGTCACTCCCAGGCGCTCGACCGATCCCTAAATCAATTCGATTAGGATATAACGTATTCAATGTGCCAAACTGCTCAGCGATCACTAGCGGTGAATGATTGGGTAACATCACGCCCCCAGAGCCAAGATGCAGTGTTGTGGTATTGGCGGCAAGGTAACCAATCAACACCGAGGTGGCGGCACTGGCAATTCCCGTCATATTATGATGCTCTGCAAGCCAATAACGCTGGAAACCAAGTTTCTCGGCCAATTGGGCTAAATCTAAAGAGTGAGAGAAAGCCTCCTTCGCAGAAGCGCCTTGTGGAATAGGTGCGAGATCTAATATTGAAAATGGAATTTGTATCTCAGACATAACGGCTCACTTTGTTGCTATTTTGTTATTTAACTACCATGCTAATCGATTATCATGCCGCCTTCCAGCCACTCAAGTAGACACCGCACAAGTGATGCTTTTTTATAGTCCTTGTCGATACGAGCGGGGCTAATTAAGTAGAAAATATGGAAAAAGTGCAGTAATTGTGAAGCTTCGGTCAAAGGAGGTAAAAGCGATTGCGGCAAAAAATGAATTAATTGATTATCTGAATCAATACAAATAAGAGGATATATCAATGAACAAACTAAATTCTGGTTTACTTGCTCTCATGTTAATGTCTGTTGGATTTGCCGCAGCAGCCAATGGCCCTGATAACCGCTCTTCACGCCCACATATGGGGAACCAACACAATGTGTTGTTTAGTGTTGCTCAACAAACAACGACACCGAATGAAACATTGAAAAAATTAGCGAATGACGCACCAAAAGCGGCTGATGGTAAACGTTACCTTGTTAAAATGAGTATTGTTGAAGTGCCTGAATATGTGCCAGCAAAACAGAAACCCACATCACAACCAACAAAGAGTGCACCAGCACCAGAGCCTGCTGCACAATAAACGCTAAAATAAAATATCTATAGATGCGACCTTTTAGATTAATATGCAGAATCAAATAGCATCTATTCTTCATATTCGTTATCTTAAACTAACAATAATTAGTTCTATTAATCCTACGATTGCCTCTATGTTATAGAGGCTTTTTTTTCAAATTAAATAGGCTCTGAAACTAGTAAATTTGCCTATTTATTTCTAATCTTAAGAGGCAATAGCGAGTATTGCGACATTCTGAGTGTCCACTTTATACCATTTTTGGAGTCAATCATGGGTTATTTTGAACTGAAAAAATCAACAAAAGACACCGCTCAGCCTTATTATTTTGTTCTTAAAGCGGCCAATCATGAGATTATCGCCAGTAGCGAGATGTATTCAACTAAACAAGCGGCATTAAAAGGGATTGCTTCTGTCCAAAAAAATGCAGCAACGGACGAAATCAAAGATCTTACCGTTTAATTTCCATCCACTCGTTTTATCAAATTATTGTGAATTAAACGCCCTTGTCCGTTTGAACGGGGCGTTTTAAGCTAATATCAAAAAATTAAGCGCAGTAATGCGGTCACCACAGAAGCAGATAACACAATGACAATAAAAGGTTTTTGATACCAAGTAAGCAATCCGGCTACACACACACCAATTATTTTAGGTATATCCGAAAAATGGTCACCTTCAAATACTGTCGAAGTCATCGCAACTGAAAACAAGATCACAATAGCTGCTGCTGAAAACAGAGCCTTGCTATTATCTGATAAAATAATTTTTCCTTTGAGCAAGGCACCCGATGAGCGCATTAGATAAGTGCCCACTGCCAGCAATAAAATTCCACTCAAAATCAGCCATGGGTTATCCATCATTATTAACCTCTCACATATATAACTAAGCTTAATAAGGCCAGTAATACGGGGATCCCTGCTGGTAAAAAGGGAGTAGCGATCACGGCAATCACAGCACCAACGATTGCCGCTAACCGCAATCGCTTATCTTTCAATGCGGGTAATGAAAGCGCCAATATAATTGCGGGGAACATCGCATCCATACCAAGTGTATGAGTATCTTGAATAAAGCTTCCTACACCTTCACCAATCAATACGCCTATTGGCCAACAAATTAATATCCCTAATCCGCATAACCAAAATGCCGCTCTTTTTTCTTTTTCAGTTTCCTGAGATAACCCAAATACCACACTTTCATCATTCATAATATGATAGCCCAATAACGCTTTTGGGCCTTTCCCCGCTAACTCACTGACAGCAAAGCTAAATGGAATATGCCGTGAATTCACGAGTAACCCCGCCAAGGCAGCAGAAATAGGGCTTCCGCCTGAAAAAATGACCCCAATAAAAAGAAATTCTGACGCCCCTGCTAACACTAAAACAGAAAGAGTCAAAGGAACCCAAAAATCAAATCCTTGAGAATGCGCTAGTGCCCCATATGAGATGCCGACAATTAAATCCGCAAGACAAACCAGTGCAATGTTTTTTACCGTGCTATGATTAAGCGTTGAGGTTAGCATAATGAGTCGTTCGATATATAATACGTTCGTTCATTATGTCGGTAGTTATCTAAAAGTGCAATCAAAATAGGAAACTAAAACTTGAGCTCCTTCACTCCACCTATTGAGTTAATCGCCAAAGCATTAGTCAGAGAACGGCAAAAAAGTGGTCTGTCACTCTCCGAACTCTCTCGTCAGGCGGGCATTGCTAAATCGACACTCTCGCAACTAGAGGCCGGAAATGGCAATCCAAGTATTGAAACTCTATGGGCTATCTGTGTCGCTTTAGATGTGCCGTTTTCTCGATTAATTGAAGATAGACATGAGCCAGTCACCGTCATTCGCCATGGTGATGGTATTCAAGTCAGTGCTGAACATGCTAATTATCTCGCTTTTTTACTTTCAGCAGCACCCGCGAACTCACAACGTGATATCTATACTGTGGTTGCTGAGCCTGGGCGAGATCGTATTTCAGAACCTCATATGCGTGGTGTGAGTGAACACATTATTTTGATGAGCGGTCGTGCCATGGTTGGCCCTTTAGATAACCCAACAGAGTTGTTTCCCGGTGACTATATCCACTACCCCGGTGATGAGCCGCATATTATGCGAGCACTTGAGCCAAATACCATGGCTGTTATGATCATTGATAAACAAAATTAGATGTCTACCATTTGACGCATGCTCAATAGATAGAGCCTCAGTTATCACATAAGGCTCTATCTGAGTTTTTATCTAATTAAACGCTAGCAAGCGCCTATTCCCAAAAGTAGACATTTTTCTCTTGCCACCCTTTTCTTTTCATACAACTCATATATTCGCGATGGCGGCTATCTTTATTCACATCCAAAACATAACTTTCCGTCTTGGGAACTTTTTCCTCATAAGTTTTCTCTTTACCGCATTCATCGTTTTTCTTGCATTTTTTCGTAATTGTTTCATACACCGTTCTTTGGGCGACTTCGTTACGAACTGGAAATCGCTTAAAAGAATCAAATTCACATTGTGAATCTGCCTCTTGGTAAGTCCATTCCACAGGGCCTATTGGTTCCCATTTTGATGTACAAGCACACAGTAGAAAACACAGCAGTATAACGGTTAATTTCAATATCTTATTCCTATGCTAGATGTAATAAAAAATAAATCATCGACAGCCACAATAAATAATACTACCCACATTCCATGTGTTATAATTTTTAATCATGTCTATTGGAGATAGTTATGCAACACTACGACAATATTGTTAAACACGTTGACGCACTATTAGCAGAAAACTCAATCTCAAATATGAATATATTGCTGGCACAGCTTTCTCACGACGCTCAATTAACACAAGAGCAACGTTTCGAGCAGCAACAACGTTTAAGAAAAGCGATATTTAAACATCATGAGTCTTAGCTTAATTGTGATGAGTTTCAATTATTGTTACTCATCACAATATAAGTAAAACTTCACCGAATTATATTAATGAAAACAAGCATGTCAATAAAATAGGCCACTTAAGTGAAATATACAATCATTTGTTTATATTTGACTATGCGTATTTTGGTAAAATATTTTAAACACTATATTAATAATTTATTTATTCGTCGCAAAATCACCATTTTTAATAGAATAAAAATAAAAACGTTCTCTCTCTTTATATTTATAGCTAAATTTTAATCTTAATACTTCACGTATTCTAAAAATTTTAAATTGCGTCTCTTTTAGGGGAGATGATATTTATGGCTAGATTTATTTTTGATGTTCACAATATCCATCAAGGTATCTTGTGATTTAACGATGAGATAAAACGATTCTATCGGCAGGTAATAATACAAATAAAACCTTGCCGCGATTATCGCGACAAGGTGAACCATCAACTAGAAATTATCCTGTTGTAAATAGGACCATGCATATTGTGCATACAGTTCAGCTCCCGTTGCCATTGCGTCTTCATCAATATTAAAACGCCCATGATGGTGCGCCCACTGTGTATCTTTATCAGGGTTTCCTGAACCTAATAAAGCAAAACAACCTGGAATATTTTCGATATAAAAACTAAAGTCTTCGCCACCTGTCGTTGGTTTTTCAAACATCAACGCATCTTCACCAAATGCTTGTGTAATGACAGATTGCGCCAATAGCGCACTACGCTCTTCATTGATCACAGGCAGTGTTCCATACGTATAAATAACTTCTGCTGTAGCCCCATACATCGCTGCGGTATGTTCTGCATAACGTCTGATAGCTGCTTCAATACGATCCCGAGTTTCGATATTAAAACAACGTACCGTTCCGTCTAATACTGCATTCTCCGCAATAACATTAAAACGCGTTCCCACGTCCATTTTACCGATACTGACCACTGCAGACTCAAGTGCCGATGTTTCCCGTGAAATGACAGCTTGTAAGTTCATCACAAAAGAAGAAGCCACAACAGCCGCATCGACCGTTGCTTCAGGCATCGAACCATGGCCGCCACGTCCTTTAAACTTCACGACAAGTAAATCCGCCGACGCAAAGGTTCCCCCCACATTACAAGAGACTTTCCCAGAGGGGGTTGTAGACCAAATATGCATCCCAAAAACGTTATCAACATTGTCAATTGCACCTTGCTTGACCATTTCACGTGCACCTTGAGCAATCTCTTCCGCCGGTTGGAAAATCAACCTTACGTTGCCTTTCAAATCTTCACGAATTTCATACAACGCTTTTGCCGCCGTCAGTAACATAGAGGTATGCGCATCATGACCACAAGCGTGCATTTTTCCTTGATTTTGAGACTTATAGTCTAATGCATCATTCAGCTCAAGTACGGGTAGCGCATCGATATCAGCTCGTAATGCAACGGTTTTTCCCGGTTTACCGCCCTTAATTTCCGCGATAATGCCTGTTGGCTCTGTTAAACGATATTCGATACCGATTTTACTTAACTCTTCCGCAATCCGTTTAGTGGTTCGTACTTCTTCCCATGGCAATTCAGGGTGTGAATGCAGGTCTCGACGAAATGCAATCATATCTGCGGTATGTTTTTTGATTGCTGCTGTAATTGTTGTGTTTACCATTTTTCTACCTTTACCTTCTTATGCACAGACGCCTTCATCTGCTTAATCACATAATACTTCTCTTCACTTTAACACTCTGTTAGCGAACGAACCGTCGCGAACATTACATCGGCCCCTAGCGCAATTTGTGCATAATCCGTCCATTCATCAGGGTGATGACTTAACCCATTACGGCTAGGCACAAAAATTAGCCCCGTGCGCGTAATACCGGCAAAAATCATCGTGTCATGTCCTGCACCACTGACCATAGTGCGATAACGCAAACCTTGCTTTTGTGCATGTTGTACCATCAATTGATGGATTTCAGGGGCTAATTCGGTAGGAGACACATAAAGAGGCTGAACGATATCACTTTGAATATTGCCTTTAGCACTCTCTTGTTTCACCAATGCAATGATCTGCTCGATGGTGTTACGCAAAGCGGATTCATTTCTTGAGCGAATGTCGACGCTAAAAGTCACTTCACTTGGGATCACATTTGCGCCATTTGGTAAGACGTTTAATCGCCCTACTGTTGCAACCGTATTATCCCCAGCGGCAGTAGCAATATCAGGAATTTGGCTAATGATACGGCTAGCGTTGACTAATGCGTCAGCGCGCATATCCATTGGTGTCGTTCCTGCATGTCCCGCCTTACCGCTTAGCTTTACTTCCAGTTGTGCAATACCAACAATAATATCTACAATTCCAATATCTTCATTGGCCTGCTCTAGCACTGGACCTTGTTCAATATGCAATTCTAAAAATGCTTTGACTGATGAAGGTGCCAGCACTGCCTCTGCCGCCTTATCTGCATTAAAGCCCGCATCTGCCATGCGTTGCGCTGCCGAAACACCCTGCCTATCTTTCAGTTGATATAGCGTTTGAGTTCCGATAAGCCCAGTAATAACACTTGATGCCATCAAGCCACGACCAAAACTCGTTCCTTCCTCTTCGACTAATGCGATCACTTCAAGAGGGTAACGGGGTTGCAATTGTTGTTCACGAATGCGCGCAACCACATCTAACCCTGTCACAATTCCTGCCGGGCCATCAAAAGCGCCGCCATGGGGAACAGAGTCAAAGTGTGAACCAATAATCACAGCAGGCAATCCCTCCTCTGAGCCTTCTAAACGACCATAAATATTACCGATGGCATCTTCTCGAACTTGCAAGCCAAGTGCTCGCATTTGCTGTTTTATATAATCACGTGCTTGCTTATCTTGCTCGCTATAGCTCATTCGTGTCGTTCCTTGACCCGGCGTTGCTGTAAATTCAGCCAATTGTTCTAAATGGCGTTGTATTCTTAATGTACTTGTTTCCATCATCATTTACCCTGCAAGCGGTGTAATAAAACCAACCATAATCCCAGCCAATACCACAGAAACCATGGTTACTGAGATAAATCCACCGACTAACATCGGCCCTAACATATGTCCGGTCAAAATTTGACGCTCTTTCTCATCTTTGGTCAGCGCATTGATGGCTTCATTCGTAATGATATAGTCGGCAGGGAAGCCATACAGTGCGGTTAACGACACGGCAAAGGCCATCTCTTTAGAGACACCCAGTATTTTTCCCACAATCCACGAAGCTAAATACATCCCAATAACGGCTGCAATGATCAGCACCAACATAGGGTAGACAAGCCTTAATAACATGTCTGGGGTTGCATGATTCAGAGTGTCAAAAATAAATAGCATTAACGCCATAATGGCAAAACCAAAACCATTCGCTTTTTGTAGCGGTTGTCTTTCCAAAAAGCCCAGTGACGATGCAATAACGCCAAATAGTAAACATAATACAAACGGGCTAATACTCACGATAGGTGCTGCCCATGTAGAAACTAAATAAGCAAGGTACCCCACCGCTGCTAAGCGCAAAAACTTGAAGTAACTGGTATTGTAGTGAGAAGGAATTTTTTTAAATAATCTCGGCATCTCATCTTCTGAAACGACTGTTTTCACTTCAACATTATCGGCCCCTTCAACCGATAATGACGCCTTCCACTGACCATGACGATATTGCTCAAGCACTCGACGCCCTTCACGTTTTAACATTACCGCTGTCAATGGATAACCCGCAAACCCCTGCATAACGTAAATAAGGATGGCAAAAACCGATAGGTCAATAAGACCCGCATCAGCAGCACCTTTAGACATGATCAAGGATGACACGATACCACCGACTAATGGAGGGATCGCCACTAATACTGTATTCAGGTCAAATAACACCATTCCGACCGCATAAATAAAAACAATGATGCCCAAGATCCCTGATAACGAAATTAAAATGGTTTTCCACTGCCGCAACAGCTCTTTGAGTGATAGCAGCGTTCCCATATTAGTAATTAACAGATACATCAACATCACCGCCACGACTTGCGGTATTCCGGCAATGCTGACGATATCTTTAGGGAAGAATGTCCAATAACCGAATAGGAATAAAACAGCACATACAAATACGGAAGGGATCCACGCTTTGGTTCTTACTGCAATAGCATCCCCAATGTATAAAATCAAAACGATAATAAACAGTGCTAACATCTGTGACATAACTTTTCCCCGTCAATATCTGTTTCTAATTCAATTTTCTTTAGATGATAAATTTTATTATTTATTTTTATACAAAATATATTTTTAGTGATGGTGTGATATATAGCCAAATTAAGATTATTTCGCTGCTATTAATAAAAAACAGCAGTAAAAATCATAATATCATCGAAAATCAATATGTATAGATAACGTTCTAGAAGAATGGGCGAATAGCAAAATAGAAGACTCATCCCCTTAGCAGTGACAAATGACACCATAGCGTCATATAACATTAGAATTAGTCTGCTTTCTAACTAAAGAGTAGCGTTATCGTTCTAATTAAAGCTCATTAACAATGAATAACACTTTAGTTTATTTATTAATCAACGGGATTATATTCTGTTGTCAGATGGAGAGTTTGCAAAAAATATACTTATTATTTTTAGAAAAGAATAATTTTGTAGGCAAGTAAAAGCAGTTATTCCAAACAATCTACTTTATTACTAATTTGTTAAATTTAACCCTCGGAACGTGTTTTTTTACTCACAATAACCATAAAATGACGACTAACCATCACTAAGATCACATACTATCTGGTGATATTTTAGCCAAAAATAATGGGGGATTTATTGTCGAGATAGTCTTTAATAATATCATAGCTAAAGTGCGTTAGATTTCTTTAGTCATCCTTTTAGCCATAATGGAAAAATAACCACCTCAAAATACACCATCGTGGAACAACAGGCTATTTATTGCTGTTGATCTCGATTTTACAGATCAATTGGGGAATATTTTACGATTGCCGCTCTCAACACAGCAATATCAGAAGATGATTATCGAATGCCTAACAACCACATTTTTCACCTACATCTATCTACCCTACTCGTTGATTACGACTGAGTGAGCCAGTGGTGACTCATCATGCCTAAAAAAGTAAAAATGAGTGCGCCTATGACATGAATGGCGATTGTGCTCAATGCAACCATTAACTTCCCTTCTTGGATCAACGTTAATACTTCCAAAGAGAAAGTGGAAAATGTAGTAAACGCGCCACAAAAGCCGGTGACAATAAATAGTTTATAATTGGGGCTAATATTGGCATTGGCAAAATAAGAAATGGCAAAACCGATAACGAATCCCCCGACAAGATTGACAAAAACAGTTCCCATCGGAATATTTGGGTATAAGTTATTCAGCTTCAGCCCCACAAACCATCTTAGCCAACCACCTAAAATTGAGCCTAATGCGATAGAAAAAAGTGATGCATACATACGAAGCCCCTTATCGCGCTTAAGGGGATAAATGAACAGGATCTCTCTCATTTATACCCCAAATATTCAGGGCACATAATACCTGTACCCTATCATTTAAAAAGGTGAACGTAGGCATCATCAGCCCTTTATTTGGACAGTTTTTAAACAGGAGGAATGCCATCTCCTTTTGTTAGAATATCTGCAATTAACAACAAGGTAAATAGCCCCCAGCTTTAAGAATTTCTCTTGTTAAACACAATGTAACGTTAATTTCTTTGCACTACCATTAATGACATTCCTATTGCTACATATCGTTATTTGATTAAGCCATGTAATATGGTTTAAAAACCATCAATAGATGTATTTTCTTAATCCTAATCATCTTCTTTATTTGATCCCTGCTCCGCTTAATATGTCAATCTTAGCGTGAATGGCGCATAATATTTTGGATTACAATACAAGGTAAATTCCTTGTTCCGTTTCATGTCGCGAGCAAATCAATGATCAATTATAAAATTGCCTGCATGAAGTCACATTAACTCTATGGGCTAAGCGTAAAAATGGATAAAAACCGCGGTTTATTGCAATTAGAAAATATTGGATATGTTATTGATAACAAAACAATACTAGATAAAGTTCAGTTTGATTTATCGGCTGGTGAATTTAAACTCATTACGGGGCCTTCGGGATGCGGTAAAAGCACGCTACTTAAGATCATCTCTTCATTACTTTCCCCTACCTCAGGGCAAATTATCTTCAATGGCAATGACTATTCAACCATCCCCCCTGAGGAATATCGCCAACAGGTTTCTTATTGCACTCAAACCCCCTCTTTATTTGGAGCCACCGTTTACGATAACTTATTTTTCCCTTATCAGATACGTAAGCTACCGTTTAATAAAGATAAAATTTATAAAGACCTTGGTTACTTTTCTTTACCCGATTCAATATTAGAAAAAGGCATTAATGAATTATCTGGTGGAGAAAAACAACGTATCTCGTTGATTCGCAACCTTCAGTTTCTACCAAAAATATTACTGTTAGATGAAATAACCAGCGCATTAGACGAAGCAAATAAAGTAAAAGTTAATGAGCTAATCCACCAGTTAGCGACACAACAAAATATCGCTATTCTTTGGGTGACTCATGATCAGGATGAAATTGCACATGCTGATGACATTATTACCCTTCCCGTCCATAATGCAGATAAATAGGAATGAGTCATGCACCAACCCACTATTACCAATGAATCTCTGGGCTTTTCTATTATGCTTGTTTTGGTCGCTATCTTTATCAGCCATAAAGAAAAACTGGCATTAGAAAAAGATATTATTTGGAGCACTCTACGCGCTATCATCCAGCTATTGATTGTTGGCTATATTCTAAAATACATTTTTAATGTTGATCATGAAGTTCTGACTATCGCGATGGTGATGTTTATCTGTTTTAATGCGGCTTGGAATGCCAAAAAGCGCAGTAAATATATTGATAAAATCTTTTTGACCGCTTTTATCGCCATTACCTCTGGAACACTCTTAACCCTATTAATACTGATCATCACAAAAGCAATAGCTTTTACCCCGATGCAAGTTATTCCAATCACAGGTATGATCGCAGGGAACGCCATGATTGCTGTCGGTCTGTGTTTCAATAATCTAGGCCAACGATTTAGTAGCCAACAACAACAAATACAAGAGATGCTAAGTTTAGGTGCAACACCTAAGGTGGCCTCTATCGCCATTATTCGAGACAGTATTCGCGCATCCTTGATCCCGACTGTAGATTCCGCAAAAACCGTCGGTATTGTCAGTTTACCCGGTATGATGTCTGGATTAATTTTTGCTGGGGTTGATCCATTAGAAGCAGTGAAATATCAAATCATGGTCACTTTTATGTTACTAGCAACAGCCAGCTTATCGACCATTTTGGCAGGTTATATGACCTACCTTAAGTTTTACAATAGCCGCCATCAGTTATTAATCAATACATTAAATAAATAACAATAAAGAAAACGCTTGATAATAGCGACGTTATCAAGCGTTAATCTTTATAGCCAGTTAATTTACAGCTTTGCTAATATTCAAGCCTTTCCTGTAGATACCTAATAATATTAAACAGTTATTACTTTACGTTTTAAATGTTAATAAAAAGTAAAATAAAATATCTATTTACTGACAATATCTTGTCCATAAAGATTCCATGACCGATAAAGGTAACAAATCATAATCACCTTCTACGAGCGGAATCGATAGTGCAATCCTGCCATCTTGATTTTTATACGTTTTTACGGCAAATCGCTTATAACCCTCGATTTTTGCATTTTTAACACGCAGTACTTCACCACAAACATAGCCGACCTCCCCTTTATCAGCCGTTGAGCGAATAAAATTATACTTAATATTCCTAAATGATGCGGATTCAGGATAAGACAAGTAATCTGCCACATTGTATTTGGCCAATTTAATCAGATCTGGGTTTGGCTTATAATTAACCATTACCCCTAATAAAAATGAACAACCAATAAGTAATACAGTAATGAGCAATTTAACCATATTCATACTTTTCGCTCTTGTATAACACAACGAGTAATTTGATAATAAAGACAGATCACTTGAACAGTAGGTATCTTAATCAAGTATTTCTAAATAATATGGATTGAGGTGCTATTTCTAATAGAGATATACATCCTATTAATTACTTAAAGTTACCTTACTATATAAATTAAAATGAACTCTCATCGATTAAAAAATCCTTACAATATAATAGATAGTAACAATTAAATGCTCGCCATTTCAGTCTTTACGCATTCCTTCACACAAACCGAGAGTAATCCTAACAGTAATAATGTTTAAAAATAAGAGTCAGCAATACAGCAAACTGTTACAATTTATGTCTTCCTTCCAAAAAGAACTCTTGGGTATAACACTCAAAATAGTTATTTAATTTAAGTATTAATCATATTTCATTTTCAAGCATGAATAAACATAAATAAATTATTCAATTAGATAATATGTATTACAGAGTATTAACCAACCCTAAATAGGAGTAAATTGATCATAAAAAAATAAAAACTGTCCTCTCAATTGCAATATATTCTGCAACCTATTCTGTTTTTTAGTGTTTATCACATGATGCTGTTGCTGATATTTGCTTGTATGTATCTTGTTTTCAAGATAACCGACATGAAGAAAATCCTCAGCTAAATGATCAGTTACCCTCTTTAGTTGTAGTGTGTTTCTTTATGTCTTTTTATACAAAGTACTCACCTGCATTCTGTCATTAACGTTCTCTATCAATTTTGAACGGGTACGATGATGCAACTTTCCTCTCTCGCGTGGAAACATGCTGTAGTACTACATGCCCATATCCATAAGCTAAATGTTACAACAGACACTAAACATAAAAATAATTTACATATAAACTCAAAAACCACTACTCTTATTGCGAGTATTCGTATTTCTTAATGCCATATTCATTATGAAAATTAATGATTTTGAGGGAGGTTAGCGACTAGTAAGAAAGGGGCGATTAAATAAAGGCCATACCAGCAAACAACAGCAAATACAGAATATTCCTATAAATAGCCCTTTGATTGAAAAACTAAAATTTTACGGCTAATTTTGACAATAGATTTTATTTTAGTCCGGTAGCATCTACGTGTCTCTCTGATAGGGTGTACCATGACAAACATTCAATTGCTATTACTTGCAACCAACAATTTTAACGCAAGTGCTCCTCTCTCCCATACACATGCATCGTATGTATATCAATTTTATTACGCGCAGATTGCTCACAAGCAGTTAAAGCTTAATGATTTTATGAAGGGATTTATCGAACAAGTTGAACCTATATTGAAAAATAATAGCGATTTATACGATCGACGCGACGAAATCTACCAATTAATTCAAAGCTACTTGCAGCAAGCAGAAACGCGTTTTATTCAAAGAAAAATGCAAATTAATAAAGAATAATATTAAAAAGCGCCTCCTTAGTTTTCACTTAAGAGGCGCTCATCGAAAAAATGTGAGTTTCATTAAATAGACACAAATTCAAGTGCCGTAACTTCTTTTAACGATCCCCTCCGCTTTTGCATGGCACACAAGCTAACTGTTATTTAATCAATAAGTTAATCTTGTGCTTATTGTCACTCCTCAAACTGTGTGTCAATCACGACAGATTGCCGTTGAGTTTGCATCTCTCCATCAACATCATATTTGGTCAAAATTTGACAATTTGTTGGTGCACCAAAATGATTATATTGGCATTTTCTCTCAGAAATATAGCCCAAATCACCTAACATTTTCTGCTCTATTTGAATATCCGCATAACGGTTTATATCAGCTAATGGCTTGAAGAGAGTTTGCATATATAACTGATTTTTATCATAGTAATTCATTTCCTGTAACTCACCTAAATTACTATATACTACCTTATCAACGGTGCCGTTATCCTCTTTAGAATGGATACTCTTAATGTAGTTACGTTCATCATATTCAAAATACGTCGTACCATAAGAGTCTTTTTGGGATATAAAACGGCACTGTTCGTCTAAATCGATGATAATTTCCCCTTCATTGCTGCTGCCCTTCAGTTGGTTATTATCTCTTTTGAGTTGAATATGCTGCTGTATGCCATGAGAAATTGATTCAAAGCTTTCAATGCAACTCTTTTGATCCAATTTTAATTGGATATCCTGTGTCACCGTCTTATCTTCGGTATAAAAAGTCGCTTTTATCTCTTTCACTGGGCCTTTTACTAATACCCCACTAAACAATACATATATATTCTGTACTGCTGGTAAATATCCTTTCGCTATCGATGCCGCTGATACCGTTGATGTTGATAAACCCAATAATGTTAACAAAAAAACAACAAACTTCATCATTATGCGCTTTGCCTTGCTTCGAATTTATAGGGAAAAATAATTTCTTCTTGTTGATGCGGAGAACCACTATCAGGATCAGCTAACCATTTTTGTAATTTTTTCGCCGTTTCTTTCGCCATTTTATTGTAATCAATACGCACCGATGTTAACGACGGGTGAATATAATCACAATTAGACGACCCTTCAACACAAGCCACTGCCAACATAGAAGGCACTTTAATTAACCTTCTTTGGCATTCAAACAAAACACCTAGCGCAATCATTTCATGACTGCATATTACTGCATCTAATTCCGGCTGCCGAGTTAACATTTCACTAATCGCTTGACGACCAAAATCCATTGTCGCCACATACGGTGTCGTAATGCTTTGCTCTGCGCTATGATAATGATTTAGCATCGCTTTAGTCCAACCACTCAGTTGTTGGCTCTGTATTTTGCTATCCATCTGAGCACCAATATAGCCTATTTTCCGATATCCCTTTTGCAACATGTAGTTGGTTAGAAAAAATACGGCTTCACCAATATTACTTCTTATATTTAATGAGAATAGATGACTCGACTCCCCCGCCACACCAATAACAGGAATATCAAGGTTTTTGAGATAACTAAATACGCTCTCTGAATTAATCCCACCAAAAATAACCACAGCAGCAGGGTTACTTTGCAGTAACGTAAATAGGACTTCAGACTCTTTTTTCTGCTGATAGTTATGACTACCAATAACAACCTGATAGCTATTTTTATTGAGGACCTCTTGTAATGGTTGCAGAAATGCAGAGCTTGCGTAATCCCTTAATGAAGGCACCAATACAGCAACTGTACGACTTTGACCTGATGCCAATATACCTGCAGCTGAATTTGGTATATATCCTAGCTCAGTGATTGCTTCATTGATTTTTTCTCGCAGTTTATCTGAGACCAAATCAGGTGTACGCAACGCTCTAGATACAGTCATTGAACCAACGCCTGCATATTTAGCCACATCCTGTAGCGTAACTCGTCCTGTATTCTTTCTCTTGCGTATTTTTTCCATAAAAAATATTTTTTGCTCTATTCACTCTTATCTCACTATAACTTACCACAGGTTAGTTTTGTTCATGAGTGGACTTTCGTGTTCTTGAGTTTTTATTGGCTTTATTTATGCGAAATGATAGCGCTATCACGAAAATGAATAATTCGACTAGATAGCGCTACCATTGATCACTACTATGCCCTTAGTTAGAAAAAAAGCTAAAAATAGTTTTACACCACCAGGAGCAAACTTAATGTTAACCACATTATTGACCCCCAACGTCATTCAGGTTGTTGAAAGTGCCACCGATTGGCGCGATGCGATTCAAATCGCTTGCGAACCACTCCTCAAAAACCACCGTATTCAACAATCTTATGTTGATGCCATCATTCATTCACATGAAAAGATTGGTCCTTACTATGTACTAGGCCCAGGCATTGCAATGCCACATGCTCGCCCTGAAGACGGCGTCAATCAGCTATCTCTTGGCCTTACCGTTATTAAACGCGGTGTTGAGTTTGGTGCCGATGGCAACGATCCCGTTAAGTTATTAATTGTTCTTGCCGCAACCGATAGCAACAGCCATATCGGCGCTATCGCTAAACTCGCTGAACTTTTTGATAACCAAGAAGATATTGACAACATCATGCAATCAGAAAACGTCGATGACATCCTCAACATCATCGCGCGTTATTAATTATTAAAAGGAAACAATATGAAAATTACAGTCGTATGCGGAAATGGTTTAGGCACTAGCCTAATGATGGAAATGAGCATCAAAAATATTTTAAAAGATCTTCAAGTCAGTGCCGAGGTTGACCACGTTGATCTTGGCTCAGCTAAAGGTACCGCCAGTGATATTTTTGTTGGCACCAAAGATATTGCCGAACAATTGGTTGCTCAACAAGTTGCTGGAGAAATTGTTGCTTTGGAAAATATGATAGACAAAGTGGCAATGAAAGAGCACTTAAGTGTGGCTTTACGTAATCTCGGCGCACTATAAGCGGAGGCTGTATGTCATTTTTTCGTTTTCTGATGCAAGATGTGTTATCTGAACCCGCTATTTTAGTGGGTTTGATAGCGCTTATCGGCCTTATCGCTCAAAAGAAACCCGCCACCGAATGTATTAAAGGCACCATCAAAACCATTATGGGTTTTGTGATCTTAGGAGCGGGTGCTGGCTTAGTTGTTAGTTCATTAGGCGATTTCTCCGCTATTTTCCAACACGCATTTGGTATTAATGGCGTCGTTCCAAATAACGAAGCGATTGTTTCTATCGCCCAGAAGAGTTTTGGCCGTGAAATGGCAATGATCATGTTCTTTGCCATGTTAATTAATATCTTAATTGCACGCCTCACCCCTTGGAAATTTATCTTTCTCACAGGGCATCACACACTCTTCATGTCGATGATGGTTGCCGTAATTTTAGCAACAGCGGGTATGGAAGGCACTCTGTTAGTGGTTGTTGGTTCATTAATCGTCGGCTTTTGTATGGTGTTCTTCCCAGCCATTGCGCATCCATACATGAAAAAAATCACTGGCTCTGATGACGTTGCAATTGGTCACTTTTCAACGATATCGTATGTCCTTGCAGGTTTTATTGGCAGCAAAATTGGCAACAAAGAACATTCTACTGAAGATATGAATGTGCCAAAAAGTTTGCTTTTCCTACGAGACACACCAGTTGCCATCTCATTCACTATGTTCATTATTTTCATTATTACCTGCTTATTTGCGGGAGGAGATTATGTTCGTGAAGTCAGCGGTGGCAAAAACTGGTTTATGTTCTCATTAATGCAATCCATTACATTTGCTGCGGGTGTTTACATTATTCTGCAAGGTGTACGTATGGTAATTGCGGAGATCGTACCCGCATTTAAAGGGATTTCGGATAAATTGGTTCCAAATGCTAAACCAGCGCTAGACTGCCCCGTTGTTTTCCCTTATGCACCAAATGCCGTGTTAGTCGGCTTTTTAAGCAGTTTTGCTGCGGGTATTATCGGTATGTTCATACTGTATGCGTTGAATATGACCGTCATTATCCCAGGTGTCGTGCCACACTTCTTTGTTGGTGCAGCGGCGGGAGTCTTTGGTAACGCAACAGGAGGTCGCCGAGGCGCTATTTTAGGTGCCTTTGCACAAGGTTTACTCATTACCTTCTTACCTGTCTTTTTATTACCTGTCCTTGGTGACATTGGTATCGCTAATACCACATTTAGTGATGCAGACTTTGGTGCTATTGGTATTCTTTTAGGCATTATTGTCCGCTAACCATAGTGCCCCGTAATACTTCCGTTACGGGGCATATTTATTTAATCAAGTTTCCCGACTAACGCCCCTTCTTTAAATAAGAATTCCTGTAATGATATTAAATCATCCGGCGTCACATGAATGACCCCCTCACCGGGAATATCAATTTCTGCGATCATAAATAGTGCCAGTGTTGTTAATGATGGCAATATGAGGATCAGCCAGTTTTTACCTTTAGTTCCTCGAATGTTATAACCAATTAAAACGTTAGAACAAATCGCAAAGAAAATTAATAAGAACCATGCTGCATTCGGTATTTGATGCCGCCAACTCGCCATCGTTTTTTGTTGTGAAAGATAAAGATCACTAAATGCAGTTAATACCGAGGCGATCACTGGATTTGGTGATTGATTTGCCTCTTTAACCGCAATTTCCCACAAGGTAGCTTGTTTTTCTAATGAGACTCTCCGCCATTGATTATTTTCATCGCTGACACCTGATTTAAAAAATTCAATTCTCGCCTCTAGGTACTGCTGCAATAAATGGATTGCTTCACGTCTGTCACTGCTGTTTAATAATTGCGCTCGTTGGTAAGCATTCCCTATCGCAATCGCTTCATTCTCTTCTGTTTGCTGACGATTGTTGTAGCCACTGATCGAGATTGAGAGAACAAAACCAATCAATAAGCCTAATAACGATAAGATAGCCCCTAATATAATTTTTGCTTCGTCATCAGCAATATCATCATTAAGCTTCTTACGCTTAAAGATAAATTTACCGATATAAGCTGAAATAATGAGTAAGGAAAATGTAATTATAAACAATAAGATAGAGTCAATTGGTGTATCATTAATAAACTCGGAAAAATTAAACATAAAACATGTCCAGACAAGTAATTTTCCGATGATATAACACATCCAGAATAAATTTTTCTAGCTTTTTCACTGGCAAAAATCAGTTTAGATTTTAACGCTAAAATGTCATCATCAAACGATAAAAACATGATAGTATTAACGATGCAATCATAAAAAACAGTCGCTTAACCTACTGTTTTTTAGTCACTTTTAGATATGTAATTTAACTTCAGTACAAGACAGATTTAAATGACAGCATCCTTCTATTTTTAGAAGGATAGAAGAGTGCTTAGATACGGTATTATTGAACTAAACCGAGTAACTTTTGATAAAGTATTGCGCCTAATGTGTTCTCATCATACTCAAGGCTCGATGCAAGCTCATCAACGGCAGCGTGCATACTGTGATACAGCATAGAGCTAACCAGCCCAATTGGCTCTGCTGACCAAACACCTTGCGCCTTTCCATGTAACAAGATTTTTTTCACTTGTGAAATTGCCCGCTGTTCATGTACGTTGCTACACGTATGAAAACTTTCATGAAATAGCATGTCATGAATACGTCTTTTTTCAACATAGTATTGTACGCTGCT
This sequence comes from Providencia sp. PROV267, assembly GCF_028477825.1. Lineage (NCBI taxonomy): Bacteria > Pseudomonadati > Pseudomonadota > Gammaproteobacteria > Enterobacterales > Morganellaceae > Providencia > Providencia sp. PROV267. The sequence goes on along the minus strand of NZ_JAMPLX010000011.1, from coordinate 182,490 downwards.
TTCACACCACTGGCTTAGCATCGCTTGACTGTCCACCTTCTCTCTCAGTGCATCATCAATTTTTCCCAAATACCATGTCATATAACGCTCACGCAAAGCCTCTAAAATCTCATCCTTCGATTTAAAGTAGTGGTAAAAAGTACCTTTCGCCACATCGGCTTGGCTAACTATTTCACTCACTGTTGTCTCTAAAAAACCTTTCGTGAGAAATAAATGCTCAGCAACATTCATTAAATCATCCAATCTCTCTTTTGCGGGTTTTGTTCTCGGCTTTTTCATTGGCTCCGTCATCAGCTTAAACCTTTTAAGTTAATTAGAGATAATGCAAAGAGTAATAGATTTTATGGTTTCACACAAACTTCCTACCGCTTTAAGCTAGCCAGAGAAATAACATGTTTAATAAACAAACAAAACACGAGATCTTACCCATCATTGCGGAACACCACAAGATTGTTCTCTTTTAGAGCATAAAATTAGCCATTATGGAGTTCATTAGCATTTGATTAATGATATCAATATACTTCTTCTTATATTGATACTGATGCAGTAAAAAATAAATAATTCTCTTATTGAAGGGTTCAGAGATGATAGTTAGGTAATCATTAAATGGTAATTAAGATAGCAGTAGAATTATAATCGTTTTAAATAACAGTATCTTCTTAAGGTAGGTATCTCGATAAGCCTCATTTTGGGCTTATCGTACAACTTATTTCTGATAAGAATGATTTTTCTATACTTCAAAATATTATTCTTTATTTCTATAGCGTTTTTGAATTGCAATCAACATCGAATCAATAACCCAACTGAGCTTCTTTGTACCCAGGAAACCTATCATCGCACCACAAAACTCGGCAAGTGATGACCAAGCATCAGAATAATTTAAATAGACAAGTAACCATTGAAGCGCTCGAATAGCACTGACTGTAATAGCACCACATATTACAGCTTCTGCTAATGATTGCCATGTACTTTTACTCTCTCGCCACTCTCTAACAAATGCAATCAACGTTGCTAACATAACACCACTTAATAAAGGTAAATTGAGTTGAACCCAGCGGAAAACTTGCGCCCAAAAATCGATATTTTTTTCATGCATAATGGTACCTCCTAAATGGAGTGCTAGTTTATTGTCAATAAATGAAGCCCCCTTATTGTTTATATAAAACTATCGAAATAATGGGCATCACAATCATATGATATTAAATATTAATTATTTCAATAGTCATTAAAATTAATTTCACATTCTACTTATGTATCGTAATAACAAAAGAATAGTATTACAAACATTGTGAAAACCAAGCCAAATAAGATTAAAATAAAATCACAATCATTAATTGTTTACATATCTTAGTTTATATTATCTAATATAAACTAGCATACAGAATAGATCCTTACACAAACTCTTCTCGACCTAAATATGCTATTTCTTTAGTCATTAATAATTATTACTCTTCAAATGACAACACAAAAAATATAACCCTACTGACAACAAAATATTACCTTTATGATTATCATTTTAATTATCTTTTTTATGTATTGATAATACACGCCTAAAATAATCAATAGCAACCCTATCGATTGTAAGAGTAAATGATTTCCAGCCTGCCCGTTGATGATATCTAAGATAAAGCTTGATACGACTTGACTAATAATAGCGAAGCGACTGTTCAAGGAGTGGGAATTTCGCTGCTACCCTGCTTTATCGCCGCCCCTTATATTGAAAAAGGTATGCTAACCCCTTTACTGACGGATTACTCATTGCCAGAACACTCTATTTATGCGGTTTATCCTAATAGACACTATTTACCCCATAAAACAAGAATGGCTATCGATTTTCTGTTTGAAAGACTGAATCCCAAGAGCGAATATGGCCAGCGTTATGAAATTAATTATTATGCTTCGCGATAACAGTCTGAAAGCCGCACTCGCGGCTTTGCAGAGCCATCGTCAAATTTTAAAGATGATGTTTTGCGACAAATGCTTTTTCTTCATCGCGTAAAGTTAAGACTTCATAACCGGTTGCGGTCACTAAAACTGTATGTTCTGATTGGGCCGATAATTTTTTATCTCGCGTCACAACTGTCCAACCATCTTTTTTGGTCTTAATTTTCATACCACCTTGGTTGATCATCGGCTCTATTGTGAATGTCATCCCTTCTTTTAAGGTAACCCCTTGCCCACGTACACCATAATGTAGCACTTGTGGAGCTTCGTGCATTTCACGGCCTATACCATGACCACAATATTCACGAACCACGCTATAACCATTTTTTTCTGCATGGTGTTGGATTGCAGAACCAATATCCCCTAGTGTTGCCCCTGGTTTGACTTGTTTGATCCCTTCCCACATAGCCTCATAAGTATCCTTAACAAGTTTACGTGCTAATGGTGAGGCTTCGGGCATCACATACATCTTACTTGAGTCTGCAATAAAGCCATTTTTCTCTAATGTGATATCAACATTGATAATATCTCTGGCTTTCAAATGTTCATCAGCTTTCGGTACGCCATGGCACACCACTTCATTAAGGGAGGTATTTAATACATATTGATAACCATACTGGCCTTTGCTGGCTGGTCTCGCCTGCAATTCATTAACAATATAATCTTCAACCTTGTCATTAATTTCCATGGTCGTAATACCCGGCACAATAAAAGTATCTAACATCGCAAATACTTTGGCTAATAAACGGCCAGATTCACGCATCAATTCAATTTCTTCAGCTGTTTTGATTGTGATATTACTCATGGTACTTCCCTTTATGGTTAACAGTTTCTTTTTCTAGCATTTCGCTGATAAGCGTTGTGAAGGTTTTATCGGGATTTAATTCGGCTTGGATACCTATTTTTATCCAAAATTCAGCCTGAGAATTGATCGAGCGTGACATCACTTGGCTAGCACGGCGCAAATAGTCATGCAGATCATCTGAAATTTTCACGATTCCCAAGACAGCACCTCATTAACATATAAAATATTACGATTTATATATAAACCATATAATAACTAAGATGAGAAAGATAGTCATTCAATGGGGAACCGCACAAATGAACTGTTTTTTCATCAAACCGTTTTAATTTTCTAACTTCAAGCCGCCGTCAAAGTATTGTTCGTTACAACGTTGTATTGTTATTGTTAGCTAACTCCATTTTTGTATTGGCTATAAGATGTTAAATTGATTAAATATTAAACTTATCTTTATTTTTACTGATTGTTTTTAACGGATAGATTTTAAATAGGCTTGGATAATTGTTCGGAGAACAATATGTATAAAAAAATTTTAGTTCCTATTGATATTACAGAGAAAAATTTAGCAAACCTTGTACTTCCTCATATTCAATACCTTTCGGAGGAAGAAGGCGCTCATATTCATTTTTTAGCCGTTATTCCTACTATCCCTTTTTATACCTCTATGGGCTTTGGTTTTGCCGAAAAAGCAGATAGCGAACGAGATAAAGTAACAAATCAATTAGTTGATATTATTAAAGATTTTAATCTTCCTAAAGAAAAGTTTACCGCTCAGGTCGTCATGGGAACGCCTAGGGATGAAATTTTGCGTATTGCCGATGATATTCAAGCAGATTTGATTGTTATTGGTTCTAGACGCCCTGGAATGTCAACGTATTTCTTAGGATCAACAGCTTCGATGATCATCCAAAACTCTAAGATTTCTGTCTTAACAGTACGATAATTCACTAACCCACTTCGGTGGGTTTTAATTTAATTCTTAGTAACAAACTAAAAAATATAAACTTTTAAATCTCATTCCTTTCAATTTTCCTATTCCTTCTCTCTGAAGAAAATAAAAAAACGCCTTAATGGATAAAGGCTTTCTCATATCAGAAATAATTCTCACTCTTTGCTGTTATTTATTTTTTACCACTATAGTGGGTAATTTACCGTGAAATAATGATAATCCCTTATTTTATGATTTTATCCATCAAACGATAGTCACACTATTTTCAGCCCATTTTGTTTCTCATATGAAACTAAAAATGACCATAATCTCGACACACTGCACATTTCAAAACAAATATTTTACATATGAGTAACATTCGATTGACTGTTTATCGCTCAGCCTATTAGGCTAGTTTTAAATAATAAACAATGTTTTATATATGAAACAACACTATTTTGCTGTGGAGGAAACAATATGAGTTGGGTCGCGATTTGTGATGTCTCGCAAGTACAAGAAGAATTTCCTTATTCAGCCCGAGTCAATGATACCGAGATCGGTGTTTTCTTAGTGGATGATCAATATTACGCCATGGAAGATGTTTGCCCTCATGCCTATGCCCTACTCAGTCAAGGGTTTGTTGAGGATGGCAAAGTGGAGTGCCCACTTCATGAGGCTGTATTTGATATCAAAACAGGAAAATGCCTACGTGAGCCAGGTGGTCGCGATCTCAAAACCTACCAGACTCGCATTAATAACAACCAAATCGAAATTAGCTTTATTGAGGAGTAGAAATGGAACCGATACAGAATTTCAACCCTTACTTACCTGCTAATCACCAAATTATACCGGCTCGTGAAGGCGGTAAAGGGCAAATCCAAGCACCGGGAACGGCGCCAAATATCGTTTGGCAAACTCGCTCACGTCTCCCTGATGACTACGAAACCGCTCTCATTGCCACATTGGAAATCTTATTTGATTCAGGTATTGAAACTCTCGAGCAAATTATTAGTGCACTCAATCAAAGACAACTCTTTGATAGACAAGGACAACCATGGAATGAAGCCAGTTTTCGCGAATTTCTCCAAGTAAACGGGTATTAATCTCCTGCCAGTGACGCAGAAATAATAATAACCAACGATACCCCACGACAACAGGAAGCAGATTATGACAACTCATGCACAACTTCAGAACTATCAAGATTATTTAGACGTTGGACTTAGAGGCCAGTGGTATCCCGTTTTATCCAGTTGGGAAGTCACTAGCAACCCAATCGGTATCACCCGCTTAGAAGAACAAATTGTGTTATGGCGTGATCAGCAAGGTCAAATTCATGCGCTTGAAGACCGCTGCCCTCACCGTGGTGCACGCTTATCAATGGGCTGGAACCTAGGTGAACGTATTGCCTGCTGGTATCACGGCGTTGAAGTTGGAGGCGATGGTATTGTCAAAGATGTTCCTGCTGTTAGCCAATGTCCATTAGAAGGTCAAAAGTGCCTAAAAACCTACCCAGTTCAAGAATATCATGGCGCAATCTTTCTTTATTTTGCCATTACTGATGAAGAGCCACCGACGCTAGCGTTCCCTGAAGAGCTGGCGGATAGTGAAAATCATAGCCATTTCTTATGTACAGCCACTTGGCATTGTAATTATCAATATGCACTCGAAAATGTCATGGATCCCATGCATGGCACTTATCTCCACTCTTCTTCGCATTCAATGGCGGACGGTGATAAGCAATCAGAGATGATTTTAGAACCGACTCAAAATGGGTTTATCTTCCGCAAAAATGACCAAATGGGGGTGAATTTTGATTGGGTTGAATTTGCCAGTACTGGCGCGAACTGGCTACGCCTATCCATCCCTTATCAAAAACGTTTCGGACCGGGTGGCCACTTCTGGATCATCGGAATGGTTGTGCCAGAAGATCGCTTCAATACCCGGGTCTTCTTTTGGCGTATCCGTAAAGTAAAAGATTGGCAACGTGATCTCTGGCGCTTTATGTACCGTAATCGCTTAGAGGGATTACATTGGGATGTTTTAGAGCAAGACCGTATTATCCTTGAAAATATGGCGCCTAATGCTCGCCAACATGAGTTCCTTTATCAGCATGATGTTGGGCTATCTCGCCTACGCCGTATTATGCAACGTGAAGCCAAAAAGCAATTTGACCAAATTTATAATAAGGAAACGTCAAATGCATAATTTACTGGCAGGCAAACGCATCGTCATTACGGGTGCAGCAAGAGGCTTAGGCTTTGAATTTGCGAAAGCGATCGCACAACAAGGTGCTCACGTCATCCTGTGCGACATATTAAGTGATCGCCTACAGCAAAGCATTACCCAGCTACGCCAAGCCGGTTTGACTGCCGATGGTTTTAACTTAGATATTGCCGACCCCGAGGCCATAGCGCATGTTTTTCAGCAGATTGGTCAACAAGGCAATATTGATGGCCTCGTTAATAATGCCGCCCTTGCCACTGGCGTTGGCGGCAAAACATTGGATGAGTATGACTTAAATCTATGGGATCGCGTCATGACCGTTAATGTAAGAGGCACATGGTTAGTGACAAAGGCGGCACTCCCATTTTTGCGCCAAAGTAGAAATGCCAAGATAGTGAATATTGCTTCTGATACAGCTCTATGGGGCGCCCCTAAGCTGATGGCTTACGTCGCGAGCAAAGGGGCAATTATTAGCATGACACGCTCAATGGCAAGGGAGCTTGGCACACACCGGATCTGTGTCAATGCTATCGCGCCTGGCCTAACTAAAGTTGAAGCCACCGAATATGTACCAGTTGAGCGCCACCAGCTTTATGAAAATGGGCGTGCTATTCAAGGGGAGCAAAAGCCCGAAGATGTGACCGGTACTGTCTTATATTTGCTTTCGCCAATGGCCGATTTTGTGACGGGCCAACTGATCCCCGTCAATGGTGGGTTTGTATTTAACTAAAGACGCCGCTTAATGCGGGGAGGTTAACGCTTTGAGTTCAACATGCAAATATTTGATCCCCGGTTTGGAAAAAGGATTGCAGCTTTTGTTACTCCTAGCACAGCAGCACCGAGAGCTAACCTTTGCTGAAATTTTACGTCTAATCGATATGCCGAAAGCGACGGCCTATCGTGCAATACAAACTTTGGTGCATTTAGACTTTATCGAACAACACCCAAGGACAGGGGCTTTTTCACTCGGTCGCAAAGTGCTTAGCTTAGGTTTAGGGTACATTGCTTCACTCGATCTAACACAGTTAGGCCAACCGATCATTGAACAATTACGCGACCGTAGCCAGTGCAATAGTCACCTCGTCATACGCGATGGGCGAGACATTATTTATATTGCTCGGGTTAGTGCTGCCGAATCAAAAATTAACCACGTGAGTGTTGGTACTCGGTTATTAGCTCACCGCACCTCAATTGGTCGGATGTTACTTAGTGGCTTAAGTCGAGAGGAGTTCGATACCCTCTATCCTGATGATGAGTTACCTGATGATGCGGGAAGTAAACAGGCATTTTGGACAATGATCCAAGCAGACCGGCTACGGGGTTATGTTATCGGAGAGTCTTTTTACCGTCGGGGTATCTCTTCCATTGTTTACCCTGTTTACAACCGAGACCACGGTGTCGAGGCGGCGATCAGTATTATGGTGCCAATGGATAGCATTCCCGCGCAAGAACGCCAACGATTACAAAATGAAGTGAGCAATGCAGCCCAAAAACTTACTGAGTTTATTGGCGGAATAACCTCCGCTAAAGCGGTATAGCGTTACCCATAAATAAAACTAAATATTAGGTTTATTGCCATAAGCCTCAGGCCTCTGCTTGCCCAAAAACAAGGTCGGCAATAAAAAACGATTATATAGAGGGTCAAATTATGTCAGTCATTGGTATTGAAAAATTAGAGTTTGGTGTTGATAACCTTGCCGCTTGTCAGCAATTCTTGCAGGATTTTGGACTGCAAACATCACCCAATAACCCTTCTTATTTTACAACACTGTCCGGTGCAAGCGTCGCCCTTTCATCGATTGATGATCCCCGCTTGCCTACACCTTTTGAATCAGGCTCCACCTTACGACGGATCACTTGGGGCGTAAAAGACCGCGTTACACTCGAACAGGTCATCAAACAGATTGAAGATTGTGCAGGCTTTCAACTCACCTCTGATGGGGCACAGTGCCTTGACCCAAACGGTATGACGGTGGCTTTTACGATTAGCCAACAACAAGATGTTACCGTCGATATTTCCCCTATCAACCAGTGGGGAGATATTCGTCGTATTGATGCGCCAAGCCCTGTTTATGACAAAGCAACCCCCATTAATATTGGTCATGTGGTCTTTTTTGTTGATGACCTACAGGCCACAGAAGCATTCTATTGCCAAAAACTGGGCTTCCAAGTGTCTGACCGTTATATCGACCGTGCGGTTTTTTTACGTACACAAATTAATGGTTGCCACCATAATTTATTCCTACTCAAGCTGCCTCATCGCGGGCGGGGCCTGAATCATGTGGCATTTACGGTTCGCGATATTCATGAGGTGATTGGCGGTGGCCTCGCCATGAACCGCCAAAAATGGAGTACTTTTATTGGCCCGGGTCGTCACCCTATTTCGTCTGCCTACTTCTGGTATGTCAATAGCCCAACGGGCGGTGCGTTTGAGTACTACACCAACGACGACTATCTAACCGAAAAATGGCAACCCCGTGAACTAGAGCACTCTCTCGTTTCCTTTACCGAATGGGCGGTTGAAGGTGGTATCGACCACGAAACACGCCGACAAGTGAAAAAAGACAAGGAGTGATGCCATGACACAACTTATTGATGGCGGTATTGTCATTATCGGCGGCGGGCAAGCCGGTGGCTGGGCCGCAAAAACATTACGAGATGAAGGCTACCAAGGCATTTTATCTGTTATTAGTGATGAGCCACATGATTTCTATGAACGACCGCCTTTATCAAAGGCAGCTTTGAAACAGGAGGGCACTCCTCTATCACGCCTATTTAGTGAAGATGAAACGGACTCTCTGAATTTGACTTGGTATCGCCCTGTTCGTGCGACCCATATTGATGCCAACAAAAAGCAGGTGCAGCTCAGTGATGGTCGCCATTTAGCTTTTGATAAATTATTAATTGCAACGGGAGGCCGGCCTCGTTTTCTCTCTTCTGCTTGGCAATCGCATCCACGCGTATTTGCACTGCGTACTTGGGATGATGGGCAACGTTTACGTGAAGCGCTGTTGTCCGCTAAAAAAATGGCCATTATTGGCGGTGGATGGATTGGCTTAGAAGTTGCGGCCTCTGCACGCCAAATGGGCATTGACGTTACCGTTTTTGAACGCCAAGAGCGCTTATGTCAGCGTAGTGTACCTGCATCTGTTTCAAACGCACTCGCGCAACGCCACCAGCAAGCGGGGGTAGAAATCATAACCGATTGTGGCGAAATTTTGCTCGATGAAAGTCACGATGATTTACGGATCAGTTGTGCTAAGCAGCCTAGCCAATCCTTTGATCTTGCTGTTATGGGGATCGGTGTTGAATTAAATCTTGAGCTAGCGGCAACAACAGGCCTTGAAGTCACACACGGTATTGTGATCAATGGACAAGGGCAAACATCTCACCCTGATATTTATGCTGCTGGCGATGTTGCTTGTCATCCCACATTATCCCTGTGTTTACAATCTTGGGCTTATGCACAAAACCAAGCCATTACCACCGCCAAAGCCATGCTTAATGCCCACAGTGAGGATTTTAATGACCCTGCATGGCTATGGTCAGATCAATATCAAGACAATATCCAGATTTTAGGGATCCCAACCCCACTAGCAACCCAACATATTCAACGCATCACACCAAATGCTGAAGTGCATTTTTCACTGAATGATGACAACGAATTAGTTCAGATGGTCGCATTTAATGACCCTCGTTCCATCAAGCTAGGCAAAAGGTGGATGCAAAACAGCCGCAAGTTATCCCCATCGGAACTTGCAGATCCTAATTTTTCACTGATGTCACTGAAGTAAATGTGCAGGTAGGAGAAATAATATGGCAAACCAACCGATACCCGTGCCCTCAGTGACACAAGAAAATGAAATGGCATCACCGCAAGAAAGCGTGAACTGGTTGATCCCAATCGCACTATTTTCCTGCGTACTGTTAGCTTTTTTCGACAAAATTAGTATTGCCGCCCTATTTTCTGATGAACAGTTCCAAAAAGCTCTAGGAATTGATTTTGATCCCACACGTCTTGGGCTATTGATGAGTGCATTCCTGTTTGCCTATGGCGTGTCATCCATGCTGCTCAGTGGGATTGGCGATAAATTTCACCCCACCAAAATGCTGCTATTTATGATCAGTAGCTGGTGTATTTTAATGATTTTTATGGGTTTTACTCACCATTACGCCACAATGGTTTTTCTTCGAGTATTACTAGGTATTGCTGAAGGGCCATTACTTGCCATTTCCTATGCCATCGTGCGCCGTACTTTTCCACAAAAAATGCAAGCAAGAGCGACAATGCTTTGGTTATTAGGCACGCCTATTGGTGCGGCTCTTGGTTTTCCAATTTCCTTGTACTTACTGAATAATTTTGGCTGGCAAAGCACCTTTTTCGTTATGGCGGCTTTCACTGTACCCGTATGGTGGCTAGTCGTTATCGGCATTCGCCACCCCAATTTAGTCAATAAGCAAACACAAAACGTGGATGGCAAAGTCTCTACCAAAGACATGGCAGAAGCTAAAATTCAACGTAATACCCTGTTACGCAATAGCCATTTTTGGATTATCTGCTTATTTAATATTGCCTTCTTAGTTTACCTCTGGGGCATGAACGGCTGGTTACCAAGCTATTTAATCAAAGGCAAATCAATCAATTTAGAGCACGCGGGGATCTTATCCTCACTCCCCTTTATCGCCATGTTATTTGGTGAAGCGATAGGAGCATGGATTTCTGACCGTTATGATCGTCGTGCCTTAGTCTGTTTTATCTCATTACTTGGCGCCGTAATCGGTCTTTCAGGTGTGCTATTTCTCACCAGTACCTACAGCATTATTTTAATGATGGCCTTTAGCATGTTTATGTGGGGGGCTGGTGCTCCAAATATATTTGCTCTTCTGGCCAAAGCGACACAAAAGCAAGTCAGTGCACTCGCTGGCGGTATTTTCAATGGATTAGGCAACCTTGCGGGTGCCGCCGCACCGTTGTTAATGGGGGTATTAATCACCCTCACCCACAATATGGATAGTGGCCTGTTATTTATTGTCATTATCGGTTTGATCGGCAGCGTATTACTTATCCCCCTTATAAAAAGATACTGATTTAACTACTCAATATCAGGAGATATCACTATGTCACAACAACTGAATCAAATAAAACCACAAGGCATCTCGATGGCGGATTGGGTTGAATCACGCATCGCCCGTTTTGAAGGCCGCAAATATGACTGGAATGCATTGAAATTTCAGGCGGATTTTGACCCTAAATACCGTCGGGCGCAGATGCGTTACATCGGTACGGGGGCGACAGGGGTTGCCAACGATGCCAATACCGTTCCCGCGGAAAACTTTACCTTCTCAACCATGGTACTGCCCTCAAAGTGTGAAGGACCGCTGCACCTGCACCCTGATGTTGAAGAAGTCTTTTTCATGCTCAAAGGAACCATCACCTTATTTATTAAAGATGGGGATGAGGAGTATGAAACCGTGCTCAAGGAGCGTGACCTAATTTCGGTTCCAGCTGGGATTTACCGTGGTTTATTTAATCATGGTGAAGAAGAAGCGTTGATGTGCGTAATGATCGGTACGCCTAAGCCTGCCATTCCGACTTACCCAGACGATCATCCATTATCAAAAGTCAAACGTAGTTAACAGGAGAATTCAGTGATGAAACTGCCTATTGAACATTTACCCACTATCCAAACCGCTGAATTCGGCTCATATCATTTGAATTGGCGTGAAGCCGGGAACGGTGAAACGGTGATCTTACTTCATGGTATTAGCTCAGGCTCTGCATCGTGGATTTATCAACTGACAGATTCATCACTGACCCAGCAATACCGCTTGCTGGCATGGGATGCACCAGGCTACCTCAATAGCCGAGCCCTGACTACCGACACCCCAACCGCCAATGACTATGCGGAAGCATTAGCGGCCTTTATCGATGGCTTAGATCTTCCTCAAGTTGTATTGGTTGGTCATTCACTTGGTGCCATCATGGCCTGTGCGTTCGCTGCAAAATATCCACAAAAAATAAAAGGTTTATTTTTAGCTAATCCGGCGCAAGGCTACGCAACTAAACATAAAACTGAACAGAGACAGGTTTATGAACAACGACGAGAAATCGTCTTCAATTCAGGTATTGAATATTATGCACAGCACCGTGCCGCCGCCCTACTAAGCCCATCTGCCAGTGAACCACAGATTGATTGGGTAAGGCAAACCATGCGTAAACTTAACCCTCGCGGTTTCTTAGCCGCAGCATGGATGTTGGCTCACGATGATATTAGCCGTTACCTCAATCTTTATTCAGGCCCCGTCCAAATGGTTGTTGGCCTTGATGACACCATTACGCCGCCTGAAAAAGTGCACATGCTCGCTCAGCAACACAGTTGCCCCCTTACCTATATTGAACGAGCAGGACATGCAAGTTATCTCGATGCATCTCAGCCATTTAATCATTACCTGAAGCAATTTTTGGCGACCTATGCCGTAGTAGAAGTTTGATTAAGGAAAGCGCTATGAATTTACAATTAGAAAATCGTGTCGCCGTCGTCACTGGAGGAAGTTCAGGAATTGGCCTAGCCACAGTCCGACTCCTGTTAGCCGAAGGATGTCATGTCGCCTTTTGTGGTCGAAACCAAGATAAACTGACCGAGGCACATCACGCATTACAGGCGGCCTATCCACACGCTAAGTTGCTCGCTGTCTGTTGCGATGTGCTGGATAAAACGCAAACTGAGGCATTTGCACAGCAAGTACAAACACATTTTGGGCAAGTCGATTTACTGATTAATAATGCAGGTCAAGGATATGTGGCTCACTACGCTGATACGCCTGAAGAAGCTTGGTTACAAGAAGCGCAACTTAAATTGTTTGGCGTTATCAATCCCGTTAATGCATTTATGCCCTTGTTAGAACAGTCAGATATCGCGTCAATTACCTGTGTCAACTCGCTATTAGCAAGACAACCAGAGCCTCATATGGTAGCGACCTCTGCCGCTCGCGCGGCTTTACTCAATCTCACGCTTAATCTATCGAAAACCCTTCTGCCGAAAGGCATTCGTGTCAATTCTATCTTGCTCGGCATGGTGGAGTCAGAGCAATGGCGTCGCCGCTTTGAGGCGCGTAGCGACAAAAGTCTTGATTGGCACAGTTGGATTGGTGAGATCGCCAAAAAACGCGGCATTCCAATGCAACGCTTAGGGAAACCAGAAGAGCCTGCTAGAGCATTGGTGTTTTTAGCTTCACCAATGGCTTCATTTACCTCTGGTGCGGCGTTAGATGTCTCCGGCGGTTTTTGCCACCACATTTAAGGGAACGATGATGAAAACACTGATGCTTATCGGATATGGTGCTATGGCGAATGAAGTGATCCAACGGCTTCCTGCTGGGATTGAGCTAGGCTGGATAGTGGCCCGCGAACATCACCACAATGATATCAAACAACGCTTTCAAAACCGTGTGATACCACTAAGCTGCCCGACGCACGCCTCACAAAAACCAGACTTAGTCTTGGAGTGTGCTAGTCAACATGCTGTCAAACAGTATGCCCCCATGGTTTTAGAAAAAGGCTGGACGCTAGCCGTGATTTCAACTGGCGCATTGGCGGATGCGCAATTAGCACAAACGCTAAGCCAAAAAGCTCAACAACACCACGCTATCTTTATCCCATTATCAGGGGCTGTTGCTGGTCTCGATGGACTACGTTGTGCAAAAGAAGCCGCAATCCGCCAAGTAACCTACCAATCACGTAAAAGTCCTGCCAGCTGGCGCAATGGTCCGGCTGAAAATTACATCGACCTAGATACGGTTACAGAGCCAACGGTTTTTTTCCACGGAACAGCACGCGAGGCGGCACTGAAATTCCCCGCAAATGCCAATGTGGCGGCGACGGTTGCCCTCTACGGTATCGGTATGGATAAAACAAAAGTCGAACTTATGGTCGACCCGACGACCAAGCAAAATAGTCATCGCATTGAGGTTACTGGTGATTTTGGCCATTTTTGTATCGAATTAAATGGTAACCCATTACCTTCAAATCCTAAAACATCCCTGCTATCTGCATTAAGTGCCGTCGAAATTTGCCGTCGCATTGCAGATCAAGATGCCATTATCTGACTGGAGAATTCCCATGAAAAAACTCAATATATTTGTCGGTGGACGATGGCAACAAGGGCGCGGTAATGAAATGTGCTCTCGCTTTCCGGGTGACCAACACATTATCGCCACGCTCAACAGCGCCAGTGTAAGTGATGTTGAAGAAGCGGTTCAGGCGGCAGAGCGTGCATGGCGAGCGCCAAGTTGGCGCAATATGCCCCCACATCAACGCGCGACTATTTTACACAACGTCAGTATGCTAATCGAAGAGCAAGCAGACGAGCTAACCCGCTTACAAACTCTCGACAATGGTAAACCTTGGGCAGAAGCTCGTGGGCTAGTCATGAGTGCCGCGGCAACAGCCCGTTATTTTGCCGCCGTATGCGAAGTCAGTGGCGGAGAGCTGCCTCCTCGTCGCCAGCCCGATATGATGACATTAAGTACATATCAACCCCTAGGTGTTATTGCCGCTATTACACCATGGAATTCACCGATTGCTAGCGATATGCAAAAAATTGCACCTGCACTAGCTGCGGGCAATGCTGTGATATTAAAACCCGCCGAGGCGACCCCGCTTATCTCATTGAAACTCGCGGAATTATTTGAGCAAGCGGGTCTACCGAGTGGCTTACTCAGCGTACTCCCCGGTAAAGGCTCTATCGTTGGTGATGCACTTGTCCGCCATCCTTTAGTGAAAAAAATATCCTTTACTGGCGGCACCAATACAGGCCGACAACTCGCACATATTGCGGCAGAAAAACTGATCACAACGTCACTAGAGCTTGGTGGCAAGTCTCCTACTATTGTCTTAGAAGATGCGGATCTCAACCTTGCGGCACATGGCGTTTGTTATGGTATTTTCAGTTCAATGGGGCAAGCTTGTATTGCAGGCTCTAGGCTGTTCGTCTCACGTGCTGTTTATGAACCTTTTATGGAAAAGCTCACTGCACTGACTCAACAACTCATTATCGGAGACCCTCGCCAAGAACAGGTTCATGTCGGCCCTTTGATATCCCCCGAACACCGAGAAAGTGTTATTCGCTACGTCAACCAAGCACTCGCTGAAGGTGGCACAATTCGCCTTGGCGGAGCTATCCCCCAAGACCCTAACTTACAAGCAGGGAATTATTATTTACCAACCATTATTGAAGGGCTGAATAACCAAGCTTCTGTCTGCCAAGAAGAGATCTTCGGGCCTGTACTGGTCGTTATCCCTTTTGATAATGAAGCGCAACTCATAGAAGAAGCCAATGATTCTATTTATGGCCTTGCTGCGGGGATCTGGACGCAAGATTACACTCGCGCCTTTAAATTAGCAGATGCTTTAGACGTTGGTACTGTTTGGATCAATACCTACAAAGTTTTCTCCATTTCAACACCTTTTGGTGGGTTTAAAGAGAGTGGACTCGGTAGAGAAAAAGGCCTTGAAAGCCTCAAAGCTTATATGCAGCAAAAAAGTATTTTTCTGGCACTAAACCCACAACCAAACCGTTGGTGTGAATAAATGACCATGCATCCGTAAATATCTTCACGTTGCAAATTATTGGTTATCGAATTCTAAAGGAGAACACTATGTATGAGACAATCACGGTTGGCGAGGCGATCGCCAGAACATTAGAACAATACCAAGTCAGTACCGTCTATGGCGTTATCTCAATCCACAACCTGCCGATTGCAGATGCAATTGGTCGCCGTGGCGTGATTGACTTCACCCCTAGTCGTGGGGAAGCGGGTGCCGTTACCATGGCTGATGCACATGGTCGTTTCACCGGACTTGGCGTCGCCTTAACCAGCACAGGAGCCGGCGCGGGTAATGCCGTGGGCTCAATGATTGAAGCCATGAATGCTTGCTCGCCAATTATCCATATTACAGGGCAAGTAGAAAAAGCGTATCTGGATATGGATGCCGGTTTTATTCACGAAACACGCGATCAACTTGGCTTTTTAAAAGCCAGCTCTAAGCAAGCATTTCGCGTCCATAGCGCCGAACAAGCGGTTGCCGTCTTACATAAAGCCATTCAAGTTGCACAAACCGTTCCTTGTGGCCCCGTCTCTATCGAAATACCGATTGATATACAAAGCGCACAAGTTCCCTTATCGCTACTCAGCGCACCACTGACAGTTCAACCTTTACCAGAAGCAACGCTGGATCAAGTTGATGCGATTTGGCAAAAATTACAGCATGCACAACGCCCTTTATTATGGATTGGTGGTGGTGCGCTACACGCCTCTGAAGCGATTAAAAAATTGGCAGATCAGGGGGTAGCCGTGATCAGTAGTACGCATGGGCGAGGTATTTTATCTGACGAACATCCATTTAGCTTACGCGCTTTCCATAACGCAGATGCTATTGATAAATTGATGCGGTCTTGCGATATCACACTCGTCGCTGGCTCTCGTTTACGCAGTAATGAAACCAAAACGTGGTCATTACCCTTGCCACAACCTTTAATTCAAATTGATATCGATTCGCTAGCGGCTAATCGAAACTATCGTGCAGATTTGGTGGTTACTGCCGATTGCCATAGTATTCTGAACGCATTAGCCAGCAAACTCGAGCAAGCTAAGCGAACAATTTCACCACAATGGCAACAACAAGTCCAAGAAGCCACTCAGCAAGCCGAAGCACAACTCAGAGCGCAATGTGGACCATACAGCCAATTAAGCGATGCGGTTGAGCAGGCACTGCCAGATCACGGTATATTTGTGCGAGATATCACCGTTTCAGGTAGCTTATGGGGAAGCCGCTTACTAAAAGCGACTCAGCCATTACACAATATTCACTCTTTGGCTGGTGCGATTGGATTAGGCTTAGCAATGGCTATCGGTAGCGCTAAAGCGAATCCTCAGACTCCCGTTATTGGCTTAGTTGGCGATGGTGGTTTAATGCTAGGTATTGGGGAGCTTGCTACCATGGCACAAGAGCAACTACCGATTGTGCTTCTTATTATGAATGACCATGGATATGGTGTTATGCGCGGGATCCAAGAGAAATATTTCGCTGATCGGCAATATTATAATGAGTTACTCACTCCTTCATTTACGCGATTAGCAGAATCAATGGGAATTAAAGCACTAACCGTTGATAAGGCAGAAGATTTTAAATCTACGTTACAACGTGCCGTCGAATTAAAACAGCCTGTCGTTGTAGAAGTCCTTATGGAAAATATTGGTAAAATGAATTTCTCAGGGCCTCCCCAGAAAAAACTATTTTAATTCACATTGCTAAATGCTTAATAGCGCATAGAGTGTCTATGCGCTATTTCATTAAGCTTATTTAGTTTGGCTTCTTGCCATATGTTGATTAATCACACGTTGTACAGCATACGATTGGCTATTTTCTGTGAAACTTAATGCCGTCGCGGCTTTTTCATGGGCATCCATATTTAAAAACGTTTTCGATAGACCATTAATCGTTGGCTTTTCAATATTGGCTTTTTCAGCATGCCTAGCCATCGCAATTTGGTTAGCTTGAGAGGTACTGTTTTCTGTAAAACTTAAAGCAATCAGCGCATTTTCATGCGTACGTACCTTATCGTGAGCCTGTGATTGTGCTACCGCCGAAGAACAAAAAAAGAATGTTGCTATAATAGAAAATAATACTTTATTCATAAAATAACCTTAGACTGATTAATATAAAATGATTGATAAAAACCCAGCAATCGATAGGTTTTTATCCATAAATAAAAATGCTAATTAATAAAAATAAAATAAAACATATAGCGAGTTCAGATTTTAAAAACGCAATCATAAAATTATTAATAAGCATTAACTAAATTCAAACTGAATGGGGAATTAAGCGAATAATATTCGTTTGAAATTTAGACTCTCACCATCGTGGTTAATATGGCGAATAACAAACTCAAAGGAATATCAGCCTGAATGATTTCTCACCAACAGAAATAATTTACTGGCTACTGCATTTTTCCTTTATATCCTAAGGAATCAAACCTAATATACTTCGCTAGCGGATCACTGAACATTGATTCTTTATGCAAATAAACAATGCGTTTTATGCAATCTCCTTTGTACCCTATAAACAGGTAGTTTATTTATCCTATGCTGTAGCACCATACTGTTTGCCTTAAAAATTACTTTTGTTCTAGAGACACTTAATCACCGTTTTAATATTAGAGGTTACTTGCATATTTTATTTTACTGTAATTCAAGTTAAGTGCTATATTAGGCTCGATGGAAAAATACATATATCAACAACAAACCTGATATCTAAGGGATTACTATGAAAAAGTATTTGTTGCCAATTAGCCTTTTTGTAAATGTGGTATTGCTGATCACCATTATTGTCGTGGGAGCTCTGTTTTTTAACTTAAAAAGCAAAATTGACTCAACTGTCGAACAAATTAAAAATGGGCAATATGCTGAATTAGTTAAAGATAATACAGCAAACTTAATTCCCGAAGGGCTAAAAAATTTCAAGAAAATTGAACCCAATCAAAGTCAATGCGACTATTTCTATCAACAAATAGATTCACTGATAGGTTATTTAGAAGAGAACCCGACAATTGCAGGTTCAGAAAAATATGTTAAGCAGCTAAACAACCTTAAAAAATCAGCAGAAAAAACCCCTTCTACACTGAAAGAAACAGCCTGTGAAAAAGGGATTTCAACGATTAACTTTATTGGCGAAAAAATATCTACGGCAACTGAATGATGTGTGCCACCCACAATCGCTATTTAAATTCAATTTTAAAGGTGACTATGTGAGCAAAGCCGGAAGGTGGCTTCCCTACTGACTGGCTTTTTTCAACAGCAGCGAGCGCAGCGTTATCCAATAGTTCACTACCTGAACTACTCACAATACGCGCTGACGTTATTTCTCCCGTCTCCGTTAACCTAAATTGGACTTGAGCAACACCTTGTTTCTTCATACTTTTGGCGCGCCGAGGATAGCGTTTATGCCTTTCAACTTCTTGGCGTAATTTTTCCCTGTATGCATTGATTTGCTGAGTATCTGCTAGGTTTGACATCCCATTTTTAGGTTGCCCCACCTTCCCCATCGAAGGGGAAGATGCCGCCGTTTCCCCTTGTTGTGACTGCTGTGGTGTTATTGCCGACTTGGTTATTTTATTGGTAGATACTTTTTGCTGTTCAACCTCTTTTTTCTCGCTTAAACGCTTATTTGGCTCTTTGACCTTTTTTTTAGGTCGCTCAATTTTCTTCTCTTTTTTTGGTAGCACTACCTGTGCCGTCTCCACGACAACAGGCGGAACAATCTCCGCTTCAGGCTCAACCATGGGTGTCATATCTGAGTCTGTTGGCGCAGTTTCTTCAATAGCGTGTGTTAACGCAATCGACATCACTGGCGCATCCATTACCGCTTGATGCTGTTGATTTTTTTCTTCTTGAGCCAGATGAATAAAGCCCATAATAATGACAGCGTGCAGCAAAACAGACAGAGTAACAGTTAAAAAACGCGTCTTTTTCATGAGAATCTTAAGATGCCCTTCTTAGTACCACAAAAAGGGCATTTTGCTTTAAAAATGGCTTGTAAAATTCAATCGTAACGTTCTACCTGGAGCAGGCATCATGGTTCGAGTGAGTGGATCCACATAATATTCATCAAGAATATTTGTCGCTAACAATTCCATTTTGACGTTGTCTGAAATGCCATAACTGACGTAAGCATCGGCAACAAATACAGGCTCCCAGCGCATTGGGCTATTATTTAAAGGTGCGTAGTTGGCCGGATATTTATCCATCATTTTCTTTTCGTCATTATTTTCAGCACGGCTGTGATAACGCATGCGGCTACCAATTTCTAAACGCTCATCCAAAAAACGCATCCCTAAATTGGCATTAATACTGTATTTAGGTTGTAATTGTGTGCGTAAGAACCCACCAGGAAAGCCCGCCTCAACACATTCAGACATATTAAACTTGTTAGTTGGATCTAAAGCAGCAATGGAGGCACTATCACACACCTCATTTTGCAAACGGTAATCAAGCCCAATATCCCCAAAATAATTACCATTGTCATAACGAGCTTGTAGCTCAATACCTGATGTTTTGTGCTTATCTACTTGTGTAAACTTGAGATAGATATCCCGTTCAAACGCGTTTTCAATGACCGTGTGATAATAATTAATACGCACGTCAGCGAAACGTTCCGCACCCAGTAGACTTTGTAAATTACGCACATAGCCCACTTCCACTGTTTTACCGCGTTCAGGCTCAAACTTCTCGGTGAGTGACGCATAACCCCTTGAGCCAGAAAAACCTACCGTATCCTCAAAGATACTAGGCATACGTACCGTTTCCGTATAGCTCGCATAAACTCGGTCATTATCAGTTAAATAGGCAGAAGCGGAAAAGGAAGGCGCCCAAGCATGTGCTTTCTTTTTCCCCTGATGGCGGAATCGTTCTTCTTCGGATAAATAGCGAATATCTTCCTGTTCATCGCTAGAGCGAGATTGATTGGGAATATATTGATTAACCACTTTTCCTGTAAATGGATCGACAGTCTGTGCTTTTGTATCAATCGTACCATTATAAAAAGGGTTGGTTTCTCGGGTCAGTTTATTTTTTCCATCGGGTCGCCATTTAGCCTTATTTTTTTCATCTATGCGGAACTCCCCTTGCCCATTTGCAGATCTGAATCCCGCATAATCGAGAGAATGTTTTTGTAAATTTAGCGCCTCCTCAACAAACCTTTCTAAATAATAAGGCGAATCCATGACGTCATCTAATTTTTGCCCTTCAGCATTGGTAAAACGAGTCAATGTGTCATATTCATTTTGTGTAATTGTGCGTGAAATATCATAGTTTTTGGAGAGTAGTTGATGAGGTCTCGCAAAGTTAACATCTTTCGCATCGCGTCGTTTATCTAATAAATGATCTTTCGACCAATAACTCGTTCGTTGAGCACCAGCCGTCACATTCAACCAATCTGTTGGCCGCCATTCAAAATTAAATGCGAATGTATTCTCTTGCCTTTCCCCTTCTCTCGGTACAGCTCGGAAAATCGTCGATGTAGAACTCCCTGAATATTCAAAAATATCATCCTCTGTATCAACCGTTTCTTTGCTAAAACTCCCCATTAAAGTTAAATCAAGGCTATCTGTTAATGCCATTTGGTTAGATAAATTTAAGCCTTGTCGTTTGTTCGTTGAATTCAAGGATGCACCCGGTACTAACGTACCATCAATATTAGGGTTGCGAGGCATCCACCCATATTCAAACCCCATATCACGCTCTTTAGGCTCTCGAGGAAAACCGCCTGAAGTATTCGTATCACTCGTTGTTTTGGTCATCCAGTAACCAAGTTTCATATTTACGTATGGATTATCTTCAGGATTTAAATAATAGTCGGCATGAAAAGCTTGAATATTAAATTTCGCGAGTGTCCATTGCGGCACTTTTCCATCTAACTCCATGAAACTGATCCTTGATGGCATGATTTCCCCATAGTGGTTCGTCGTATGGGTATATCCTAATGACACCTTTTGTGAGTCAGATAAAAATAGATTCGTTTTCACTAAATAACTCTCCATTTCACTGGAGGTATTAGTTACCTCTTTACCTGGTGCAAACACGTTCGCAGCAAAAGGCAAATAGGGGTCAACCGGTTTAGATGGGTTCTTCGGGTCATAACTAAACACATCATCTTTATAGCGATTAGCTCCACGTTTACCCGCAAAGTAGTTTCCTTGGTCTCGATAACTATAAGCCGCCATGATATCGAAACGTGATTGCCGAGTTCCCACCGCGACCCTAACTGCATTATCTTTAAAATTAAAAAAGTTTGCGTCTCCACGAGATTTAGGCGTAACTAGCAGCCCTGGATCATTAAACAGCATTCTTGCTTTGTTGCCATTTTTTATATTATCCATAATCGCAGGGTCATCTCGATAGTCATGCCCATAATCTAAATTAGGTACTCTTGGTTTTGTTGAATTACTGCTGGTTTCCAATTTTAAATCAAAACCAAACGTTTCATCTGGAGCAACGACATCATCAATATTAAGTGTCTTTATCGCAATGCCCCCACCAACCGATGTTTTCACATTAGGGTTTAAGGATGCACTTTTTTGAATCGTTATACTGCTGATCATATTTGGGTCAACATAATTACGATTATTGGCTCCGTTATATCCTCGCCACACTGTTTGGGCTTGCTCTGTGCCATCGACAGTGACTGGTACTCGCCCTTGACCTTGTATCCCCCGAATATTGGGATCTAATGCACCACTATTACGTGCATCTCCACTATACACCCCTACCGCACTATTGAGCACATCTGCTGGGTTAGTTCCTTTATAACGTTCAACAAGATCTTTTCCGAGGTAAATATTGGATTCATTTTTATCATACTGATCGTCATAACCTTTTTGATCGCGTTCCTTAATTGTTTCTGCGTTATCTTTAACAATAATAGTACCGAGGTCTTCTTGTTCTTTTGCTAACACTAAACCGGAAATTAAGGTAAGCGAAATCCCTGTCACAATATTCATTGTGATGATTTTTTTTATTTTCATTGTTAACACCTAAAATATTAAAAGCGTTTTTCTAATCTAATTTCAATTTCACTTTGTTGGTATGAATACAGTGCATCAATATTACTTTTATTGACTCTATACCTATAAGAAATGGATGGTGTCATTGTGGCAATACTGTATTTAGGTAAACTTAACTTAGCCAAATACAGTTGTTCATCATCCATTCGATTTTGACTTCCCAACGCATATTGCGGAGCATTAAATCGAGTTTGCTTATAACTGGCGATCCCCAATAGATGATAATACTGACTAACGTCCTTAAATATTCCTCCTCTTATGCCATATTGTTTATAACTGTCACTATCATAAACCTTATTCACATACCCACTATCTACACCACCAAATATCACTGCATCTGAGCTAAGAGCATAAATCCCTGTGATATAAGCCTGACTCTTATTACCATCTTGGCTTTGATAAGGTGAACGATAGTTTATTTTTTGGTGATCAATCACTGTACTCAGCGAAAACTGGGGTAAAAAACGATACTCCGCTTCCATTCCCACTCCAACACCATAATAGTGTCGCCGCTCTCCTACCCATTTAAATTCACTAATTGGGCCAATAGCGAATGATTTTTTTGCATCCTGATATTGATAATAAACCCGTATGTGGCTGGTATTTTCATTATACTCGGCAGCACCATCATACTTATTGCCATAGGTATATGCTTTAAACAGTAAACTGTGATGCTGGTAAAGTGAAAAGGTACGTTTAATATCACCATCATAGATAAATTTGGTGCCTTTATCCGCCAATCCAGCACCATAACAAAACTGCTGCACTGCATTTCTGTAGCAACGCTGTCTTTTATCCCCCGGTACTTGATTAATATTAGAGTTGTAACCGTAACCTACCGAAAAACTTCCTGACCAACTATTTCGTTTACTTAATTCCGTAATAAATTGTGAAATTGTAGCTAATACACTTTGTGGTAACTGCTGCTGATACTTTTCCAATACCCGTTTAAACTGTGAAGATGCCTCATTATTTTGTTGATCTTCAAAATAAGTTCGAGCTAATTCCAGCTCGACACGCAAAAAATCAGGTTTTAGCGCTAAAATAGTTTGGTAGTGAAAAATAGCCTGAGCATAATCATGATTTGCACGTGCCATTTGTGCTTTAGCAAACTCAACAAGTAAAACGTCATATCCACTTAATTGTTGGTAATATGATAATAGACGTTCTACGTCATCGTATTGCCCACGATTTAAGGCAATATAAATAGCCATTCCCATCTCATTAAGCGTATTACTAACCTGATATTCTTTACCATCGAAATTAATTTTGATGTCATCTTTAATAAACGGTTTATTATTTTCAATAACGGGAGATTTTCGACTAAATTCCGCTTTATCTTTTAATAAAAAGCGATAATTATCAATATCACTTATCTCTCCGATGGCGACACTACTATAAAGTAACAACCATAGGATACCCGCTCGAAATAACTCCATAAATATCAACCAATGTTCTATTAAAGTAATCGTAATAGGTGGAAATCCTTTCCACCCGCAATATAAGTTATTGCACTTTTGAACCGCCAAACGAAGTGTCTTTTGTATGGTCACTATCAAAGGTGGTTATACCCGCGACAACATCCGCATTTTTGCCAAAAAACTGCCCTGAGCTTTTACCCTGAATTGAACCA
Organism: Providencia sp. PROV267; assembly: GCF_028477825.1. Taxonomy (NCBI): domain Bacteria; kingdom Pseudomonadati; phylum Pseudomonadota; class Gammaproteobacteria; order Enterobacterales; family Morganellaceae; genus Providencia; species Providencia sp. PROV267. The sequence continues at coordinate 158,341 of NZ_JAMPLX010000011.1, read as the reverse complement.
TTTGCTATTGCACTACCAGAAAATTGCCCTTTGTCTTGAATGTTACCATTCATAGTAATATTAAGAGATTGACCATTTAGAGCGCCTGTATATTTTTTCGAACCAAAATCAGCATTAAATACACCGCTTAATTTACCTGGACCATCAAATTGATTGATACCAGCAATGGTATATTCCGCCTGCCCCGCGGTTGGTACCGACTCTGTGGCTTCTTTACCTGAGAAGAAAGCAGTATGAGTTTGGTCACCTACACTCCCCGTTTTAGACCAGTCGCCAAAATAGACTTCTGCATTAGCAACTTGTGTAAAATGAAACTCCCCCATCGCCCCTCCATGGCCACCACTTGATGCAGGTAATACATTGACACCTTGCTCATTCTCTGGTGCTAATGATTTAAAACCAGAAAAACCAATTCTTGTACCGTTAGCGATGGTTTTCAAACCGACACCAGGATCACCAATAACCCCACTATGGGTGCCTTGTGCAAACTGTGTTTTTCCAACATTCACCTCAACTCCATTGGAATCATACGCTTGGCTCTGTCCTGAAACCGTCTCTCCACTAGTACTAAACGCAACACTCGATAAAACAATTGTTAATGCTGTTAATGATAGGTTTTTCATAATATTCCTTGCCATATAAATGATAAATGCATATTAAATATAACTATCTACTCACAACAGATTCATTAAAATAAATGATCGATTCGGAGTATATATCAACCCCACCCAATTGCAAATAGTTATTATTATCATTACCATTTGTAGGTATTTTACTTCTTTTTACGCTATAACCATGGCCAAATCGAATAAAAAAATAACAAATATCATTAAAAAACAGACGATTAAACAATTATCCTAACTTAGGATAAATTTAGGCCTATAGAATGGAAAAATAGCAAAATTAAGACTATTATATTACCTATATAAATTTCAATTACCTTTCATATAATAACCACAATGAAAACATAAGAATTTATTATGTGATCTGCATCATAAAGCCTCATACATTGATTCTTTCCCCCACTCCATTTCCTTTTTTTAAGCACAATGACTGCATAAAAATTCAACAAATAAACATACAACATTGCAGATGCGCTCCCCTATCAGTAACTGTTATTTGCAATAACTTTCAATATTATTTTTGATGGCATAGCAACACTTTGAACATCAGTAAATAACAGTAAAAATAATGAGTTGATTATCACTCAAATAAGGATTCAAATTTACAGAATAAAATATCTATGTTAATTTTCATTTTTATAAAAATTTTCCTGCCTGCTATTTATTGTGAAGACCATTATTTAATAATATAAATAATTTTAAAAACGTAATAAATATAACAGCTTCACTCCATTAGCTATAAAAAGGATTTTTAATATTTATAGAATTAACCCAACATAATTATTCTTAATCTCCCCCGTATTAAGAGACTATTTCTGCATAGCCATTAATAACCCCTGAATCATCACCACACCTGTTTAAATCAGAGTATATAACAACCTAGAATAGACTCTCAAATAGAAATCATTATCATTAACATTGATAATTTATTTTATGAAATTTAAATAAAAAGATATACTTTAACAATAAAACCTAAAAAAAATTCAACCATAAAATCAATTAATTACCACATAAACCCCATATTTAAAAATAATTAAAGAGTATATTTACATGGCGAACAATACATAAAACCAATAACACCACGCATCTAATTATCCATTCGATTTATATAAACCAGTAAAAAACAGATAAACGCTTATTCGAAATTTTTGATATAGATCACTATTATAAAGAATCGTTATTTCATTTTATCATACCACTATTTTTAGACTCACTGCGTCTCTCTCAATTAAATGAGTTAAGTATAAAAATCAATTTATATGTAAAATAAGTTAAATCTGTTATTACCCCATTGACCTTAACCTTAGGGGAAGCTTTATCGTCAACCTAACTTAATCCCCTTTTAATAAGGTATTTATCATGAAAAAAATGCTTCCTATCGCTGCAATTTTAACCATTAGCATCGCCTCCTTTAGTTCTTTTGCTAATTCAAATCATTCTATGCATGCTCAAGCTCCTGCCAGCAACGAAATGCAAAAAGAGTTAAACCAATCTATGGATAAAATGCATGCAGATATGGCCAAAGGTATGAATGAAGAGAATGCAGATATTGCATTTGCGCAAGGTATGATCGCTCATCACCTAGGGGCAATTGATATGGCAAAAATTGAATTAAAATATGGCACCGACCCTGAAATGAGAAAGCTTGCAGAAGAGATTATTAACGCCCAAGGTCCAGAAATAGAGCAAATGCAAAAATGGTTAGAAAAGAATAAAACGAAATAATAATCCCTTTGATTGCATAGCCCTCAAAAAATTGAGGGCTAATGGGATAACGTTTATCAAATGAACGGTCTTTTTCAATTTAACAGGTATATATTACTTAATGGCTTCAATACACATTACTAAGATCAGTCAAATACATTATTAATAATCGAAGTGACTACCGCTGTACTTAATGCAATAAGTACTAAGTCATTACCAACAATACTCCATTCATAGCCTGGATAATGAGGTAATTGTACAAGCATAGAAGGCGGAACAACCTTTTTAGCTATCCCTGGCGGCAATGGTTTCCCTCTAGCTAAGTTTTTGGCAATACCGGGTGGTAACGCGTGATAGCCTGTAATACCACTGTCTAAAGCGAGTGCTCTTGCTTCATTGTAAGTTAATGATACTGATATTGAATTACTCTTATTTAAGGATAAATGATCTGCTTTTTCTTTTCCGTTACCATTATGACCTTTGTTAGGCTTATTTTTTTGATGCTCTTTTCCTTGCCTATGACCATGACCGCCATTGGGATCTGCATAGGAAGATAAAGAAACCACTGAGAAGCTTGCAGTTAATAGCAATAGGTTGCACATTCGAAAAAGCTTATTCATATAAATACCTCCACCGAGCTGGTATTTTCAAAATACACATCAACGCCCCTCCTCACCATAGGTAATATTCCTATAATAGCCTCCATGTACAAAATATCATAAGCCTTATTCTGACTTCGTATCAAGGATAGCAGTCTTTTATTCTGCATGATAAGTGAAAATCACTAAATCTTATTGAGGGTGTGCTAGAAAGGATAAGGTAGAAATTTTAAGTTATATTAAAACGTATTTTTAAGCTGCCTATATGGCAGTGAGCTACCCAGATGATTTCGGTCGAATTATAGCAATTTTCTAAGCTGCCTATACGGCAGTGAACATAGCAGCCTCAAGAAGGTCATTAGCAATTCTTTTCTAAGCTGCCTATACGGCAGTGAACTATAAATTATCAGTAAAAAAACTTTATGCAACAGTAAATTATAACAATTTCCCCTTAAATACCTTCTTTTTTATCAGGTAACATAACCTATTGTTTTAAAAGGATATAAAAACTTTAAAAATTTAAAGGGTAAAAAACAAGGAAAATCACTTGCTGATTAGACGAAAAAATTAACCCAACCTTTTATACATTAAATACCTATTAAAATAAATATTTCACACACACCTAACAGATAGTTTGATGGCCCTATAAAATCATTAGTTAAGCTGAAAGTCGCTTTTTACCTTTTAGAAAAAATAAAATCCCGGTTAACCAAATAAGTAAAGTTAAACATACCTATTGACCAATTATCCCCTAGCCCTTTCTGCATCACCATTAAAAATAAAATAACCATCAGCTATACACTAATGGCATTAAAATAGAGTTACCCAAATGATTTTTATCGAAAAGAAATTCTATAGTGTTTATATTTTAGCTAGAGCGTCATCCATAAATATAAAAGAAGGCTCTTTTCGCTGATATTGATTAATCATGGGAACAAGGCGTTGAAAATGTTCGCTCTTACAATGTGCATCTAAGGCTGCTTGATCAGGCCACTCTTCGATAAAAATAAAATGCCCCCTATCTTTTTGGTCAACATATAAATCATAAGCAATACAGAGAGGCTCACGCTTAGTCGCTTCAACTAATTCACGGTAAAGTGGGAGTACGATATTTATAGCCTCAAGCTGGATAAAATCTTCTGCAATTACTTTTAACATATTATTATCCCTAAGTTACGTCAAAAATGACAACATAATCATAACTCAGTACATAATAAATCTATACTGGTGTATCAACTTCCCTTATTAGCAACATCATGGTTAATTTTGCAAATGTGCGACTGCTCACACTAAAAGTAAATATAGAAACAGCTTTGTATACCCACTAACAGAAGATGGCCCTATTATTCCCAAGTTTATTGAGTCCATCGACAATCCTGCAAAGAAAAAACTGATTGTTGTTCATTTAATTGGTAGCCACTCTCCATTTTGTAAAAGGATCTCAAATAAGTATGATAAATTTTATAAAAGCAAAGATTTATCTTGCTATGTTCAAAGTATAAAAAATACTGATTTACAGTTACCTCTATTACATGACATATTATCAAAGTCTAAAAACTCATGGTCTATGTTATATTTTTCAGATCATGGGCTTTCTTTTATTGATAATCAACAAGATCTAATCCATGGTGATAAACATCGTCAAAATTTTGAAACGCCTCTTTTTATTACTTCTTCAGATTCAAATACGAGAGAGATAATATCAGCGCAAAGGAGTGGACTGAATTTATTTCATTTATTAGCTGAATGGTTAGGCATCCATGAAAAAAACATACAATCTTCCTGTAAAATAATATCTAATAATGAGTGTAAAGATCAAAATATAGCTATTGATTTTGACCAAAAAATCATTTATTTCAATGAATTATTAAATGACAGTATTAAATAATGATTGAATGGCGAACCTTTTAGTAGGTTCGCCTAATTTATTGTTAATTATTTGAATCATTTAAATACCTTTATCTCTCCATACTAACACATCACGTTATACACAATATCAGTTACACCATAATCAATAAAATATTTTAATGATTACGCCATAACAACCTTAACCTATAAATTACCCATATAGTAAAATATCATCTCTTATTTTTAAGAGCATTAAATCAATCACTTAAATAAAAAATGATTTAAGAGACACCCATCACATTAAGTAATTGAATATGAACTTCGCCTACATAATTAAAATAAAGTAGTCATGATTATCAAATAGAAGGAAGTAATCATGAAAAAACTATTATTTATTATTTCAATTCTTTGTTCATCGGCTTACGCGACTAACACTGTTACTTGGTGCTCACCTGAACCAAATCCTGTTACAGGCAAACCAGATTGCATAACTTATACACCAGGAATGGGAGGGATTGATTCAGGCGGCGAAGGCCCCTAATGCTGATTGAATAATGCTATTGGTTCTAACCCTCTTTTCCTTTGGAGGGTTAGGATAATACCACTCTACCCTATTTCAACTTCTCATACCCTTAAATCTCATTAAATAATACTTAGATTTAACTAATTAGATGATTAATCAGCAAAGATGACGCAAAATTTAATAAATAAAGAACTAAATTATTCAATTTTGCTGCAAGTCAGTATGATAAAAATATTATTACTGAAACGATGAATGAGTTCTCTGACACATCATTCAATAATCGTTCAGTAAATATTCTTTATCTTTATGTCCGAGGTGATTATGAAAAATCTAATCATACCATTAATATATCCAAGTATATTAGGCACTGTATTAACGTTATTTTCATTCTACGCGAGCGCCCATGGCTATATAAGGATGCCAGAAAGTCGCGCTTATCTATGTAGCTTTAACGACTATCTTAAGGAGCCAAAAACACCATTAAACAATGATTGTGGATTAGGGCCTGAATATGAACCTCAGAGCATTGAAACTCAAAAAGGCTTTCCAGAATCTGGGCCTCCTGATGGATTAATAGCTAGCGGAGGTGGTATAGAACGTTTCAGTCCTCTTGATGTGCAAACGCCTACCCGTTGGCATAAAATTGATATGAAAACGGGTCTCAATACCTTCACTTGGTATCTAACTATGGCTCATGCAACCGATAATTGGCGGTTTTTTATTACAAAAAATGGCTGGGACCAATCAGCACCATTAACTCGTTCAGCTTTTGAGTTAACGCCATTTTGTCAAAGAGATGATCATGGAGCAATGCCATTGATCGAAGTGGATATCAACTTTATATGTGATGTGCCCGCTGATCATGAAGGTTACCATGTTATTCTTGCAACATGGGATGTTGATAATACCCAAAATGCTTTTTATCAAGTTATCGATGTGAATTTAAGTAATTAACATTCAATTTGTTGAGAATAACACATGAATGACGTTTATAGATGAGAGCCCATATTTTGGGCTCTTATTATCACTCTATACTCAAATAGTGAAAATACCTCTTAGCTCAGTTAATTTAACTAGCTATTAAGTTTTCCTATCATGTATCTTACTAATAGGATGTATAAAAAACCTACTTCGCCCTGATTTTAACATTAGATGGTGATTATACCGATGCCTATCCGTAGTAAATTTAGTTGCTATTGTTTATAAAATGCAAATTTCTCATATACTTTTTATTAAAGTTGTCATCTAGGAACAATGCAATAAGGAGAAATAACAATATGATGTCTATTTTGGCTGATTATAATCAGATTTTTCTTAACATATCCTAGCTAGGTATGAATAAATGAATCATTCACGACAAAAAATCATATTAAATACACTAATCCAGCTCACACAAGGAACTAATAATGAAGTTAAACTCACTGCGATATCCATCCTTGGTGATTACAAATACGCAATCCAAAATGAAGAAACCTTAAACCGATTAATAGAGCTTTGCTTTGATCCTAATAAAGAGGTCGCAATTACCGCGCTTAAATCACTCGGAAAATTGTCAATTCATTTTCAATAGTTATATTTTTTGTAACTATCTAATTTTAATGTAATTCTGAAAATATCATGTTTGCTAATTTTATCAGCGATCATTTATCTAAAGCATCAATAACTTTTTCAATTGCCGCAAACCAAATGAAATGATGCCCCATTGCTAATACCTTCGGATAGTTTCTAGCTGAGGCACCTGTTGATATGCACTCTATATAAAACAGAATAAACATACTGTTCTGTAAAGGATTTAAATAGGGTTTAAAGCTTCTTCGCTAAAAGAATTTTTCCGTTAAATTGTATAAGTGGCGTTTATTTCAATCAATATACTCTATTTAGCATTAATATATTGATAAATTTAAATAGTTAAATTGATAATGATACCGTTATATTTATCATAAAATTCAATAGATGATATGATACAGATAACGCTCTAAATATTTCATAACATACAGCCTGACAAATTGAATACATTAAAACTATCATGATATTTCATTATTTCTCATTCTCTAATAAAGTAATAAAAGCCATAGCTAACGTGTTATTTAATGTACCTAAGCATCGTGCGTGTAAAGGGATCAATGTTGGCTTTTCTAACTCCAATACTATGTGAGAATAATTCCCACCTCTCTTTATGGGATCTTGGCTTCGAACAGTCGCATTACCAATGACATCCTGACAAGCAAATGCCAATACCGTTCCATCAGTGATGATAGTATTATTACTTGCTTCTTCCTTTGTAAACACATAGGCATAACTATGTATTTCAGTCATTAACGTGTTAGGCTCTGGACTAAATTTAGCCATAATATTTTTTTGTAACTGAAATTTTTCTGGAAAATCTCTTTCCCAATCATAATAAGCCCCTGTTATTTGGATTTCATACAGATCCAATAATTCGTTAACTTCCTTAACAACAAGTGTCATTAGCTTTTTAAAGTCATCATCATTAAGCATCTCTTTTGGTAAATGCTTACCATGATAATAAACTTGGACAGAATTATGACCTGATTGCCTTGCTATTAAGATGGATTCTCTAAGATTTTGAGTTGGTCCATCCGCCATGTTAATAACCAAAATAATACTGTCTTGATTAAATGCTTGTTTAACCTGCTGAATGAGTGAGTCATTCTTTCCATGAGTTACAAATGTTGCCCCTTCTAGCTCCTTAACTAAGGTATGCCTATAATCATCGCCAAGGATCATCACTGAGTTTTCAGCTGAGAATGCAAAAGATGAAAACAGCAACCCCAGTAATAAATATATTGCCTTCATTGACACGCATTTCCTCTTACTCTAATACATTAATGGTAATCTTTTCATACTAGTGTATTTTAATCAAAGATTATCTCACTTGACTAAGCAATAAATACAATGAGTCGTACCCAATATCATGGGTTAAGCGCCTCAAAAATTAGCCATCCCCAGTGTGGAAAAAATAATGACCATTTACTAAAGAGATTAATTGATAAGATATCCATGAGCAAGTTTGATTTGTAAGCCTATAAGCCTGTGTTTACGTCAATTCAGTGTGTTTTTATTTAACATACTGTTATATTTATCACTCTAGGTAATTTTAAGATATTTATGATGTTTTTATCTAACATTATGTATTATTAATATTGGCGATAATCTTATTCTAAATCCAGAATTATGAGGTCAATATTAAATGTCTAAGTTTCAATGTAGCTGCGGTCATATAATTAGGGATAATACAGATTATCTTAGTTATAAGGCTTATTACATCTCTGATCAAGACTTCTATGATTTTCTTGATGAACTAGAAGGGGAGTCTAGAGATAATTTTGCTTCTGTAGCATACAAGTATGTAAGAGATATCTATCAATGTACTAAATGCAATAATATTTTTATCTTTAGAGGTGATTTTTTTCATGAATTTCAAGCAACACAGCCTGATAGCCACTCTCTGTTGATATCTAACATGCGTGATAAATGGCCTGGATTTTTAAGAGGATACTTCATAAAAGGAAAAGGTGAGATTTATTGGGAAACAAATCAACAAAGTGATTACCTCACAGGCCTTACCCGTGAACAGGTAGAGTCGACGTATTATCATAAGTTAAATGAGTTTCAATCATTGGGAATACTAAGAGATGCCTTTTTGCATGTTGATGGTGTAATGCTTCACGAATATAATCGATAAACTTTGCTGTTTTAGGTTATGTCAAATATATGGTTCCCGCATAATTTGTTTTACTTTCACTATTTGTTTTGGTTTTACAATTTCCTCTGGTGTTGCCAGCGATAGCGGGAGTTGCATCCGGAGTACACCAAAAAATCATCCATGAGTGCGATATCGCCAATTTCTAAGCTGCCTATACGGCAGTACACTTGGATTATTTTTGTTTCATCTCCACAGTCGTTTTCTAAGCTGCCTATGCGGCAGTACACATCCCTGTCGCTTTAAATAGCTGATAGTTTCAGTTTCTAAGCTGCCTATGCGGCAGTACACACTGGAACGGGATCACGCGGCATTTCTTGTTATTTCTAAGCTGCCTATGCGGCAGTACACGCAGGTAAGCGCGGAGAACTACAAATGTTTATTTTCTAAGCTGCCTATGCGGCAGTACACGCGTCATGGTACTGATTGTTCCAGTTGATGCCTTTCTAAGCTGCCTATGCAGCAGTACACTTAAGCCAACAGGGGAAAAATGGTCAAACGCTTTTCTAAGCTGCCTATGCGGCAGTACACGACCTTGAAACGATGGGAACGAAGCCGACAGCTTTCTAAACTGCCTATGCGGCAGTACACGTTACCCAAGGTTATATTAGTCAAGTTATTGCTTTTCTAAGCTGCCTATGCGGCAGTACACTGATTTTGGTTGCAAATTCAATGTCACTGTAATTTCTAAGCTGCCTATGCGGCAGTACACTATAAATTATCAGGAAAAAATCTTAGCGCAACAATAAATTACAACGATTTTATGCAAAATACCTTCATTTCTACGACATAATATAACTTATTATTTTTAAAGGGAAATTTTTTGAGCAAAAAATAAAGGGTAAAAAAAGATAAAAATATCGTACCTTCAGTCACTCATCACAAACGAATAGCAGGTTGCCCTATTTCATTTTTCTACGATACTTTATGTTTTCAGTTTTATGCCATACTGCCAATTACTTGGCCAAAACATAATGTTCAACACTGCAAAGAACCGGAGTTTTGTGATGAATATTGGTTGCATGGTATAGGTCACAAGTGATATCTACCTTTTTACCTTGGATCTCTTTTAGCTGATTAAATTGATCTGAATTTCTTGGTGCTAAATGCAAAGCACCTATCCCCCATTCAGTGGGCTCTCCCTCACTATCTTCCGGTTCTTTTGATGAGACAGAAATTATATTATCTGTTCTTAATGTTAAGAACCCATCTGGTTTTTCTAATCTAATAACGCCTCTTAACTTTACTGGCGAATTATAATAATAATTAAATTCAGATATATCTTGCTCATCTACTGGTTGGCTAGCAGCAATATTTCTATAAATAATCGTTGAGCGATGATACCAATCTAGCAAGCACGACTTTGTATCGCAATTTTTAACCCGCAACTCCCAATTCTTTTTAACTAACCTCTTAAATTCATCGCTGTTTCCAGTTACTAACTTTGCTTGCAGATAATCAACATATAATTCATCATCTGCTTTAGATAGCTCAGGAGTATTGCATATTAGTTTTTCCACATTACTCTGAGCCTTAGCACAATCAAAACTTGCAGCGTATGTGATTGAAGGGAACACAAATATTAAAAATAGAAATAATCTAATCATTTAAATTCTCTATCGCATTTTCATCGGTAGAATGATTCTAGCATTTTAACTAAAAGCGAAATACTCTATTTTTCTATCACGACTCACCACTGCAATCTCTAATTTTAGAATTTTGTTGTAATATCTTTGGCATCCCCCATAGAATAGACAATAAAGACCAAAGCAGATAATATTCCACTTATAAACAATCATTATCATTTATAAAATAAACACTAGCTATTTCGCTGTAACCAATAATACTAGCAGAATTACCTATTTTATTTTCTTGCACGGCTCACTTGATACGTCGCTTCTAGCCTCTTGCGAACCCCTGCTAATTTGTCAACATTATCAGATTATGGTTCATTTATTTATTTCACAAAGCTAATCGTCACTCGCTTCATAAGTGAAAACCGCAGCATGATACTGACAATAAATATTGTCAATATAAATTGGAGTAATAGCTATAAATAATATGTAACAATTACTGTCATAATTTATTTACTCTTTAGTGAGTCATTTGAAGATAGTCATTGCTATAAATACGCCTCCACTAATCTGAAAAATTATACATCTAAGAGCAAAACATTCTTTTTTGAAAGCATCCTACATTTTCCAGTTAGCTTGAATTTAATTTATTATTGGCAGGAAAAGGTTTCACCTTACCCTCGTTAAAAAAACGCATTATATCTTTACGCCCACCAATATTGGCGCGTGTGGAATTAATCTTACCTAAAATAACGAGGTTACTATGAGCTCAGATAACATTATCAATACACAAGTCGTAGATGACGCAGCCGCCATGCCGGATATCTCTAATAAAAAAATTATGATGGGTTTTTGGCACAATTGGGCCGCGGGTGCCAGTGATGGCTATCAGCAGGGGCAATGTGCCAATATGAATCTGACAGACATTCCTGAAGAATATAACGTGGTGGCCGTGGCCTTTATGAAAGGCGAAGGTATTCCAACCTTCAAGCCATACAATCTGTCGGATGCCGAGTTCCGCCGTCAAGTCGGTGTATTAAACAGCCAAGGTCGCGCAGTACTCATTTCCCTAGGTGGTGCCGATGCGCATATCCAATTGAAAACTGGCGACGAAGACAAGCTAACTAATGAAATTATCCGTTTGGTGGAAACCTACGGCTTTGATGGCTTAGATATCGATTTAGAGCAAACAGCCATTAGTTCAGCTAATAATAAAACAGTTTTACCTGCCGCATTGAAAAAAGTAAAAGAACATTACGCCGCCGAAGGGAAAAACTTTATTATCAGTATGGCGCCAGAATTCCCATATTTACGTATCAACGGTGCTTATCTAGATTATATCAATGCCCTCGAAGGATATTATGATTTTATTGCTCCGCAATATTATAATCAGGGTGGCGATGGTATTTGGGTTGATGAAACCACGAGCGGTAAAGGTGCTTGGCTCACCCAAAATAGTGACGCAATGAAAGAAGACTTTTTGTATTACCTGACTGAAAGTCTAGTTACTGGTACCCGCGGTTATACAAAAATTCCACCCTCTAAATTTGTTATCGGTTTGCCTGCCAACAATGATGCTGCTGGCTCTGGTTATGTGATTGATAAACAAGCTGTCTATAATGCTTTTGCGCGTCTTGATGCCAAAAACTTGTCGATTAAAGGCCTAATGACTTGGTCGGTGAATTGGGATAATGGCAAGAGCAAGACTGGTGTGGCCTATAACTGGGAATTTAAAACTCGTTATGCCGCACTGCTCTAAAGGAAGCTACCTTGCAGCCGCTGTCACTACAATGTCATTGGCACTGACGGCCTTACTAGCTGGCAGATATAAATGGCCATTTGTGTACGTGAAATGACAATATAAAGAGCCAATTTAAATAGGGTTAGTTATGTTTAAATATTTGGATAAGTATCTAACTTATGTATCTATATTAGGAATTATCATCCCATTTTTATTAATATTTTTCCTGAAAAATCCAAAATCCGTAAGCTTTTTTAGACATTCAATCCTTTTATTGCTAACCCTGATATTGGTACTTTCTGCAATATTCTTTATTCATTTACCGTGTATAGGATCTTTAGTGTTTCTTTAGCAAAGCGCATATACATAAGCCTCACTTCGGTGAGGCTTTATTTTGATGTTTTTGGTTAGTTGAGGGATCACTCATAATGTTAATCTATATATCTATTATACTAGTATTTTATTTATATAGTAATTTTCTTAAATGCTTACCCTGCAATATTTTCTTCGGTATTTCTCCACTTTTTCAACAGAAGTTTTTGTTGAATGTAGTTAGCTAAGTTTATTTCCACACAAGGATAGTGCCACCTAGCTCCATATATTACCGCCCATGATTATAATATTATAGCAAATTGCCGAAACCTACTGTGTTTCACTAGTTTTCAGAGGTATTACCTAATATTAGATATCTTAGTCAATGATTCAACCACACAAAAGTAACATTGTTTTTTCAACATACAATAAAACAAACTCTTTAGACTTAGGTTTATATTTCATTTTTGTATCACTTTTATTTAGTTAAGTTATTACCTTCCACACCATGCTTAACTAGAAATTCCCTATATATTACTAATGCTTTTTTAATTTATGTCAGTACGTATTCTTTATCGAACTTTCGGCCCTAATGTGCTGAATAAACTGGCTAATTAATAAAATTCATTTATACTGCTGCCACAGCAAGTAAATTGTAAAGCAGCAGTAATTTCGTAAGTACCTTTACTTTCTATTAAAAAAGATACATCTCATATGTCACTCTGTGCTCTCAGATTGATTTTCAGAAGAATGACAACTATCTCGATACTAAAAGTTTCTGTGCTACTTTGAATAATCATCGGGCAAATCATCAAATATACGATTGTTTTTATTAAAATCGATTATAGTATTTTGATTAGGGCAGTCATTTTTAGATAACATGTCACAATTTTTTTCAATATTACTCTCATTGATTCCTGTCCACTGAGAAAATAAAGACATAAAGCTTAAGCCACTACGACGATTATTTATAATTTCTTTTTTATTAGAGTCGTATGAAGTAATAAAAAAAGGTACTTCATAGTTTTGCTGATATTTATCATTATGTACCAACTCATTTCTATCATAGGTCAAAGATAGTGCATGATCAGAAAAATACATCATTGACCACTTAGATTTTGTTTTACTTAAATCATGATAAATTTCTGATAAAAGCTTATCTGTATTTTTTATGCTTTGAACATAACAAGAAAGTTTTTTATTATGATAAAAATAATCATACAGCCCCTCTGTTCTAGTACAAAATGGTGTATGACTTCCCATAAGATGCACAACAATAAGCTTTTTATGGTCTGATGATTCTAAAGCTAATTTAAATTCTGGTAATAACGCAGTATCTGGAGATATTATCTTATCATCAGAGCCTCCTCTTTTAATAAAAAAGCTATTATTAGCTCTTCGACCAATAGCAGCAACTGAACCATCGTACTCACCAACAAAACCTTGATTAGATAACCAATAAGTATTAAAACCTGCCTTATTAGCTAGTGTTATGATATTGTTACCTATATTTGGATATAAAGATAAACTATGTGTCAAAGATGGTTGCGTAGAACTAGCTGCAGATATGTAGTTAGTAAAGAGAATACCATTGCTTGAGCTCATGAATGGTGTATTATTTATCTTAAAACCATATGCATGCATAAAATCTTTTCGAACACTTTCACCAATGATGATAACATAAATATCATATTGGTTAGTTACCTTTGTAATTTCAAAAGTATCTTCACTTGTATATAATTCAATTTCATCAATTAATGAATAAATTGAATAAGCTAACTCTGTGAAGAACCGTGTCTCTGGTGTACCTGAATTAGCTGCTCTTTCATATTTACCACTTAAGGCATTTTTTAACGGAGTAAAGATAAAGACCAATATCACCATGCTAAATATTATTTTATTGTGATAGTTTACAGCATTTACTTTTATAGAGCTAACTAAAGCCCCAAAAATTAGAATAAACGTCGAGTAAATGTAATATTTACTATCAATATTTGACATAAACTCTCGTGATTCTTGTATATCCGTATAGTAAAAAGATGCAACTGTATTATATGTTGGAGGGCCATAAATTAAACCCACTGGTAAATAAAGAGCAGCTAATATGGTGAAAAATAAAACAAAAAAACGGTATGACCTATTCTTTACATAAAGCAAACCAATACTTATAAATAATACATAAAGCGGCTTAAATGGATACCCCATGACCTTATGTAATAAAGAAAAAAGAAGAAAATTTGAAATAAACTTGAGAATTAACTTGCTTTTAATTACATTTTTTATTTTCTGATTCATAACTAAATTTTTATAAAATCCACTCTTAATTTTTGCCGCGTAGGCTAACATAAACAAAGTAAATGAAACATAACGATATTTACAGTTAACAACATAATCAGAATAATTAACTATTTTTTTTAGTTATGTCACCATTCAAAAACCTTCACTATGTACATTCACTAATTTCAATTTAAAATCGAACTCTGACAAAAAGAGTTCGTTATTGTTAGCATTCAAGATTATCATTATAATGCACTTGTTATTGAACCTATTCACCTGTCTTTGCTGTTCCCGTATGGCTAGTTAATATAAACCCTATTAAAACTTAAGTAAGATTTATATTTTTATATTTGAACGCAATCAACATACGGGAAAGATTTTTGATATAATCGTATATATTTTAGTGATATACCTCTTGTTAACATTATTCTTTATATCTTTTCAATACTGGATACCTTCCCTTTTTAATCAGTATCACTTATTTGCTATTCAAATAAACACTTCTGTCTTACATAATTCTGCGACCTTAAAATCATGTGCTATCTGAATAACCAATAATTTTGTTAGCGAAATGAGCAGGTTGGTCGATGATGGTATTATCTATAGCTGAGGTGATAACACCTTCGACTTTTTTATGCCTAGGAAAATCGCCACAGTGAACTAGTCTATCTTTATCTTGATGATTGAGATGGCTGCTATCTCCGTTTACTCACACAATTGTCTTAAGTCAAAAGGCCTAAATCAGAAACTTAACCAACCATCTAACTCAATAAACGAATATTCTTTGGTCGCCATTCCATTAGCCATCTCTATGACCTCATTCTTTGGGGTAGTTAACTCATAACCGTTAAGCAGTAGATAAACACAACTCGCCATCATAGCGGTTCATTTATTCGCATTAGCAACCGGGTGGTTTCTTATCCAGCTTTTAATTAAAGATGAAACAAGAACAAACATATCATCTGTTTGCTGGTAATAGTTCACATGACTTGAACTTGATTGGGATAAACTAAGATCATTGAAGTTCAATACTTCTACTTCTATTGGCTCATTAAGAGTTTGCAGCACTATCAATACGCTGTTGATACTTTTTAAGTCATCAACTGGCAGATAAGTAATTCCTGCAACAAATTTCCCTGTGATATTCAGCACTCACTTTACCTTAGCTAATTTTCCATGGTTTTTTCGTGGCAAGCAAAACCAAGGTCAAATGCATTTTAATTTACTCATCCTGAGTGTGATTTTTGCTCGTGGCTGGCCTTGGTATTGCGATTTTACTTTTATTACGAGCAGGTATATTTACTTTTGCAGTGCGTGCCCCACATCAGCATCATTGTAAGCCTACGAGCTATACACCATATCTAGATATATGATAGCTATTACTCCAGATAAGAGTTAAAATTAAGTTTCATTAAGCTAATAGCATTGTTTTACATTATCATACGTATCATTCTCGCTCTGGGAGATTAGCGCCGCCTCATTACAGACGACGATATTTTGTTAGTGCGTTACTGATAAACCGTTTAGTCCATTCTTCCTGCCAAGGAAAGAGCAGTAAATGGAATATACGAGGGTAAGCCACGCTCAGGATTACGTGGGTCGTTAATCATCCCCTAATCAATGATAAATTGGGCTGGATTGTCTTTGTCACATGCTCTTAATGCAGGAAATAGCTCAGTATTTTTAAATCAAATGGGAAGGAGTTGGCTTAGTCAATTCCTTACATTTAGGGGCTATTTAATATAATCCACTTAAGCGCTTCGACAATGGCAAATGAAACAAAACCAATATTTTTTGGTTTTTTATTGGTAATACATTAAAATCAACGTTTATAAACAACAAAACAATGTGGATAATAATGATATCTATGGACAGAGTTCTACACAGCTTGGTCTGCGTCAGTTTTTTTGTAGGTTGGTACTTAATTCAGTATGCCTTACTGGCATTTCCTGGGATAACCACCTATAACGATGCCTTAGCCGCTTGGCCACTATTTACGATTCTATTTATCTTACCTTATTCCCTGTTCTCTCGAGCATATTACCAGAAACGAACCGGGCTAATGCCTTTCGGCACAGTACGATTTTCAGATCTCAGGCTTCCAATAATAGCAATGGTCATATTATCTGTTGCAACTATGTTTTACGGAGAAGATGAAACATCGATACTTGAGATGCTCGCCCTATCACCATTGCATCAGTTTATTCTGGTCGTGTCAGTCGTTTTCGCAGCGCCAATTATTGAAGAAATTATTTTCAGAGGCTTTTTACTGAATGCCGGAATGGGCTACGGCCCAAATGGCAAGCATGTGATGATTATTATCACCTCTGTACTATTTGCAATGATACACCATCAATATAATTCACCTGCCACATTTATTATGATTTTTGTGATGTCCGTTATTTTTTGCCATGTCAGAATTCAGACTAATTCGCTTATGGCACCAATTATTTTGCATATGATTAATAACGCCGTGGCAATGCTTTTATTGTTTCTTTTAAACGACACCCCCTAAGGAGCATCCTGCCCCCCACTTAAATGTGACTAACACATTTTTATTTAAAATTATGGTGCTTACCCCTACGGAAAACAGGTTCAATTTAGTTTCTGCAGATAAGCACCATTTATCTAAATTGCTCCTTAAAAATGCATAAATTCTCAGTGAATAAAACGTACGTAAAATAGGTGTTTTTGCATAACCTATTTTTTCGCTAAAACGGCTATTTCCAGTAATTAACCCATTAGTTTTTTATAAGCGTCGGCAACTTCTTGTGAAATCATGTTTGCAACTTCGGTTTTGATAGGTTCGCCGCCTTTGCTGGTTAATTCAGTTCGGGTTTTCACCATCCCTAAATGTTGTGTGGCCATTTTAAGCGCATCACCTTAATAGCGAGTGATTGCCTCAACGCCAAACTTCCCCTCCTTCCCCCCACAAATAACTGGCAAGATGCACCGGCTAAAGTCCCCCAATCTGGTTTAGCCATCGTGTTTATCTTCTTCGCTGATTAAAAAGCCCACTCATAAAAATAGATTTTTGATTGTCCCGCTGTCACGTCATTTCTTCTATCCACAGCAAACGCTACTGTGATATGCCAGAAAAACAACCCAAACGGTGGTATTCATTGTGTTTGATTCTCAGTATGCGCTCACTACATAAGGAATATAGGTCATAGATAACACATGAGGCAGCAACAATGCGCCGCACTCCTCTTATTTAACATGACTGTTTCCATAAATGAAAAAACCACTAGCGATTAGCTGATGGCTATAAATATTTAACTTATGTATACTGGCAACTTCGATTGAACAGGAACTTATCTATTATGGCTGACTTAGGATCTGCTCTTTTTACTGCATTCATTGTTTCGTTTATTTCATTCACAGCCATAGCCCTTTATATGGATCATAAATATAAAGGTGATACTTCTATGTCTGGGTGCCTTTACTCATTTTTTGCTTCATTTTTTATTCCATTAATTATTTTTGTTACCGTATTTTTGTATAATTTCTCCTTATGAAACCTGCATCGCAAGATTAGGAATACATTATGGCTTTAGTCCCCATTGTCTTAGGTATTACTACGCTCATTCTAGGTCCCGTGTTGCTCTTGATTATTTGGCTGTCGTTTAAAGGGATAAGTTCCAAGCCAATCAACAAAAATGACAACAAATCTAGCATTGCCATTGATCTGCTTAATATGTTTCGTGTATTAGTTGGTCTATCTGCCATTTTTTTACTGATTTTTATTATCTTTTTCTTGATTACTTCATTGAATTATTAATTAACCTGAACTCGGGATAAGAAAAACAAAAAAGAAAGGAACTAAAAGCGGGTTCTGTGATCAGATCTTTCGACCAAGAAATAACTTTTCACTGAGGAACCCGCGATGCGTAATCTAGTTAATTTATTCTGTCATGTCGATGATTTTTGCAAATTATTCATGCCTCAATGGCAAAAGTAGGCTTTTAAGCCCGTATCCCATAAGATGAATGCAACGCCGCTGGCAATGCATCATGAACATCATAACATTCAAGAAAGCGCCTTTGTTTTTCAGTGGTACTTTCTAGCTATCTATGCCACTGCTTTTTTTACCGTTGCTTATTTCTAGGTTAAGTACATATCATTCGTTGGGGAGATATCTTCTTTTTAGTCGGAACAATATCACCATTCTACTGGAAGGATTTTGCAGGATATATCAGCGCCAGACGTAGATAATCAGAAATCATGCATAAAATTTCCTAACGTAAAATTTATATTCTGAACGGGCATCTGAAAATATCATGAAGCATGATTTTCATCGCAAATAAATTCATCTGGTCATTTAATAATAAAGGTTATTTTTATTGCCAGCGCGGGGACTAGCAATTTGATATAATTAATTTTTAATTATTTTAAGAGATAGATTGAATGCCCCTTTTTATTCCCTACATACATTTTTCTGGCTATCTTGTGAGCACGATTATCATTCTATTATACTATGATAGAGTTTATTACGAATGTTGCATAAGTATCATCAATAATCAATTTATTGCAGATACTGAAACGCCAACCAAAGATAATCTTAACCGTGTAATACACTAGCCCCATTTTCCGTTCTGTAGAACAACTCTATACCCATCACAATCACTGAATGTCACTCCCTCAATATCCCAATATGGATTAAATGATCTCACTCTATTAAATCCTGCATTATCCATTTTCAAACAAACATCAAGCCACTCTTCTCGATTTGGGATATACAGCACCAATAAATCCTCATTTGTAGAGGATGGTAATACGGGGTGCTCATGGCATTCCGTAAATTCAATATGCCAACCCAGCTCTACTTTTCCTAACATGCACCCACTAAAACCATCATGATTTGAAAATGAGCCAATTATTTCTAGCCCTAGCCCACCGCAATACATTTCACGACTTTTTGTTAAATTGCTCACTGGCCTAGCTATTCGAAAATGCTGAAAATTCATGATTACCACCTTCGTTTAGAGTTTTACGCTAACCTAATTATTCATTAACATCAGTAGCGCCTTGTCAAATATTGAACTATTAACCCAAAAATAGTTTTCATCTGATAGGTGTAACTATTAATGAGTTTTATCTACTAACGGTCAATTTGACAGCCTGAAACCTTAATGTAGCACTAGGGTAATTTTATAATAACGTATTGATGTATATCCTGAGTGCTTATTTGCACTGTGGTTATTCAATTTTTTCACCTCACAATTAAGTCTTTCGTATCTAGCTGGATATTTAATTCTTCTGCTATTTCGATGAAGGAATTATATTCATCATGAGTAATCACTACATCGTATTCTTCGATATAATCACGT
Source organism: Providencia sp. PROV267 (assembly GCF_028477825.1). Taxonomy (NCBI): domain Bacteria; kingdom Pseudomonadati; phylum Pseudomonadota; class Gammaproteobacteria; order Enterobacterales; family Morganellaceae; genus Providencia; species Providencia sp. PROV267. The sequence goes on along the minus strand of NZ_JAMPLX010000011.1, from coordinate 138,086 downwards.
AACGTTTCTAAAGCTAAAGGGCTTTCACAATAATTAACATATTCGACCGCGAACATAACTCGCTCTAGTGGCAGTCTATCTTTAAGCTTTTCACCCAATTCCATTATCTTTTTGTTAGTTTTCATTTTTGGCCTATCATTTATTTTAAATTTGTCCATCAGTACGAGTTTCCAATTTCAGCGTCTCCTAATGTTACAATAACTCATGTTGAATTTATTAGGGTTAATTTATGTCACACAATAGTTCGAGGTCAAAAGCCCTCAACTCTGAATTACCTTTAAATCAAAGAGCATCCCATGTTAGAAGCTGCGCTAATCATGTTTCTGCTAGACTTGGTATAACACGGGAAGAGCTATTTAAAATTACAATGAAAGCGACAGGCGTAGATTTGAATAAACCAGAAAGCGAAAGTGATCTCATGAAAGCCTTTAGCTATTTTGAACAACTTTGATGTACCACTATTTGCCCTATTCTTTCCTGATATCAAGGGATAGAAGGAGAACTCTTGAGTATGTGTGATACACAACTGGATACGTGCCTGCGGATACATGGCATGGGGCCTTTCCGCCCGTCAACGCGCAATGGGGATATCATTCAGACCACAGTTTTTCAGCTCTGTCAGCACATTAAGCCAGAACTTTGTGCCTTCATTTTCGGTCTGCCACATATTTAATAGCTCTTTCTGGCCTTCGATATTGATACCCAGTGCTAGAAATACGAATTTGTTAATGACGAGGCTGTTCTGCTGTACTTTCAGGAAAATACAGTCAAGGTAAACAATGGGATAGACAGTATCAATTGACCAATTCTGCCATTTAACAACCTATTCCATCGCGGCATCAGTGACCTTTGAGGCCATCTCCGGCGAAACATCGGCGCCATACCGCTCTTTGAAGGCAACAGCATCCTCACGGGTGGTCATACCTTTGGGCACAGCAACAGGATCTGGTTATCCATATCGATCTATTTTTCACCAATTGCGGTTCGAAGGAGTCGTTACAATCGCGGAAAGTGCGCACCGTCGCCAGTAGAAACTGTCTTTGTCGAATAGCTGTTGCGGGCACTGACGCTTACTCTAGACTGGTTTTTATCATAGCCGATGTAGTAAGTCATTTCAGCATAGAGCGCTGCTTCAATACTGATTTTTTCAGCAGGCGATCGAACTGGTTGAGATCTTCAAGGGTTTTGAGATTTTCGACCAATTCGTTAGCCAGAGCCTATAATTGTTTTTCGTCCATAAAACAACCTGCTTTTGATGTTAGATTGAACATATCAAAATCAGGCAAATACACAAATTTCTAAACAGGCTCATATTACCTTGGCTTATGCTTTGACGGTCTTTTTATTTGGATTTATGGCTAGCCATCTGCTCCCTAACAAACTGATATAACTCTTGAAATTCACCATCTGCTAGAGCACTCGCTGGGATAACGGCTCCTTCACCATCAAAAGCAAAAATAAACATGTATTCTTCCTTGATATAGCATTCTTCTATATTTTGCCAAAATACCCTTATTAGAGTACCTTTCATAATACTGTCTATATATTTCCTATTAATTTTAATCTTAACTAGTCTGTCAGGATTACTTTGTTCTTTTTTCTCGTTTTTTTCTATGTAACGCTGCTCTATGCGAAATGTTATATACAGACATATCAATGAGATAATCAAGCCACAAAAGGAAAAAAAACCTAAGTCTTTAAGAACAGAAAATTCATCCAAAACTGAATAAGCGTCATATCCAATTATTAATAATACGCCCCCTAATGCAATCGATATCATTGAAAATATATTCCATAGCTTAGTGAATAACCTGTATGGCATTTTTTCTTTATCTATAACAACAGGCTGTTGTATTAGCTTTTGTATTTTCTCTACTTCCAATCTCGATAGTGAAAATTGAATCTGATAACGGCTTTTCATCAACCTTAGTTCCTTAATTAATCATGGAAAGTAAGCACCGGAATCAACAACGTGACTTGATGCTTAAATGCAATTTATTATTTATTGTTCCATTCCGCCAGCTTTTCTCTGCTACTATTTAGGGGTTGAAATATCTTGTCGGGAGTTGGTTGTCGCAGAGAGTGAAGCATCTACTAAAGTGGGTCGCTCAAGGAAAGCGGTTTCATCGACAATATAAAAACTCGCACGATCTCCCCACACAATACCATCACCACACTCATCTGATATGATTGAGTAAGTATAAGGGAATTTAATTCTCATGTGAGGTGCGTCTTTAGCCCTATCCCAACCGAAACAAAATTCAGCCGGTAGATAAGACATAAAAATACGCGCTTTTTCTAACAACGATTTAGGCACACCAATTTTATCGACGTACTCTTCTTTACAGCTACCAATGCCTACGCTGATGCCACGATTAAAATTACATACTGTGCAAGCCAATCCTACAGTTAACCAACTCATTCCCATATCACGTTTTTTTTCCGTAACGCCTGGCTCCTGTGATTTCCATCGCTCCATTCGCCATTCAAACACCTGCGTATAGCCAGGATTTTTAAAATCAAATGGAAATGGGATTGGCATAGTAAATTTCTTATCGTCATTACGCACTGCAAATCAAGCACCCATAATTAGTTAAAATCGATTGATAAGCTTAAAAATATCACTTAAGTTAGATAGAATAAATATAATCTTATAAGGAAATAAATTACGATGAACAAACTCGCTCTTTCGCTAATAATATCATATTGTTTTACCATTCCGTTCGCTCACTCCAAACCATTCAACTACGATGGGACTTATGGCTCCGGCCTCGTCGCATTTACAGTTGTTAGCTTGCAAACTGCTATTGAAGGAACACCGGAATCTTACTACTTGCTCGGTGGCGCTTATGAATTTGGTATCGGGACAGATGTTAATATGACCGCAGCAATTAAAGCATTTGAAAAAGCCGCAGATTTGGGTTCTCTAAAAGCATTAGAGAAGCTTGGTTATATATACCACTACAGTAAGAACTACCCACATGACTACCAAAAAGCTTTTAATTATTACGAACTAGCAATCAAGAGAAACTCAGCTGAAGCATACTATGGTTTAGGCACTCTTTTCTTACATGGTAAAGGTGTTGATCAAGACGCTATCATAGCAGAACGTTACATTCGCAAGTCTGCTGAGGCTGGCTTTCCTGAGGCACAACTAGCTTTATCAATATTTTATGACCGAGGTTTTGTGGTTCCCAAAGATAAAAAGATGGCAAACTATTGGTCTAATAAAGCAGAAAAACAAGGCGTCTCTTTTTCTACAAGGCAAATGGAATATTCTATTCAAAAGTAACTAATTTGACATAATGGGTCTTATCTACACCCAAAATGTAAGAGCCATTATGTTAAATAGAATGATAATTGACATAATTATCCTGCTTATAGCCCAGGATATAATTGGCCCTCGTCAGCTAAATAAACCTGCGTTAAATACCACCGACCATCCTGAAAAATTAAATGATATTCATGAATAGGTGAATAACCATCTGGTACTAGATATTGCGTTGTGACAACGGCAATATTGTTAGTGTTCTTTACTGACAATATTTTCTCTTTGTTGGGGTCATGGCTTGATTCAGAGCCAAATGCAATAGGCTCTCCTACAAAATCAGGTAATGTATATTTAGTTAATAGTGTACGCCACGCTTTACCCGCTAAATCCATATACTCGTTAGGCTTAGAGTCTCTAAGACTAAATGCCTGATCATTCCATGTAATCCTGTTGAAACTGTCTAACCAAAATTTCAGGTGACTCATTAAACTTGGCAACAGATTGATTCATAAATAACCCACCCAAAAAAAGAACAGAAAATAAATACAATGCATAAAATCGATATTTAGACATGTTCCCTACCTGCTCAATCCAATATTTAACTATGCCTTTATATCATAATGCCAAAAATCTTACTGCTTTGACTTTGCTCTCAATTGCATAAGTTGCTCAAAACTCAAGTGACTTAAATCGATACCTGTTGATTGAATAGGTCCACCATCAGCACCGGTTATCTCAGTCTTGTTCTTAACCATCCCTAAATGCTGTGCAACCATCTTAAGCGCATCATCTTGATTACGAGTGATCACCTCGACACCAAATTTACCCTCTTTCACGCCAGCAAATAAACGACGAGCTGAGCCGGTTAAATCTCGCGTATCATGAAAATGCGCACGACCAATACCCAAACCCTTGCATCGAGGGCAATCGGGATTAGGGTCAAGCGAATTGTCATAACCGTAACCGCCATTGTCATTTGGTATCTTTTTCTTTTTAGCCCTAGCCTCAATAACAGCGTCTCCAAACTCTATCGCATCGCGCCACTGATAATTAAATCCAAAACCCCAACAATGACGACAACACAATCGACGATATTCAGTTAGTTCATTAACGTCTGCGGTCGCAATATCCCACCACATTTTTAATACAGCATCTTGGGTTATCTCGGTTCTGCGTTCTCGCTCTGCTAGCGCGTCCGCGATTGCTCTTGAAACCTTAGCATTTCTTAGCATTCGAGTAGCATTTACATAAGCTGTATTGCCTTCGCCTTTATAACCGGCTCGCTTATATGCAGCAGCTCGATTTAAGTCGATAAGATACTCGTTAACGAATTTGACTTGTGAGTCATTAAGCCCGTAGTTGCGCACATCAAAGGTATTTTCATCATCGTGCGCACTATCTTGTTCTCTACTCTGCGCAGTTGGTATATCACTTTTGCGCACTGGCTCTTTTACGCATTTTTTCTTCTGCGAATTCGCAGTCTTATTCGCACTTTTTTTTTGCGAATTCGCACCACCATTCGCAATCTTAATGTAGCGCTTAGCAGTTGAGTATTTTAACCCTTGTTCTTCGCACCACTCTTTCGGGGATATTCCTGATTCGGCATGAGCGGCGAGGAACTGTTGTTGTAGCGTCCCCCAATCCGGTTTAGCCATCGTGTTTATCTCCTACATCTCACTAACAACATAAAATAGTGATCTATGTCTTATTTTTGAACTAAATTAACGCACTAACCTTTAACTACTAGCATGTAGCCCCAATTAAGTAAAACTGTGCTAGGAGACTAATTCACCTATCATCAATGAGCCAGCTTAGGCTGTTTTTTTTATTTAACTTAACCAAGGAAATATTTTATGAACACACCGTTTTGTCTGTCATATAACGTTAATGTACTCAATTCCCGTTACGAATCTCAAATAGACTCTTTTAGGTCTAAAATAGAAAAGCATTTATCAGAACAAGATGCTTTTTATAACGTTGGCAAAGATATTCATGTTGATACTACCATCATTGGAGAAATTGAAGCATCCGGTCTCAATGATGATGCTAGGAAAAAAAATGTAAAGGAAACTATAACTTTAGCTTTTGAATCTCTTGCTGAGGATTCTAACATTCCATCTACTGCTATTGCTGTTTTTTGTGTCGTAATGACTGGAAATATTGCGCAACCATTTACTTTTAAAGCTATCTAGATTTATTAAATATTGCATTCTAATTTAATGTAATCCTGTAAGCCAAAAATCATCTGCTCTGACTCTGCAATTCGCTCTCTGAGTAACCAATAATTTCGGATAGCGGTGTCAGTAGGTCTGGCGGTGATTGCATCATCCAAGCCGGTGGCGGTAGTGCCCTCGGCTTTTTTACAACTGGCTTTGATGTACACCCGCTCAGGATTGCGCTCAGCAGCAATACGCAACTTATCAATTTCAGCTTTTGCATTTGTTAGCTCTTGGGTATGTTTAGTGTCGAGTTCGTGAAGGGAGTTAATGCGCTTTTCGTAGTTTTGAATACTATCAATCAATTCAGCATTTTCTTTTTTCAGTAGCTTGTTGCTATCGTGAACAGTAACAACCCACCAGCCCATTCCTACAACCATAATGAATAGCCAGAATGATTTATCGAATTTCATAATTAACTTGCCTGCCCTTATAATGGTCGATAGCTTTTTGACAACGCTTTTCTAAGCTAGCCTTATCAATGCCGCATGTGTTATCTGTCATACGGTAAGCGCCAAAAGCAATAATTGATATCGCGAGTAGCATAAAGAAAATTACAGCTACTATAGGTTTCCATGACATATAGCAGCCTCCGCTTCTCGACGGTTTACAAGTCCACGCCATACCTTTCCACCAGCATAAACCCATTTTTTTAACTCTTCACAAGCTCCGTATTGATCACCTGCATTTAGCTTTTTAAGCATCGTTGACTTAGCGAATGCGCCAGTACCAACATTAAATGCAAATGAATACAGTGCGGCTTTGGTATGTTCACTTACAGGAACTTTAACTAGGCGATCTACCTGAAGTTTAGTTCTCATAAAATCAAGCTCTAACAGCTCATTGCATTCTTCTTTTGAATAAACTTTGTTGGGAACAATGTCCTTTCCTGTATGCCCATAGCAAACTGTTAAAACCCCACCCACATCTTCATACGGCTCATACCTAACACCTTCAAAATACGCAATCACTGTTAACGCGATAGCCGAAGCCCCTGCACCAACAAGCACAGTTAATTTTTGTTTGAGTGACATTAGATATCCTTTGGTGCTTTCGCCATAAGTTCGGCGGCTTTTCGAGCAGTAGCTGACGGGTTTAGAGGGTCGGTTTTGTTAACCAGTTCTTCAAATAATCGAGTTCGCTTTCTCTGTTCTCGCCTATTCATAAAGAAAGTAGCGAGACCAAGGATGATGCTAAACGCCATCCCGATAATAAAGCCCCACTCATAAAGCGATAAGCTTGCAAAGAATGCTGTGAGCCCAGCACTACCGTAGGCTGCGTTGCTATATTTATCCATACGCATGATTTCACCCCCTACGGAGTGCCCGAATTTAGTGAATAAAAAAAGGCCACCGAAGTGACCTGATATTTGAAATAAAGTTATTTGAGCGTTTTATCTAAGAAACTGCACCCCAAATAAAATCATCACTTTGCAATTTATGAGATCCATAATGCACCTCATAGTCTGCGCCTAATAGCTCAACTTGCTGTTTCGCCTGCTCTTCAGTTGCATAAACACCACTTAAATGCCATGGTGCATACTTAACTACTCCCCAACCCAAAACCCATCCTTTGTTATCTGGATCTGGGACTAAATTACTATCTACAAACATTTCTATCTCCTTTGTTGGGTACCCAGAGATAGATTATTGTATTTGAGAGCTAAAATGAAGATAGAGGACTTTATCAACAAATATTTTGGCGGAAATAAATCAGAGTTTGCAAGGGCCAATAATGTATTTAGACAACAAGTCAATAAATGGGTAAAAACTGGCTGCATCATTTTCGAAGGAATTCGATACAGCCCAAGAGGTTCAGTTGTTATGAACAAAAATAATAGGGCAAATGTGGAAACTATGACTACTGGAATAAAGGGCTGATTTAGTTCAGCCGGACTGTTACGCGCTACCGTAACCTTATAGCAAGGGATTCAGTTGTTCGGAATAACCGCATATGTGAAATTTAACTTAATAGTTTTACGTACGATAATGTTTTCAAATGCTTAAGTTACATGAACTATCCGGAAATTCCGGAGAATTGAACTTGTAAGGGTTACTTACACGTTGGAATTTGTGTTGATGCATGATAGAACATAGAAACCTAACTTAAATGGAATTCACTATGTATCATGACTTGGAACGCTTTTTAACTTGGATGTCTACTTTAGGATTTATATTACCTATCATAGCTTTTTATTTCATGAGAGGTGCTCGAAGTGAGTCGCTCGCAACAATGACATTAAAACTATTTCTGGGAATTATAATCATTGCATCAGTGTGCTTATTTTCTTGGCTGAACGGAGCGAATGCCATTCGTTTCTCTTAACATATCAGATTGAATTGAAGTGGATTAAAAGAAAAGGACATTAGATGATGTTTTGGTCGACGGATATCTGGTGTCCCTAATCACACAACTCTCCAAAATGAAGAGTGTGTATATAAAAAACCCCGCAATTGCGAGGTCTTGAATTGGTTTAATGCGACTAGGTATAGAATGTCCATTATTAGAAAATAATAAGTCAGTTCCGGACAAAATGCAAACTTTACTGTTTATTTGATCAGTTCATTTAATTACCTTGCTAAATGCTTGCTCTGCGGCACTCTCTTCAATAAAACACTTATTCGTCAACTTTTCATAGAATGGCTTCCAATTTCTACGCCACGTTCTTTCGTTAAGGTCTGGTACTAAATGCTTTATTGCATTAAATGCTACTGACGACGGCACACGGCTGAAACCTCTACCTTCACAGCGAGGACAATCTTTAAATACGGGGGCGCCTTGTAATTTTGTTTGTTCTTCATCAAGTACCTTACCCCTCCCTTTACAACGGCAGCGATGTGTTAATTGGCCTTTACCATTGCATGATTCACAAATCACTTTTTCAGTTTCCACGACATCGCGTTCCGTATTGGTATATCGCTTGGGTTGGCTCTTGGAGAATGACGGAAAAATAGCCTCCCTTGTAGAGTACTTTGTTGTGATGACTTTTTTATCAATCATCCCTTTACCACTACACGCTGAACACTGACAAACCGACCCCGCTGAACGGGCATAATCTTCAAATGCCATCTTGGCCAGAATAATTAAGCAACAACCCAATTCCTTACCCGCGGCTTTACGAACTAGTTTAGGTGCTACTTTAAGTGCATATTGGGTCAGCGCCTCTACTGTAGAAAATTTATCTTCTTCGCTGATATCATTCTTCGCTAGAAAGGCTGTCATACCGAACTTAGCTTGTGATTCAGTCATCCCCATAGCTGCCATGATATCTGTTCCCGTTATTCGGTCAGGAGATGTACAACCTGCTACATTACCGAATGTAGGTGACTTAGGGTGAAAGTTTTTAAGTGTATTTTCGAGTTTCATTGGTTCACCACCTATTACACATCAACAATATTTTTTAATGGCTATCAGATACGACATGCGCGCAGCTCCATAACTTCTCTTTTGGTTTGCTCAAGTAGTTCGATCTCGGTACCGTGAATTTCTTGCCATATTTTTGGAGCCGCATGAAAGCCGGTATCATAGCTAGCACGGTGGTGAGGCGGGCATAACGGCAATACATCTTTATGGCTAGCTCGTTGCGCCATACCCTGCCCTGTTCGTGTATGATGGATTTCCGCAGGAGTTGCCCCATATCCCATGTTTCTACAACAAACACAGCCAAGTTCGGCTACATCTGATAACCACTGCTTCTCTTCTTTGATCTTCGATTTTTGGATCATTGGTCTTGCCTCTAGGTAAAATCCAATAGCTGGCCAGCTGCATTTTCAGCAGCTTGTTGGGTGGGAAATTTACGGAATAGAATGAAGTTCCAGAGCACATCGAGAGTTGATTTGTAGAGTTCGCCAAAGGCTAGATCATCCATTTTTGCAAAGCTAATTGATTTAGCGACACGGCGTAGGCTACCGTCTGGCATTTCAAAAGCATCAAAGGATTTGGTTGCTGGGATATTGTGAGCGCGTTTTTGTGCTACACCGTCTAAATAAACATCTGTAGCTGACTGGAGGGCATCATCATTATCGGTGTAGTAAGCAAGGAATTTAACGTAAACACGCACTGCTATCTGTTTCTAAGCTGCCTATACGGCAGTGAACACTTAAAATCAGCATGAACATGACCGTTATCGTTTCTAAGCTGCCTATACGGCAGTGAACCCAACACTAAATCACGAATGGTTTGTGTATCATTTCTAAGCTGCCTATACGGCAGTGAACTGGAACAGATTATTGCTAGGCACCATAGAGAATTTCTAAGCTGCCTATACGGCAGTGAACATGCCGATAAAATTCATCCTGAACCAGCAACATTTCTAAGCTGCCTATACGGCAGTGAACTATAAATTATCATGAAAAAAACCATGTTCAACAATAAATTACATCTGATTTTATGAAAAATACCTTCTATATTTCAGTGATTCTTAACACATTGATTTTTAATCAATAAATTTCAAGTGAAAAAATAAAGGGTAAAAAAGAGGAAAACAGTGCATCTTCTATACCCATCAAAATTAATAGTGACACGTTAAATTTGAACTATCTGTGAGACTTTGTGACATCAATTTTAGCCCGTGTCACCCATGAGTTACCCAGCATTTATGAGCCTCACTTAAATAACTATCAGTAGCTGATCATTACCTCCCTTACACATTTTTTATTCAGCGCTACCGAGCGGACACAATGAACAGCCATCAATGCTCACATAAAAAGATAGTTGGCTACGTTGTACTGCTCCCTGCCTGACCTACATATTACGCACTTTCTTGGGAGAATCTCTAATCCCTGTTCACCAAGAAATAACTCTATCTTAGTCACACCTAATTCCTTTTGTCGTTTGCGTTTTTCTATTTTACGTTATGCGGCTTTTGCCATTAGTCCCGTTTCTTCATTTTAACTACACTAATGCACGGAACAAAAACGTTCAATAGATAGCTCATCGACCCTAGCGCCACCTAAATTTGCCAAAAATGCTATTGTTGAAAGCACATCTTTTTCGCTTGTTGCGACAAAAAGAGTTATGAAAGATTGTTGGTTCCATAAACCACTTGCTTTATAAACCGATTTTTTCATTTTCACTCCAACTAACTACATTCAATAACCTGATGACAAAACGGCTTTATATCCTCTACAAGGTACATAGTTATATGATGGGAGCGATTTTATTTTTTCCAAGTATGTCAGTTTCATACTTTCATTACTCACAAATATTTTAGTCTGCCTCTGAAAAACGCCCAATGTACCTCAGGTGCCTTTTTAATCTTACCAGCACTCGCTCTCTGTCTATTTTCTATTTTGATGCAGTGCTCGTCAGCAAGACGTCTTGCTGCTGAAAAAGATCAACTCATGAAAGCAGGTATTTATATTAAGCAAGCTAAAAACAGGTAAAAGCTAAAGAGGAAGCTGTAAAAAAATTTCCTTATTTAGATTTTAATTTTACGTTTCATGATTTGAAGGCCAAAGGAATATCTGATCTGGAAGGAACGCTGAGTGAGAAACAAAATATTTCTGGCCATAAAACACCATCACAGACTGCACGATATGATCGAAAAGTAGTAATCGTTCCAACGGTCGGAGGGCAAAAGCGTTAGTGAATGGGGGAGTTAGTAGCGAAAGTTAATAGCGAAATAATAGCGAAAGGTGATTTCAGTCACAAAAAAAGCCACCTAAAAGGTGGCTTCTTTCTTTCCCTAACTCGTTGATATTCAACTGAGTTTTTATTTGGTGCCCAGGGCGGGACTTGAACCCGCACAGCCTAAAGGCCGAGGGATTTTAAATCCCTTGTGTCTACCGATTTCACCACCTGGGCTGAATTTTGGAGGCGCGTCCCGGAGTCGAACCGAGCTACACGGATTTGCAATCCGGTGCATAACCGCTTTGCTAACGCGCCTTCTTCTCAATCTCTTACTGAGATTTGGAGCGGGAAACGAGACTCGAACTCGCGACCCCGACCTTGGCAAGGTCGTGCTCTACCAACTGAGCTATTCCCGCCTTTCAGCTTTCGCTTTTCAAACTGGCTGATTTACTTATTTTTTTTCGTAAACCTCGTTGCCGTTCGATGCGTTGCATTCTACTGATTTCACATTTTGAGTCAACACAAATATTTAAAAAAATCACTCAAAACCGTTCGTTCGCTGTTTTTTCAATCATTTCGATCAAGCTTCGCTCAAATCTGACCATGCTGCCTTCAAATATTGATACATTGACCAGAACGTTAAGATAGCTGCAACATACAATAATGCGATAGCAAGATTCTCAATAAGCAAATTTGGACGCCACAATAACCCAACTAAAGAGATCATTTGGGCTGTTGTCTTAAATTTACCAATCCATGACACGGCAACACTACTTCTTTTGCCTATCTCAGCCATCCATTCTCTTAACGAAGAAATAATAATTTCACGAGCGATCATCGTCGCGGCGGGTAAAGTGACATACCAAACATCAAAACTTTCCGTAACAAGCACTAATGCTGTTGCCACCATCACCTTATCGGCAACAGGATCTAGGAATGCCCCAAACTTGGTTGTTTGCTTCCATAACCTTGCTAAATAGCCATCAAACCAATCTGTTACTGCCGCAATAACGAAAATTAATGCGCAAACAAAAGGCCCCCAACTGACTGGTAAATAAAAAGCCAGCACAAAAAACGGTATCAGAATGACTCGGAACAGGGTCAACCACGTAGGAATATTTAATTTCATCATGCTCAGTAACTTTTTGACCAAATTGGATTTAATAAGTATGGTGCCTTAAGACACCTACTGTTTCAATGCATTATAAATCTTTTCTGCCAACGCGTATGAGATCGAGGGCACTTTTGCTATCTCTTCTATACTTGCATTTTTCAGCGGCTGTAAGCCCCCCATATATTTTAGTAGCATTTGACGACGTTTGGGTCCTACACCTTCAATAGATTCGAGCGCGCTGGTATTTTTAACCTTTGCTCTACGCTGGCGGTGGCCTGTAATCGCATGATTATGTGATTCGTCTCGTATATGTTGGATCACATGCAGTGCAGGTGAATCAGGCGGCAACGCAACCCCTTCCCCTTCTGGCTTAAAGAATAGCGTCTCTAACCCTGCTTTACGGTCACTCCCTTTTGCAACCCCAATTAACAATGGTCGATTTTTATCCCAATCCACATCCAGAGAATTAAACACATCTTTTGCTTGGCCTAATTGCCCTTTCCCCCCATCAATAAAAATAATGTCAGGCACTTTACTCTCATCAATATGCTTACCATAGCGGCGAGTAAGAACCTGATGCATCGCAGCATAATCGTCACCTGGGGTGATCCCCGTAATGTTATAGCGCCGATACTCCGACTTCACTGGACCATTTTTATCGAAAACAACACAAGATGCGACGGTTTGTTCCCCCATCGTATGGGAAATATCAAAGCACTCCATTCGAGCGATTGAATCCAACCCAACTGTTTTCGCTAATGATGACATCCGTTGATGGATTGTGGACTGCTGTGCAAGCTTGGTTAATAACGCGGTTGATGCATTCGTCCGTGCCAGTTTCAGATAACGCGCCCTTGCACCACGAGGTTGAGTTTGAATTTGAATTTTACGCCCAGCGATATGCGATAGTGAGTCAGCCAGCAATGTTTTCTCAGGTAACGCAAAATCTAACAGGATCTCTCCGGGCAATGTTCGATTTTCACTTCCTTGTAAATAGAACTGCCCAAGAAAAGTTTGCACCACTTCTTCAAGTAATGTGTCAGCCGGTATTTTAGGATAATAACTCCGGCTTCCTAACACTTTCCCCTGCCGTATAAACAACACATGAATACAAGCAAGCCCTGCCTCGAATGCTACACCAATCACATCAAGGTCATCGCTATCACCTGAAACAAATTGTTGCTCTGTTACCGCCCTCACCGCTTGAATTTGATCGCGAAACCGTGCCGCTTCTTCAAAACGTAACGCTTGACTGGCCTTTTCCATCCGTTCAATCAAGCCAGTTAATACTTGCTGATCTTTACCTGTTAAAAATAAACGAACGTAATTAACTTGTTGTTCATACTCTTCATCGCTCACTAATCCCTTAACACAAGGGCCTAAACAACGCCCGATTTGGTATTGTAGGCACGGCCTTGAACGATTTTTGTAGACGCTATCTTCACATTGTCGGATAGGAAATAGCTTTTGCATCAAAGCCAATGTTTCCCTTACTGCATAAGAGTTAGGAAATGGCCCAAAATATTCACCTTTCGCATGCTTAGCACCACGGTGCATCGATAATCTTGGATGCGTTTCTTTACTCAGAAAGATATAAGGATAGGATTTGTCATCACGCAGTAAGACGTTATAGCGAGGCTGATAAAGCTTGATATAGTTGTGTTCGAGTAATAGCGCCTCTGTTTCTGTGTGTGTAACCGTGACGTCAATGGAGGCGATATTTTTCACTAACTGTTCAGTTTTTCGGCTGCTGACGTTAGTACGGAAATAACTGGAAAGTCGTTTTTTTAAATCTTTTGCTTTACCGACATAAATAACCGTTCCCCCAGCATCATACATTCGATAGACGCCGGGTTGGTTGGTCACTGTCTTTAAGAAAGCTTTTGGTTCAAACTGTTCTGACACCCTAATAAACCCTGTTTGGCTACAATTAACCCATAGCTAATGGCAATATGGGTTAATTCTACATCACTACGGATATTAAGTTTACCAAACATTCGATATCGATAGGTATTTACTGTTTTAGGGCTTAAATTTAGCACCTGTGCTATCTGTTTTGTGGGGATCCCTTGGGTGATAAGCAACATGATTTCTAACTCACGCGTTGACAATAACTCATAGAGATCGGTCTGTTCATGCTGATTAATACGTTTTAAAGCAATAGATTGCGCAATGTCTGGTGAGATAATTTTGCTGCGCGCATTGACCACCTGTATAGCTTCTAAGAATTCATTTACTTCAATTTTGGCACTTAGTATACCTTGGATCCCAAGATCGAGCGCTTTGAGTAAGAATGAATAATGAGCGTGGATATTATAAATAATAATACCAACATCAGGCTGTGTTCGTCTTAGCGTTTGTAGCGCCTTTAATGATTCAAATTGGCAGTTATCGTTATTAATTAAGATAATGCTGGCTTTTTGTTGCCGATTCCAGGAGATGGCTTGTTCGATTAAAGGAAATGAAGCCACAATATGACATCGTTTGTGTCGGCTAAAAATAGCCTCAAGCCCACGAATTAATATATTATTATTATCAATAATTATAATATTAATCATCTTTCTCTCTATATTTTATGACGACTCACCCATACAAACCTCCATAAATAGCAATTTTACGAAATAAAATATAGTCTTTTCGTTTCGTGATTAACTGATTGCTTTATTATTCTACGAATCAATACATGCTAAAAATAACGTCAAAAAAGCGATATCCTTTTAAAATAAAATAGCCATGCAAATACATGGCTATGTCATTATTATGAATAGAAACTAATTGGTTATTTCTGACCGACTAAACGGCAGATACTCTCTGATACCAAATAGCTTTTCTCAAACGAGCTGAGAGGCAAGAATTCAAATCGCGAGTGGAAATTTAATGCGCCTGTAAAGTAATTCGGCGTTAAAATTCCTCTAGCAGAGAGTGCAGAACCATCTGTGCCCCCTCGCATAGGGATCACTTTAGGCTCAACATTTTGAATTTTTAATGCTTCAAAAATTAAATCGATAGCCGTACGGTCATCACCGAGCGAATCACTGATATTGCTGTACACATCTTCGATTTTAAAATCAATTTTTGCTCTCGGATGGCGCGCTCGGATCAATTCAATCGCTTCACCGATATAACGTTTACGAGCTTCATAGCTGTTTCGGTCAAAATCGCGGATCGCCATTTTGATTTTTGCATTATCGGGATTTGCGACTAAATCAGTCACATAGAAATAACCTTCGCGCTGCTCGGTATGTTCAGGAGTATCAAAACGGTCAAAACAGCCGATAAAATCATGTGCGACACGAATAGGATTCAATAGTACATTTTTTGCCGACATAGGATGAGCCGTCACCCCTTTAATTGTCACCTCAATTGACGCTGCATTAAAGGTTTCATACACCACTTCCCCGAGGTCACAACAGTCAATGGTGTAGGCAAAATCTACTTTGAAGCGAGATAGGTCCATGATTTTTGAGCCACGTAACCCTATTTCTTCATCAGGAACAAAGGCAATATAGATATCACCGCAATCAAAATCTGCCTGTTGCAGCTTATCCATTAACTCCATAACCACGGTAACCGCGGCCTTGTTGTCCGCACCGAGTACGCTCGTTCCGTCACTAAAGATAATCTCTTCACCGATATAAGGGGCCGCTTCTGGGTGCTCTGACGCTTTAAACCAAATATCTTCTTGGGCATTCAAACACAGATCTTTGCCTTCATATTTAAGTGTTTGAGGCTTAATAACTGGCGATAGACCAACATCGACCGTATCTAAATGGGTGACAAAACCGATTTTAGGTGCTGAAGGTTTATTGCCCGGACGTATAGCATAAAGAATTGCATGTTCATCGATATAAATCTCTTTTAGGCCATAACTTTCTAGCTCTTTTGCCAGCAATTTCGCTAAATCACGTTGCCCTTCTGTACTCGGCACAACCGTTGCCGCTGCATCACTTTGACTTTCGATTGCAAGATAGCGAAAAAAACGTTGTTCGAGCTGTTTACCTAATTTATTCATTTTTCTTGTTCCTTTTACTCAATCCAACAACTGACTTATGGTGTTGGCTGCCATGTATAACCACTGTCAAATCCAATTGGAATATCGAATGCCCAGAAGAGGTATAGCGTTGCGGTCAATGTGATCAACAGACCCACCGTAAACGGTATCATCATGGAGCAAAGAGTACCAATTCCTGCATTTTTGTAATATTTCTGACAATACATCAGGATCAACGGATAGAATGGGAACATGGGGGTACTGACGTTCATTGCCGAATCACTGACTCGGAAGGCCGCTTGGGTAAGTTCCGGAGAGATGCCGACCGCCATCAACATTGGCACAAGTACAGGAGCCATGATCGCCCACTTAGACGTGGCTGAGGTGATCATAATATTTAATATTGCAGTCAGTAGAATGACACCAAAAACAGTCAATCCTGAAGGCATATCAAGGGTACGCAGTAATTCCGCACCAGATAACGCTAATAATGTACCTAGATTCGAATGTTGGAACGAATATAAGAATTGCGCGGCAAAGAAAGCGAAGACAATAAAGGGGATCAGTGACTTAGTAATATTTTCCATCGCTTTCACCACATCTTTCGTAGAGGTGAAAGATTTAGTCATATAGCCGTACACGATGCCGGGCAACGCAAAGAAAATAAACAGCAGTGGCACAACGATTTGCATGATAGGCGCTTTCGGGCTAGTTAAGCTGCCATCTGGACCACGTAATAATGAGTTTTCCGGCCATAATAAGGCAAACAGACCCGCTGCCAAAGCCAGCACGACAAGACCCGATACGCGAAACGCTCTATTTTCTAATGGCGTGATCTTACCGAGGTCCTGATCGGCATCGGTATCCACATCTTTGGTGGTAATTGGGCAGTTTTTATTTAACCATGGCTCAACAATTTTTTCGGTAATAAACCAGCAAGTAAAAATAACACCAAATGTGCCACCAAGGCTAAAGAAGTAATTACACAGTACGTTAACGCTATAGCCAGGAGCCATCATTTGCGCAGCATCTTGTGTGAAGCTTTGCATAATAGGATCGATGATAGAAGGCGTATAACTTGCAGTAAATCCGCCCGCTAATCCTGCGAATGCAGCCGCAATACCCGCTAATGGATGGCGACCACTCGCGTAAAACATCATTGCAGCGACAGGCATCAAAATAACGTAAGCAGAGTCAGAAGCAATATGGGAAACAATCCCCACGAACACTACCGTTGGCGTCAACATTTTCGGAGTGATAAACGAGAGCATTTTTTTCAGCGCAGTATTGATAAAACCGCTGCTTTCAGCAATCCCTATCCCCAATGTTGCAACTATTGTTATTCCAAGAGGAGGGAAATTAATAAAATTTTTCACTGCCGCTGTGATGAATAATATGATTTCCTCATAGTTAAACATATTAATGACAGTGATTTTTTCTTTCGACACTGGATGGTAATAATTAAAATCTACAAATGAAAGTAAATAAGATAAAAACCAACAGATTATCAAGGCATAAATAAACAGCATTGTAACGTCAGGCATCACGTTACCGATACGTTCAACACGGTTTAAGAAGCCCTTTTTTTTAGGGAGTGTATTTGTTGTCATATTTGCAAGTACTTAAGTTATTAGAGTAATAAACTTTTACACACTAAATAACGATTTATGAAAAGTAAAATACTTTCTTTCGATTATTTAACAGGATAAACCAGTTGTGATGACTTGCATTAAGATAATTTATCATTATAAATTATCTTAATTATTTAAACTCAGCAGGAATATGCTTTTGTTAGGGATAACTTCTCAGATTTCGCAAATTAACGATTATTTTTTATTAATCAAAAGATAAGAAAAAGGAATGAATAACATTCCTTTTTTACCATTAATTTTTTTTGAAATATTCTACTCTCGTTTTAGTTTTTCGGTATTGGCGATATAAAGGGCAACCACTAAGACTAAAATTGCAGCAGAATGAAGTAGTGTCGTCAGTGGATCGCTGTGATCAACAATAATTAAACGTATTACAGCCGTAATGCCGATATAGATAAAATACCTTAATGGAAAATGGTAACCAGACAAAAAATACTTAGTAATCAGTGCAATAAACTCGAAATAGAGGAAGTAAATCACAATTCCTTCTAATAGTTCATATGCTGTTGCTTCCTTTTGCCCACTAAACATTAAGGAGGCCATGGTGTACGTTTCTTTTGCTAAAAAGAAAACCAGTACAATCGCTAATGCGATCAAGCCAATATTTAATACCCATTGCAAAACCCACGCAATATTACTGGCGTGCCGCATATTTCTCATACTATTCATTCGTTATATTCCCTAGATAGTGATGCATATTGATATGGTAAGCTTGCGTGCACTTCCCCGCATCAAATGCACAGAATTAAATCGCCTTCTATAAAAGGTTATAAGTCTTTTAGGTTATTGTAATTCATATTTAGGGTATTAACATTATGGAAGCAAAATAAAATAGATTAAATTTAACTAAGCCAGCAACGGCTGGCTCTCAAACCTTTTATTTAGCCATTAGCTTCATAATATCTTGTTCTGTCAGCATGGGTGTTTTTTCAATAAAGTTGTAGTACTTAGGTTTACTCTCAACAAATATTTGCATGGCCATCTCTGCATGCTGACTTTCTTCAAATAAAGCCGCAGAAACATAGTAAGAAGACGGTGAATGCAGATGATAAAATAGATGCGTTCCGCACCGTTGGCAAAATGCGCGTTCACCCCATTGTGATGAGGCAAAACGCGTCACCGCCTCTTCCCCTTCAATAACGACATCATCATGGCAATCAACACTAAAGCCTGGACCACCATTCCAACGTTGACACATACCGCAATGACAAACACTTATTTTATCGATAGGCTGATGGGTACTAATTTTTACAGCGCCGCAGAGGCATTGCCCTTGATACATGGTATTTCCTTTTGATGATTCACGTTAGTTTAGTGCTCACTATAAGATGAGACACGATAAAAATACAAGGTGATCATTGCTTGTCACCAATTCGGAATTGGCGACCATTAAAGCGGCGATCTGTTGTTGTTTCAGTCAGCTCTACACGCCTTACCTCGGCTTGCTCACGCATTGATTCTATATCACCAAGATCTTGCATCTTATTTTGTTTCAATGGATGTTCTATTTTCACATTAACCTGCTCGTATGAAGTGACCGTTTCTGCCGCCTCAGCAAATAATGACGCGCTGGTTAGCAATGCGATAGCAATAAATAACTTTGAAAAAAAACGTGTTCTCATTGAAATTCCCTCCTGCTCAACCTTCGTTTTAGCGCAATACCATGTCAAAAAATAGTACCGACAAGTAATCATTTGGGGAATTTTGTAAATTTTTTAATAGCAAAATATGCCTTTTCTATAAAGGCGCTGTACGGTCGCTTATCACAATAGGGAGAACGTTTTCCCCCTATTAGCGATAAGGATTTTCGAAAGGAAGTTAATTTATTCTGATGACTTTGCATTCACTTCTTTTAATAGATACCAGCAGAAATACAGCAATACGATGATCCCTACCCCAAGTAGCACCCATAACGTGATAGTCATCCAGTCAAATTCATTTATCACAAAGTCATTTGATGTTAATTGCTCTTCACCACCCAGCTCAATAATCTCTTCGGGCACATACAATTTAGGATAACGATGCATTAATTCATCGATTGTTAGTGGTTGACCAAGTAACTCTTGGTAGCTGATATTATCAATACCGGCAAGCTGGCTCCCCCAAACTAATAGATAAGGCGATGCTCCTTGTACGTTGAACATTAAATTAACGGCATCGCGTTTCCCTTCAATATATGGTGGTTTATCATCCCAGCTGCCTTTTAATGCAGTAATTCTGAGTTTTTTAACCATTAAATCATTTAATACCAACTCCGGATTGCGGATTTCTTGGCCATTTTGTATTTGGTTATAGGCCACTATATTTGTTAGTGGTAGCCATTCTTCTCCAGAAGTAGAGGTATATTCAATGTGTAAAGGCAACACGCGGTTTGCTTGCCGCAATTGGATCACAATCGCACTTAAAGGCTGTGGCGAGGGTAAACGATATATTAATTGGTTTAGTGACACCCCTTCATTATTGGTAATAAAGTGGCAGGTCTCTTGCCGCCTTGTTGAATGAACAACCATAGAGGTCCCTTGCGCCATTGTTAAATCAGGGATCTTCGTCTCTTTAGCTGCCACAATAATGACCATCAAATAAGGGGCTCTTAGCGCAACGTAATGCCCTTCTAATAACTTAATTGTATTGCTATAAATCCCCCCAGAGTTTGAATTCAAACTCATGACAGGCTGATAAGCAGAAATATTCACCCAATCCTGTTTATTATCGCTAGCATAAATAAACACTTTCCCTTGCCAATCTTGTTGATTATTCATCCACTGCAAAGAAAGTGTCTGAATCGGAAAATCTTCTTGATTATTATTTTGTCGCGTTAATAGATAAGATTGATATACCGCATCTTTGGCTTGCTGCATTGCGGGCAATTCTATGCGTGTTAGCTTACTTGGTTGCGTTTCAATCAAAAGATATTGTTGATCGTCGTGTGTTTCTTCTTTCGAATTGACTTGGTCTGCACGAATAATTAGTCGCTGCAAAGCAAAGCTAACTTGTGAAATTTTACGCCTCTCTTCTGTATCATAAAATAAAGCCGATGGAACCTCCTGACCTGTTCCATTAAACACTCTGACATCTTGTAATGTTTGAGGATATGCAGAGTTGATATAGGCTTCAGAAGGAAGCTCAAGCCAAGCAAACGAACTATTATCGCTAGAATATTTCAATTCTATGCCCTGATAAAAGTCATAGGGCGTTAATGCTTTTTGCTCTTGTGCATGCACGAAGCTAGACAATAAAAATGAAAAAGAAAGATAAACGAAAATCAGCCACTTCCCTTTGCTTTTAGTTAGCTTCATCTTCAACCTCATTAGTTCCTTTATGTTGGGCTGTTTTTGGTGGCAGTGGTGAAAAATACCCCACCACTAAAATCAACACCGCGACAACAATAAAGCTTATTGCACGAGATAAGCCATCCTGCCCATAAATATCGACTAAGAATAATTTAGCAATAACACAAGCAAATATTCCTGCCCCCAAGAACCAGCTCATACGGTTTTGTTTAATGCTGGCAAAAATCATAAAGCCTAAAGCGACTAGTGACCAACTAATAGAGAGGACAGTTTGGACTAATCGAGAATTAAAGAGCGCATCGACATTCCAATTAATTTCAGCAAAATCGGAGATGATCCTGATGATTATGCCATTAAACCATACCCCACTCAGAACGATAGCCGAAAAGCCTAGTCCCCTAATGATCCAAAGGTCAAATTCCCTAATTTTCTTTAATTTTTGTATTAGCCCACGACGCATTAATAATAATGAAGCAATGCTAAATAAACCGGCTTCATCCAATGGGTTGATCAGTGGAACATAATTCCAGAATGTCAGTTTCCCATCTTCAAAATTAGCAATAAATGAGAGGCCGATTAAAACAACAATAACAGGTAAAAAACTATACCAATAAATTATACCGTTGCGTTTCATTGGCGGCATTTTTTGGCTTTGCAACCAATACATCACTAAAATTGTTAGGGTTATCGCCATCACATAGATAAAGTAACCAAGCTCATTCATTCCCCAAGGTAAAATGGCGACAAACCAATTCACTTGTGTCGCAATAAACGCCAAGATCAGCCAAAACGTTGCACCGTGTAATATACGTTGCAGCCAAATATTACGCGCTTTCTGAGCATGTATCACAAATAAAATCGAACTACCTAACATCACTGGCCAAATCAGAGAGCCATCTCCTCTCCCCATTGGGTTTTGGTCATTAATAAAATCCAAGGCCAGATAGTAATAGCCAATTAGCCAAATAAACGATTGGCATAACAATAAAGGCACCCAATCAGTCTTAATGGCTAACATGCGCCATAGCCAAGCGGAAATAATGACTAATGCCATGATGATGAAGCTTTCAGACTCACCGCTCCAAGATAATATGTCGGTGATAACAGGGAGCCATACAATCCAAATCATCAAGCCAAGAATTAAGAAAGCATAGCTAAGCACTTTGTAATTTTCTGATGTGCCACGTTTTACGTGAAATATCGCACCGGCACTGAAACAAGCCGCCAATAAGACAGGCACCAAATAAGTACTTGTACGGCTCCATATATTGAAGGAAAAACCAGCTAATAAGATCAAGGCACTCACTGAAATAAGCCATGGCCCAATTACGATTAGTTTTTTATTTTGCTGAGAGAAGCCATAGTACAGTAATAATAACCCTTCGACAGACCAAAGAATTGATGTCCATTCATAGGTGAGCGCCAGTGGTATTGCCAACGTAACGAACCCAATACCAATGATAATATTGCCTAATGCTAAATTTTTCCCCACCACAGCATAGCGTTTATGGATCCTTAACCCAGCGAGTAAATAAAGTAAACCGAGTAATAGTGCCGAAAATGCTGGCGCAAAGCTGATTTGCCAAGAAATTGCACACTGCATTGCCATACTAATAAAAGGTGGAACAAGCAGTAATGTATAGTCGACAACTAATTGCTTCTCGTGTGGGTAACGTAATGCAAATAATTGTGTTAACACATTAAACACAATTAAGTTAGCAATCAGAAACAGTTGGCTAGAAACATAATAGTCAATTTGATAATACTGTACTCCCCATAATAGTGCGACTGCATAGGTCATGAACATGCCAACTAAATTAAGTGGGCGCCATGCTTGCCATACACTAATCACTAAAATGGCGATTGATAACATTAAATAGTAGGAAAAGAGCAGAATATGATTTCCGCCACCAGTAGATAGCAAAATAGGCGCTAAATACCCGCCTAACGAGGCTAAAACAGCCAAACTGATCGCTCGTTGTAACAATGCAAGCAAAATACTGGCTGCACAAATCAAGATCATTGCAACGAATGCCATACTATAAGGTAGCATTGTATACAGTTTAAAAGCGGCAAAAACGGTAATGTAAAAACAGCCTATTGAGCCACCTTGTAAGATCAAGGCAAATAAAGACTTTTTATGGCGTAAATACCATCCCACACCAAGTAAAACTAAACAAGCTACTGCGCTCGCTATCAGGCGTACTTGTGGTGATAGCATGTTGTTTTGAATACTGAATTTCAGTAAATAAGCGATACCAAAAAACAGCAAAAGAATACCAATTTTTGCTAGTGGGTTCCCTTTCCAAATCCAACTAAAAAAGTGACTAAATAGAGGGACTACCTCATTATTTTGGTCACTCACTTTATTGTTTGAAGGATGATCAACGTTGTTTGAAGGTTGAACAACGCGATTAACATCCACTGTTGGTTGGAATTGCTGTTGAGGCACTTCTTCTGTTACTTGGGAGTTTAAGACGGGTGGAGCCGTAGGCAAAGGCTCCAACTCATTAGAATAATAAGAGAGCTCTTCCGAGGCGCTTTGATATTGTTGTGGTTTTTCAGAGGCAACAATCGTTTCTGGAGGGCTCAGCTCCGTTTGCTGATTAATCTCCCTATCTTGATAGCGCTTTAGCGTTTGCTCTAATGATAGAATACGTTGATTTTGCTGGAATAATTGGTATTTCACTCGCTGGGCAAAAACTATTGCGATAATCGCAAGTATAGGTGAAACAGCTGCTAAAATAGCAATTATTAACCCTATCAGTATCAAGCCATCCACAAATAGCTTTCCCTCATCTTTAAACCTACGATTAAAAAATTTGCAAAAAAAGCGTATTCCTCTCTTCGCCTAGTGTAGATAGCATTCTAGCTATTGCCAAGCTGCTGTAATAAATTATTACAAATTAAAGTGCTCGCTAGGTTATGCCTAAAAACGGTGACTCAAAAAGAGTTTGTCCTACAAGCCAACACGCTATTACTCTTATTAAGAGGAACCATAAAATAGCCTTTTTTGCTAATGTAATACGCTTATTGACTATTTTTTATCTCTCTTGATTCTCTGTAACTCTTTTTTTTGTTTTCATTGATGTTATTTAATAAAAACTCATCTTTTTTTCGCCTTTCTTTATAAATTTATGTTATTTATATGTTTACATTATTAAAAAATAAATACGCATTAATAATGTAAGAAAGAGTATCAATAAAAGAAGTATATACAAAATAATTTAGATTGCATATAAATAGTTTTATTTCGATACTCAAATTAGGATTAATCGATTCCATCAATCGCAGCTTAAATATGCTGGAAATATTTTTATTTCATATTATGAGGACATTATGCTGTTACATATAATAATGGCTGCACTTGGACCAATCATCCTCGGTTTAGCGGTCGGGTGGCTATCCGGGAAATATGGTTTTATAAAACGTGAGTATTCACAAGCGTTTGCAGACTTTGTGGTTAAAATTGCGCTACCTTTTGCTTTATTTCTTGCCGCTGCACAAGCGCCACCTTCCGTACTGCTAAATATTGATTATCTATTAGCGTTGGCGGTTGGTTTAATCGCTTCTTATATTATTGGCTTCGTGGTTGGTAAGTTATTCTTTCGTCATAATAAGAAAGATGCAGCAATGCAAGCCTTATCGGTTTCCTTCCCTGATATGGCTTACTGTGGGCCACCTGTTTTATTAGCAACGGTCGGGTCGTCCGGTCTTATTGCGATGGTGTTGGGAAATTTAATTTATACCATTATTATTATTCCTTTTACCCTGTTGCTTATTAGTGGCAGACAACAGAATAATGGTATTTTAAAATCGATCGGCAAAGCGATTGCACAGCCATTAGTTTTCTTACCTATATTAGGGGCGCTATTAGCCATATTTGGCGTTAAATTACCTGAAATTTTGCAAAATTCGGTCAACGAATTAGGTAAAACCGCTGGTGGTGTCGCGCTGTTTTTCCTTGGCTTATTACTTTCAGGTATTAAGCTAAAAATCAGTGTTGAGATTGTGTTCAACGTCTTTGTGAAAAACTTTTTGCAAGCCGCATTAATACTAGGAACGGGTATTGCATTGGGGCTACAGGGCGATATGTTAAAAGCAGCCTTTATTATCGGTATTTTACCAACAGCAACGGCGGTACCGGCACTGGCTATCAGTAATAAAGCTTACACGGACACCTCCGCTAGCACAGTTTTACTCAGTACATTAGCCTCCCTCATCTCAATTATTGGCGGTATTACTATCGTCGAAATGCTCTAACCTACTCAGCAGGCTAGCATTAGCCTGCTTTTCCTTCCTGATTTTGTTCACCGATTATTTGCCATAGAGATCACAAAAAAAGTATCATATCTATATATGATTTCTTTTCGCATTCAGGGAATAAATAATGAAAATTAGCGATGAATTAGCTTATGCAATCGCTTCCGTTACAGAGGTTGCGGCATTAGCCGCGCATAATTGGGTAGGTAAACAAGATAAAAACGCAGCAGATAAAGCCGCCGTTGAAGCCATGCGTAACCGCCTAAATGAATTAGATTTTCACGGTCAAGTCGTGATCGGTGAAGGTGAAATTGACGATGCGCCCATGTTATATATTGGAGAGCAAGTGGGTAATCCCTCAGCGAAACAGAAATTAGATATCGCTGTTGATCCTATTGATGGTACTCGTATGGTCGCCTGTAATGAGCACAATGCCATTGCGGTTTTAGCGGCAGCGCCAACGGGTACCCTGTTACAGGCTCCAGATATGTATATGGAAAAATTGGTTGTCGGTTACGAAGCCAAAGGTACAGTACATCTCAATAATCCATTAGAAAAAAATCTTGAAAACCTCTCCTCAGCACTGAATAAACCGATAGCTCATTTATCAATTGCTATGCTTGATAAGCCACGCCATCAACATATCATGCAAACAATTCGCAATTTTGGTGCGAATGTCATTGCAATCCCTGATGGCGATGTTTTAGCTTCCTTATTAGCTATCTTACCTGAACATCCTATTGATATGATGTATGGTATTGGCGGTGCACCTGAAGGAATTATTAGTGCCGCCATTGCACGTGCTTTAGGTGGTGATATGCAAGCTCGTTTAGTCTCTCGTACTCAAGCTAAAGGAGATAATGCACAAAATAGACTCTTAGCTGAGCAAGAGGCAGCGCGCTGCCGCCAAATGGGCGTGAATATTGGGGAAATTCTCACATTAGACTCAATGGTGAGTAGTAATGATGTCATGTTTGCAGCAACAGCCATTACCCCCACAGTGTTAATGGATGGCATCGCGCATCATGCCCACAGTTACACCTCGAATACGCTGCTAATTAATGGTCATAACCGTTCGTTAAAGATTATTAATAACCGACATTTCCATTAATCTCATCTGATCGAACTGGTATTAAACCTACCAGTTCTTTTTCAAAGCGTCTTTGTAAATCTACTTAGTTCGACGACATAATTGGCAATAATTTTCACCTTCACATTTTGACATTATTCTTCTAGGTTATAGAAGGATATTTTTTAATCATCTGTATCATGATCTAATAATGGAGTATTTATGAAATTGAAACTTTTTATCGCCACAGCCGTCGCTCTGTCAACCCTGTCTGCTTTTACAGCTCAAGCTAACTCAAATGCTAACGCTAGCACTACGTTTTCAGCGTCTGTCGCGAAAAAACTCAATAGCTATGAGGATATCATGGTAGGTAAAGTCTGGGTAACCACAGAAGCGCTTGATCAAGATAACAAGCAAGTTGACCCAGCCAATGAACAAGTTGCCAATTTCTTTGGACTTGCCGAATACTTTCCAGATGGCACATTTAAAATGATGACGCCAGAAGGTAAGCCAAAAATGCAGGGTGACTGGTCATTTAGTGACGATGGTAAAAGCCGCTCAATTACCGCGAAAAATGATAAAGGTGAAGTGCTATTTACCCGCGTAGTTGAAAACATCACCGTGACGCCGGAAGAATATACTTATCGTATTTATCCAACACCGGATGATAAATCAAAATACGTTGATATTGTGCATAAAGTGAAAAACTAATTGCCCCAATATGCGGTTGTTCCCTTGCATGGTATTACAACAACATATTCCTGACCCCATCATAGTAAAAAGGATGGTGACATAGTAAAAAGGCCATAGACAGCTCACCGTCTATGGCCTTTTATATAGGTTAAACTGCGTTATTTATCTTGTGCCAATGTCATACGATTCAACATTGGAGCAGTAATCACCATCAAAATCGCAATCACACCCGTTACAATACCAATTTTCAAGAAGACATCACTGTAAACGGATAGTGATTCAAGTGAACTTGTCACCTTCCCTTCTGGTACAGCGGCCAAGGATGCTACGTAACCGGCAATAAATGCAGCAGCAGAGTTAGTTAAGAACCATGCTCCCATGATAAAGCCCATCAAACGCTGAGGAACCAATTGCGCTACCATCGCGAGGCCGAGACCTGAGATCATCAGTTCACCAATACTTTGGAAACCGTAACAAATTATGAGCCAG
Organism: Providencia sp. PROV267; assembly: GCF_028477825.1. Lineage (NCBI taxonomy): Bacteria > Pseudomonadati > Pseudomonadota > Gammaproteobacteria > Enterobacterales > Morganellaceae > Providencia > Providencia sp. PROV267. Next base: position 110,467 of record NZ_JAMPLX010000011.1, on the reverse strand, counting down.
CCAGCAGACACTATCCCCGCCTCGTTGGCAAATTTCGCACCTAATGGCAACACCAAGAAGGCTGCCGAGCATAGCAACATACCGATAGCAAACTTGTGTGGCATCGGTAAGTGATCGCCCATTTTATTGTAGATTGCCGCCAGAATTGGGCTACCAATAATAATCCAGAATGGGTTTAATGCTTGATATTGTGCTGGTTCAACAGAGAATATTCCAAATATTTCATGCTCAACGTTGTGTAACGCAAAGAAGTTAAGCGAGGTTGGCATCTGACTGTACAGAACAAAGAAGACGATAGCTTCTAACATCAGAATAAGTGCAACAATCATGCGGCGACGTGCAGAGCCATTTAGCGCTAAGGTTTCTTTAATAAAGATAACAATAATCCCTAGCGAAATGATACCCAATGCTGCACGAGCGATCTCCAAATTGTGCAGTAACCATGTAGAAATCACGATCAGAGCCACAACCCCTACAATAGTCACTAGCAATTTAGAAATCACTATTGGAGCAAAGTCAGGTTTAGAACCATGATCGGCAACCCATTTCTTACACATAAAGAAGTTAATCAATGTGATAACGAGGCCGACAACACTGAGGGAAAAGGCAATATCCCAACCATAATGTTTTGCCAACCAAGGCGTTGCTAACATCGAGAAAAGAGAGCCGATGTTAACGGACATATAGTACATGGTGAATGCACCATCCAAACGCGGGTCATCTTTTTCATAACAAGTGGATAGTAACGATGATGGGTTAGCCTTAAATAAACCATTCCCAACAGCAATCGTTGCTAGCCCGATATACACCATGGAGACATCGTGCCCTGAATATGCGACGAAAGCATAACCAGCAATTAACACTAACGTACCGAGAACGATAACGCGTTTTGTGCCGAGAATTTTATCGCCTAACCATCCCCCAATAGCAACAAAGCCATAAACTAATGCAGCAAAAGCAGAAAACAAAGTAATTGACTCTGTTTCTGACATGCCCAGCACTTGGCTTAGGTAGAGAGGGAGGATCCCTTGGAGACCGTAATAACCAAAACGTTCCCAAAGTTCAATAGAAAAGATGAGATAGAACGAGCGAGGTTGCTTAAACGCGTTAAGACTGACTTCCTCTTTGTTGTTAGTTGTGGACACTAGTTACCTCTATGACAACCTGTACATAAGCAAAAAAAGCTAAATGGGGTACTGTTTATACCCTCAGCATTGTTATTGTCTCAAGAATTCCAGTTTAAAAATCCAAAGTTGTCCGGTTAAACGCGTTAAATTCACTAACTTCCCGCCGATACATTAACCTTCAAATTCGACATCACTGTGTGTAATAGGATGCTTATGAATCACAAACATAAAATTCAATGAGTTAAAGCAGATTTGATTATTTATTCAACATTGATAGTGATAAATACCGCTAGAAATGCGAAAATCAATTAAGCAATATACGCTATTTATGCACCAAAAATAAAGATTTAGCTAGTACTAATTACCCCATAAATAGTTCGATATCGTGAATAAGGTCACTTTTATAGCTAATTTACACAGTTAATACTGGATATTAATTAACCAATTGATACGTAAATGTTAAGCATTTTGTGCTAATTTTAAAACTAAGATAATTAAATTTACCTTAAGCTCATTTCAATTAATAATCTTATATCTTTCCCTCGGTGGATTGTTATATGACAGTGCCGTCCGACTAAAAAATCTATTATTGGATACTCTATTTGGGATGGGTTGTTTGATATTTAATCACGCCGATGGGAGTCGTATGGAACCACACTCCATCTATCTATTCACAGAACTAATCAGGTGGGATTTGAAGGAAGTTAGATAAAAAAAAGCCCAGCAAATCGGCTGGGCATAATGCATTCTACTTAAGGATCTTAGTTACTTCGAGTAAAACTACCATTTCATAGCTGCATTATTGCATTACTTCATGTAAAGAAATGAATGTTGAGGGTAAATATATGAATGTTTACGCAAGCAAACAGAATATACTTATTACTAAGACCACCAGCTCATACAAAAGGTTCATAATTTTTTATTTTTTTATCACCAGAAATTCCTTTTGCAGCACAAATAGCTATTTTGCGATAACCACCTGAAAGAGATTGTTTATTGCGCTAGGGAAAACAGCGAGTTAACCTTATGGTAGATACGTTAATAAAAGGATCTTCAGTGAAAAAATTTTTGTTGTCACTGTTCGTTATTTGCAGTGCCTTTGCGCTTAACAGTTATGCAGCACCTTTGTCTCCCCCTCAAGACAAACAACTGTTGCTCAAAAGTGCGCAGGACGGACAAGCCGAAGCTCAGTTTAACCTTGCTATGCTGCTTCAATCCGAAAAACAGTTAACGGAGGCCGCTAAGTGGTATCGTTTGTCGGCTCAGCAAGGGTTTACAAAAGCGCAAATTAACCTTGCGTTGCTGTATCAACAAGGCAATGGCGTCGATAAGAGCCCAGAACAAATGCTGTTTTGGATGAAAAAAGCGGCTGAAGCAGGCGACCCTCTAGGCCAATTAAATATGGCTGAATATACTCTGAGCGGCGTTGATAAATTATTGCCTAAAAATAAACAACAAGCCGAAGCTTGGTTGGTTAAGGCGGCAGCACAACATTTTCAACCCGCAGAATTAATGCTAGCTTACTGGTATGAAAAAGGCATTGCCGTTACTGAAGCCCCCCAAAAAGCACAACAAATCTACCAGTCGCTAGCAAAGCAAAATAATCCCCAGGCTCTTTATTTATTGGGTTATCAAGCCGCCACTGGCATGTACGATAAAGCCGATTATCAGCAAGCCTATCAATACTTTTCACGCTCAGCTCAACTGGGCTTTTCACCCGCACAAAATAGCTTAGGTATGCTCTATTTGCATGGTCAGGGGGTGAAAAAAGAGGTGAAATCCGCGATTAAATGGCTAACACTGGCCTCCGAACAAGGTGAAATTTCTGCTCAATTTAATTTAGCATTAATTTATGCGAGGGGTGATGGTGTGCCTGCTGACCAAGCAAAAGCCTGTCACTGGTTTATTCGCGCAGCCCAACACGGTAATAATGACGCACAATATGCCACGGGAGCATGCTACCAATACGGTATGGGCGTCAAACAGGATGATAGAAAAGCACTTTACTGGTATAAGCTCGCCGCCTCTCAGGGAAATGAAAGAGCAGAAAAGAAAGTGTTGATCCTCGAAAATAACCTTAAAAAATAATCCTGCTTGTCTGCATAAAAACGGTTTGCTGTTTGTTTATGCAGACTTCATGATGTTATTACCCGCTATTTTTGAACGGCACGGTAGATTCGTTGAGGCCGCCCTACTTTGCCGTACTCAATTTCCGCTTCGATTTTATGTTGAGCTAAGCAGTACTCTAAATAACGGCGTGCCGTTGTACGGCTCAGTTTAATTGTTTCTGCAATTGTCTCGGCGGTATATTCCGCATCGGGTTGTGCAAAAAGTGAGAGCACTTTTTCGAGTGTCAACGCATCAATCCCTGTTGGTAGTTCCTCTTTGGCCTCCCCCCGTGCATAAGTATTAAACATATCGTCGATTTGGCTTTGATTTGTTTTGCTCCCTGCCTGTAACACTGATTTACGTTGAATATAGCGATCGAGTGTTTGCCCTAAGCGCTCATAAGCAATAGGCTTCACCAAATAATCGAACACACCTAAGCGGATAGCTTCTGAGACAGTTTCCATATCGCTCGCCGCCGTGGTAAATACGATATCGGCGTTGTTTCTTTCTTGGATCAATTCATGAACCAGATCAATGCCTTTACCGTCAGGCAAATAGTTATCGAGTAAGATGAGATCAGGCTTCATATATTCAATCATTTTTCTGGCCTGAGCCAAATCACCTGCAACCCAAACTTTATCGCAAGCGGGATAGGATTTTATATACTCACCGTGCATTTCTGCTAATAAGAGTTCATCTTCCACAATGAGGATTTTTATCTTAATCATTTTGCATCTTCACTTTCGGAATAAAAATTGAGAATAGAGTACCATGTGGTTGATTATCTTCAATTATAACCACACCATCACACCTTTTGACATACGAAGCCACAAGATACAAGCCAATGCCGTGCCCATCGACTGACTCCGTTTTTGTTGTCATACCTCTTTCAAACCACCTTTCTTTCATTTCAGCAGGGAAACCACAGCCCTGATCCGCGACTTCGATCACAAACTCGCTCCCTTCATCAGAAAGGTACAACTCAACCTGCTTATTACCCTCATTATTTTTCAAGCTTGCTTCAAACGCATTGTCCAGAAGATTCCCCAAAATGGCACAAAATTCTGTACTGCTAAGTAACGGCGGTAACGAACTCAATTGGCACCCTTCTATAAATACCAATTGCACCCCAAGCTCTCTGGCACGGTGATATTTACCAAACAGTAACCCAGCGACTTGCTTATCGGCAAATTGCTTGCGTAATGAATCAATCAACTGCTGTTGTGACTCAGATTCCCCTTTGATCATCGCTAGTGCTTGATCATATTCCTTCATTTGTAGAAGGCCGCTCAGCGTTGACATCCAATTAAGGTGTTCATGACGCAAAGAGCGCAAATTCTCAACGTATTGACGTACTTGTGTCAATTGGGAATTGAGAGATTCAATATCATTTTGGCTACGAAAGCTAATGACCGCGCCAATTAAGTGATTTTCATCGTGTAATGCAATGCGGTTTGCAATCACATTTAACCCATTGAAGGAACAAATGACATCATGTTGTGTGGTAGAGATATCATTAATAAAAAATGTTGCCGGCGTCACTAACTCACTGATAGCGCGCCCAACCAAATGGTTAGATGGTTCACTTAGGGAGAGCATTTTGCGTGCGTTGTGATTGATATTAATGATGCGCCCTTCACAATCAACGGCAATCACCCCTTCGAAAACGGCTTCAAAGATCCCTTTTTGCATAACCACCATTTGCGCGATCTGCTCTGGCTCCATCCCCAGCATTTGCCGTTGGATCAACCGAGTAAAGGCCCATGACAAAAAAAGCAAGATGACCAAAACCCCAAAAAAGGTGGCTCCCGTTTGTACAAATAATTCACTACGGGAAGTTTCAATTTTATTGGTGAGGTACCCGATAGACACCACCCCAATCACCTTATTATTTTCATCAAATATCGGCGTTTTTGCGCGTACAGCATTCCCTATAGACCCTTCACCGTCAATAAAATAGCTTTCACCTCGTTCCAATGCACCGGGTTTATTCCACTGCATTTTAAAGCCAACCTTTTCTTGGTTTGGGTGATATAAGCGCATCGAATTTTCATCCCCTATCACCACATAATCATAATCTGAATCTTGATTTAGTTGATCTGCAATCACTTTGAGGCTTTGAATGTCTTTGGTTTTGACGGATTGGACGATACCTTCCATCGATGCAATCAGCTTCGCCTGACTCATGGCAAGAGAGCGAATATTGGCCATTAAACGGTTTTCTGCCGTGTCGGTGAAATACTTGCCTAGGCTAAAAGTCAATACGACAGAAACGAGTAATAGCAAAAAGAACACCCGTACTGAAAAGGATATCGATTTATTTTTTCTAAATAGAGAACGTTGATGCTCTTTTGCCATGAGATACCCTATGTTACCTACTGAAAAGTAAAAATATTGTTACACGAAAAGCAAGCCAATAACACACACTAGACTCGATTTAGCGAGCAAATAAACACCATATTAATAATTAAATCCATTAAAACCAAGCAATAAAAAACATATCCCATAATAAAGTGCATAAAAACCATTAAACAAATACAAACTCCTTTTAGAAACATGAAACAGGTCAAATATAATAATGCTATAAGCATTAATATTAATATCGAAAAGGATAATTAAATAAAAAGCTAATGAGTTATTTATTAAATTAATATTAAGAGTTTTATTTAATTAACTTTAACATTAGTAACAACTTAAAAACATCTCTATATGAGATGCAGGATACTAATATGTTCGAAAACATAACGTTTCACCAAGTAAAACGTCATGAGAACAGGAAACTAGCTGAAATTGCTCAGTTTTTAAAAGAGAACGACCTCGATATTGATTCAAGCATTGACGTTTTTATTACAATTACGCGCAATGATAAATTAATTGCATGTGGTGGCCTCGCTAAAAATGTTATTAAATGTGTGGCTATCAGTGATCATGTTCGTGGTGAAGGTCTTGCATTAAAATTAGCCACTGAATTAGTTAACCTTGCCTACGAAAATAATACAACCCATCTCTTCATTTATACTAAAACTCAAAACGAAAGTTTATTTCAACAATGTGGATTCCATACTTTGGCTACTGTGCCAAATATCATGGTATTAATGGAAAATAGTTGTTGTTACTTAAAACGCTATATTAAAAACTTAAAAAACTACCGTAAAGAAGGCAAAAAAATAGGTGCTATCGTGATGAATGCCAATCCATTCACTCTGGGTCACCGCTATTTAATCGAAAAAGCCGCTCAATCTTGTGATTGGCTACATTTATTTGTCGTCAAAGAAGATACCTCACGGTTCCCTTATAGCGTTCGCTTAGCACTGATTGAGGCAGGCACCAAAGGAATTGAAAATCTCACTATCCACAAAGGCTCTGAATACATCATCTCAAGAGCGACTTTTCCCTGCTATTTCATCAAGGACAAAGCCGTTGTTGATAATTGTTATACCGAAATCGATATCAAAATTTTCCGTCAATATATTGCACCAGCACTGGGGATCACACACCGTTTTGTGGGCACTGAGCCTTTTTGCAAAGTCACTAATCAATATAACGAAGACATGCGCTATTGGCTCGAAACTCGCACGCTTAGTTATCCACCTATTGAGCTGGTTGAATTTCCGCGAATGGTCTATGACGGCACGGCGGTATCCGCCTCACAAGTTCGTAGACTGCTTGCTAAAAAAGATCTTGCGGCGATCAAGCCGATTGTTCCCGAGGCAACCTATCGCTATTTAGAGGATATGTTAGCTTCCCGTTCAACATCGGCCCCTCACCGTATCGAAAATTCTGAATTAGTCACAGGTGAACTATGAAAATACTCCACGCAGCCGTTGCAGGCACGCTTGAATCAAGCGATGTCATGGTACGAATAGAACCCTTAGAAGACACGCAGGAAGTTTCAATACAAATCAGCAGTAGTGTTGAGAAACAGTTTGGTGATGCGATTGAAAAAATTGTCCTTGAATTGATTGAACAACATGAAATTGAAGGCGCTCAAATCATTATTGATGATAAGGGTGCCCTTGAATGTGTTCTTAGAGCGCGCCTAGAAGCCTTGCTTGCAAGAGCATGTGATATCACTGCATTGCCTTGGGAGGACAAATAATGACACCGGAAAGAAAAACTCGGACGCGTAGAAGCATGCTGTTTGTCCCCGGCTCTAATGCCGCAATGCTGAGTAACTCATTTATTTACAAAGCCGATGCGTTGATGTTCGACCTTGAAGACTCCGTCGCCTTGCGCGAAAAAGATACGGCTCGTCGTTTGGTCTATCATGCGCTACAACACCCTTTATATCAGGATGTTGAAACCATTGTTCGTGTCAATGCTCTGGATTCCGCTTTCGGCGTCGCAGACTTAGAAGCCGTTGTTCGCGGTGGTGCTGATATTGTGCGTTTACCCAAAACAGATACAGCACAAGATGTTATTGATATCGAAAATGAAATTTTACGTATTGAGAAAAGCTGTGGTCGCGAACCTGGTAGCACCGGTTTGCTTGCTGCTATTGAATCACCGATGGGGATCACACAGGCAGTCAACATTGCTCACTCATCACCCCGACTTATTGGCATCGCATTAGGTGCCGAGGACTATGTCCGCAATTTGCGTACCGAGCGGTCTCCAGACGGTATTGAACTCCTCTATGCTCGGTGCGCCATTTTACAAGCTGCACGCTCAGCCGGTATTCAAGCATTTGATACCGTATACTCTGACGCCAATAATGAAGAAGGTTTCTTAAAAGAAGCCGCACACATTAAGCAACTTGGTTTTGATGGCAAATCCTTAATTAATCCTCGTCAAATCGAACTCCTTCATAACCTTTATGCGCCGACACAAAAAGAAGTGGATCACGCCCAACGCGTTGTTGATGCCGCCAATGCCGCGGAACAAGAAGGCCGTGGTGTGGTTTCACTGAACGGAAAAATGGTTGATGGCCCTGTCATTGACCGAGCACGCTTAGTGCTTTCACGAGCGGCATTATCAGGTATTCGAGAAGAGTGAGGCATTGAAAATGACAACGATAACACAGCGCCAGGCACGCGTATCAGCCTATTTTGACCATATAACTGACGATGCCCCTCGTCAATTTAAAGATATTGGCAAAGTACAACAACAAGTTCAAAAACCCCGCAATCGCAAACTGTGTGATGATTTGCAAGTCGCCATCCGCCGTTCAGGTTTAAAAGATGGCATGACCATTTCATTCCACCATGCTTTTCGTGGCGGTGATTTGACCATCAACCTTGTCATGCAAGTGATTGCAGAGATGGGATTCCGTAATCTCACTCTGGCTTCTAGCTCGTTGAGTGCTTGCCATTCCCCATTAGTAGAACATATTCGCCATGGCGTTATCCGCAAAATTTACACATCCGGTATTCGTGGGCCATTAGCAGAAGCCATTTCCCGTGGTGAATTAGCTGAACCAGTACAGATTCACTCGCATGGTGGGCGAGCTAACCTGATCCATAGCGGCGAACTGAATATCGATGTGGCTTTTATTGGTGTTCCATCTTGTGATGAATACGGTAATGCCAATGGCTATACCGGTGAAGCTTGTTGCGGTTCATTAGGTTATGCAAAAATTGATGCCGAAACGGCAAATAAAGTCGTGATGCTAACCGAAGAGTTACTCCCTTATCCACATAACCCTGCTAGCATCAAACAAGATGAAGTCGATTATATCGTCAAAGTAGCGCGTGTGGGGGATGCCGACAAAATCGGTGCCGATGCAACTCGTATGACCTCTAATCCGCGTGAATTACTGATTGCGCGAACAGCCGCAGACGTCATCGAAAAATCAGGCTACTTTAAAGAAGGTTTTTCACTACAAACGGGGACTGGCGGTGCTTCACTTGCCGTCACTCGTTTCCTTGAAGACAAAATGCGTCGCCATAACATCTGTGCAGGTTTTGCATTAGGGGGTATCACATCCACGATTGTTGATCTGCATGAAAAAGGCTTTATTCGCAAGTTAATTGATGTGCAGAGTTTTGACCGTGCTGCGGCAATGTCACTCGCCCGCAACCCGAATCACATCGAAATCAGCGCCAATCAATACGCTTGCTTTGACTCAAAAGGGGCCTCTGTTGATATGCTTGACGTTGTTGTACTCAGCGCCCTCGAAATTGATACACGCTTTAATGTCAACGTGTTAACTGGCTCAGATGGCGTGATCCGCGGTGCATCTGGCGGACACAGTGATACCGCGGTTGCATCAAAACTGTCAATCATTGTTGCACCTTTAGTACGTGGTCGCATTCCAACTTTAGTCGATGAAGTGATCACTTGTGTTACCCCCGGCTCTAGCGTCGATATTCTCGTCACTGACCATGGTATTGCCGTCAACCCTGCCCGTCCTGAGCTAAAACAGCAATTGGAAAGTCAGGGCATAAAAACGGTCTCCATTGATTGGTTACGCGAACGTGCTGAACTGTTAACGGGTAAACCTAATCCGATTGAATTTACAGACAAAGTCGTGGCAGTAGTTCGTTATCGCGATGGCTCTGTAATTGATGTCGTGCATCAGGTTAAGGAGTAACACCATGTTTTACCCACTGCCTGATACGATAGAGCAACCTGAAATTTCTTTATCTGAATTGTTGGCAAGCCGTGATGTTCGTCAGGCTCGGCAACAACAATGGATTGGTCTCCATCAGGTAACCCTGATTTCGTTTACTGTCGTTTTTCCTGGACCTGTTAAAGATAATCATCTTGTCAGGCAAATCTTTAATCAGGGATTAAATGCGCTTAAACAGGTGGCTCAATGCAGGCAGTGGGTACTTTTAGCACAACAATCTTTCGCTTTACCAACAGGCCCTGAATGTTTCGTGGCAGTCGATGCCGATGCCATTGAGGTTAAAACTGCCTTAATTGAAGCAGAAGAGTTATCAGCGGTCGGTCGTCTATGGGATTTTGATGTCTTTGATGCACAAGGACGGCAATATTCGCGCTCTGAGCTGCAACTTCCTCCTAGACACTGCTTAATCTGCGAAAAAGAAGCTAAGATCTGTGCGCGAGAGCGTGCTCATTCATTAAGTGAAATTATTCATCAAATAGAGGTGCTAGCCAATGCGTCCAATCACGATTGAGCAAACAGAGCAACTCACACAAGAGATCGTGCACTACTACAGCCAACTCGGCTGGCAAGCCATGATGGCAGAAGTCAATTTAACCCCCAAACCAGGGTTAGTTGATAAATTCAATACTGGTGCTCATAAAGACATGGCGCTGACCGATTTTCATCTTAGTGCTCATGCTATTGCACAACATTTTCCTGACTTTTTACTGGCAGGCGCCAAATATAAGCAGTACCCCATCGAGCAAGTTTTGACGCTTATTCGCCCTATTGGTATAGCTTGTGAAAAGTCGATGTTCCAATCCACCAAAGGGGTTAATACCCATAAAGGATCAATATTTTCTCTTGGATTACTACTAACCGTTATTGGTCGCCAATTAGCACTGCATGAACCCGTTTCAGCCAAGAGTATCAGTGATGGGGTATCACAAATGTGCCGAGGCATTACCGCGGAACTAAAACATAAAACGATCCGTCCTACAGCAGGCCAGCGGTTATATCAATCTTTCGGTTTGACAGGCGCGCGCGGTGAAGCTGAAAGTGGTTATCAATTAGTCGTCAATTTATCGCTCCCCTACTATTTAAAACAACTTGTTGAAGGTAAACCACAAGAACTCGCATTACTTGAAACGTTAATCCTATTAATGGCGAACAATGATGATACCAATGTTGCCAATCGTGGTGGATTGGAAGGGTTAGCATGGTTAAAAACACAAGCGCAAACTTTACTCGACCAAGGTGGATTAACAACCTCTGCTGATTTAGAAAAAATTAAATCATTCGATAATCAATGTATCGCAAAAAATTTAAGTCCTGGAGGAAGTGCTGATTTACTTATTTTAACGTGGTTTTTATCTCGGTTACCTTATTCAAAAGACAGGATCCATTTTACTCATTAATAAAAAATAAATTTAAATCAACATAGGAAAATTAAAAATCATTTTAATAAAGATATGTTAATTAAATATTGATTATTAGTTTAACGAATTTATAACTTATTTGGTATTGAAGAAGAGATTGACACTCTTCAACGAATCTCTGCATGCCAAATTTGTCATTAAACAAATTCATAATATTAAAGTTCATAAAATTTAATATTAATTAAGTTTAGTATTAATATTAAGGAAACTGGCCTATGCAAAAAGATAAAATATGGAAGCTATTTATTCTAATAGCGATTCCCATAATCATATCGCTTATTCCCACGCCGGAGGGGCTACCCCATATTGCTTGGTTACTATTTGGTCTCTACTTAGCCGCTATCGTCGGGCTGGTACTAAAACCTTATTCTGAACCTGTAATATTGTTAGCCACCATTGCTGCAAGTGCGACGATCATCGGTGTGACTGGCACTAAAGATGTCAAAGTGAGCGAGGTCTTAAGTGGTTATGCTTCGGGTACAACATGGTTAGTCTTTGCAGCGTTTACACTCAGTGCTGCTTTCGTGATCACTGGGTTAGGTAAACGACTTTCCTATGTTTTAATTGGTAAATTAGGTAGTACGACATTAGGTCTTGGCTATGTGACTGCCATCCTTGACTTAATTATCGCGCCTGCAACCCCCTCCAATACCGCGCGTGCTGGTGGGATTGTTTTCCCTATCATTAACAGTGTGGCTGTGGCTCTGGGTTCAGATCCCGAAAAAAGCCCTCGAAAAGCAGGTCACTACCTTTTAGTGAACGTTTATATGGTGACAAAAACCACCAGCTATATGTTCCTAACAGCTATGGCTCCGAATGCGTTAGCACTGGCGATGATGAGCGATATTATGGGGATTAGTTTGAGTTGGGGAGGCTGGGCGCTTGCAGCCGCAGTTCCGGGTCTTATCATGCTCATTTTAACGCCATTCATTATCTATAAGCTTTATCCACCTGAGTTAAAAAAGGTCAACAACAAAGAGATCGCCGCAAAAGGTTTAGAAGAGCTTGGCCCCATGACGGTAAGAGAAAAGCTGCTGAGTATTGTGTTCCTATTAGCTTTAGCGGGTTGGATCTTTGCCGATAAAATTGGTGTCAGTGCTTCCACTGTTGCGATTTGTGTTATGGCTTTGACATTAATTCTGGGCGTTGTGACTTGGGATGATGTGCTAAAAAATAAAGGTGGCTGGAATACCTTGATTTGGTACGGCGGTATCATCGGGATGTCTGGTGTACTGACAAAAGCTGGCTTTTTCGAATGGTTAGCCAATGTTATGGGTCAACACCTCTCATTCGGTGATCAAACCATGCTCGCCTTCTTTGTGATTATGTTTATCAGTGTTGCGATACGTTACCTCTTCGCGTCTGGCGGTGCTTATGTCGCTGCAATGGTGCCTGTGTTTGCAACTGTCGGTATGGTTGCGGGTGCACCACCAATGCTGCTAGCCCTCGGTCTACTCTTCTCGAATGCTTACGGTGGCAGCTTAACCCACTACGGAGGCGCGGCAGCACCAATCGTCTTCGGTGCTGGCTACAACGATATTCGTTCTTGGTGGATTATAGGTGGTATCGTTGCATTCTTAAGTTTACTGGTACATATGACAATTGGTTTAGGCTGGTGGGAAATATTAATCAGCTCCGGTTTAATTTAGAAAATAATAATCTGAATACAAATTAAATTAACAATGGGATCTGAGCTTATGAGATCCCATTTAAATATTAAATGCCCTCTTCCTATTATTTTGCTGTGCTATCGGCAGCGATTGTTTTTATTTCATGCCATCAACAGCATAAATAATAAATGAGCAATACTCTAAATAGGAAAATACATGAAAAAAATACCTTGTATGTTGATGCGTGGCGGCACATCTAAAGGCGTATTTTTATTAGCGGATGACCTACCAAAGAATATCCAAGAGCGCGATGAACTCATATTAGCTATTATGGGATCGGGCCACGCACTACAAATTGATGGTATTGGTGGTGGTAGCCCTCAAACCAGTAAAGTGGCAATCATTAGCCGCTCCCCCCACCCTGATGCCGACATTGATTATTTATTTGCTCAAGTTTCAGTGACGGAACGTATTGTTGATACCGCGCCTAATTGTGGCAATATTCTCTGTGCCGTTGGCGCTTACGCCATCGAAAAAGGGTTAATGCCTATAACAGGTGATGAAACAACAATCCGAATTCGTAATATCAATACGAATACTTTCGTCAACGCCACAGTACAAACACCAAATGGTCATATTGTTTATGAAGGTGATACCACCATTGCAAGCGTTCCTGGTCATGCTGCCCCTATCGCCCTCACATTTTTAAATGCGTGTGGTACAAAAACTGGAAAACTACTCCCCACGGGCCATGCCATTGATACTTTCGATGGCGTCGAAGTCAGTTGTATCGATATGGCGATGCCAGTTGTGCTCATTGACGCCCCTCAATTAAACAAAACGGGTTATGAGAGCGCGGCTCAACTTGAAGCGGATAAGGCGTTTATGCAGCGCCTAGAGAGCATTCGCCGCCAAGCTGGCCTTGCGATGGGATTAGGTGATGTCAGCCAAAAAGTGATCCCCAAGCCTGTTCTGGTTTCCCCTGCAATTCATGGTGGAACGGTTAACGTTCGCTATTTTATGCCTCATAAGTGTCACGGTGCATTAGCTGTTACAGGCGCTATTGCAATAGCGACAGGCACCATCTTAGAAAATAGCGTCATCAAGCGTTATTTAACAAAAAATGTCGATATGCAGCATATCTCGATTGAACACCTCAGTGGTCATTTTGATGTTTCGCTCAATCAGCAAGGCGACTTCCCAGAAGGGTTACAAGCTTCCATTATTCGAACGGCGCGAAAGCTATTTTCCGGGGATGTGTATGTTCCTTAATCGGTTATCTCTCTGACACATGACGCCTATCTATTATAGGCGTCACCTTTCTCTAACTAGTGTGACTGAAATTCCCCTTGGATCACATAAGAAACTTGATGAGCCTCATCGGGTGTTGGCAATTCTAATTTACTTGCCATACGCTCCATTACCTTTTCTGGCACGGCGTAGTCACGTTGACGATTTTGTTGTTGCCACTGCTTGTAGGGAACTTCCAAATAAATAAGGTGAATTTTCGCCTGATAGCGGGCAAACAAACCGATCATACTGGCTCTTAATGACGCACTCAGTGAAGTTGCATTCCAAATAAAGTCCTTTTTTGCACGTAACAAGACTTTCGCCTGCTCCTTCGCTTGTTGAGCGACCCAACCTTGCGCATTTTTATCGGCAGGATCGATTTTATGCGCGCGACGAATTTCATCAAGGCAGACCACTTCCCATTGCGGATAATGCTGAGCAATAAAGTGATCTTTTCCCATTCCCGGCAAGCCACACAGCATAACCACTTCACTTCCTTGCTCCTCAAAAGGCTCGTAATCCGTAGTGCCACGCTGGTGATGAAAATAGTGGAAACGCCCAGCCGCCGAAGCAAAAGCTTTTGGTTGCGTCCAACACCCCTGTTCGCGACAAAATAGCTCAAATATTTCAATGCGAGACAAGAGTTCCGACTGATCTTGGCATATGCGCCCCAATACGTCCGCCTTTGCTAATAAACACAGCAGTGACATATCAACACGTAAAGAAGCAGCAAATAGCGCCCGCTCAGGGTCGACTTTTTCCATCAACCATAAAGGTAAGCCATGATAGCGAACTAAAGCGGCGATTTGTTCACGTATCGCAAACGGGGTTTCAACCTCTCGATAAAGAATGCGTCGAGCAGATAATTCACCTTTTTTCGCATGACCAGGAGAGATAATACGCCCGTTTTCATCTTCTCGTGTTGTCGTACGCTTTTCAACATCATGCAGCAGTGCTGCTGCCCAAACGATATTTTGCTGTAAAACAGGGAGTTGTTGGTATTCAGGTAATGCTTCGAGTGCTGCTAAAACCATTTGTGTATGTGTTGCCACATCACCTTCGGCATGATGCAGCGCATCTTGCGGTACGCCTCGCATATCACGCACAAAATCAAATTGCGCCTCTAGCTGTGACCATGCGCGTTGTTCAGTCAATTGCCAACTCATACTTCCCCCTTTTGGCGTTCGAACGCTAACTTCGCTCGCTGCCAATGTCTTTTCCAATGAATATCGGTTTTAACATGGTTTTTTCGCACATATTTAAAGACATGCTGCATAAAATCAGCGACCAAAAAACGGCGGCTATCGCGAGTCACAATGCCTTCCATACTACAAGGTTGCTGAGTAAACGTATCACAAGCCCCAAAAAGGCTATCTTGTGAAGCGGCCTCACTAAGCTGAGCCGCATAAGCCTGTGGCCCAAGTTGCCTATCAATCTTGAGGGTTAGCTCCGGCACTGTTGGAAAATCAAATAGAGCGGCATAAAACTTCACCTCTTCCCAGCTAAGCCAATAGTCACCTTGTCGCACGGCAAAAACATAGAAGTAATCTTCAATATGTTGATATTCAATAGAGTGTATCGCATAGAGGTTTTCGCCAAACAGTTCGATATCCCCTAAATCGTTTTTAATTAACTGCCAGCGCTGGCGGATCTGTTGGCTCCATGCTGACTGTGTTGGCGCAGCATGCGAGCGAGCAAAAACCCCATATTGGCTTAAGCAATTATTTTCACCATCGAGTTTTTCAGTATGTACCAGTTGTTCAATATTCTGGATGTGCGACCACCAATCGCTATTGATACGATCATCACTGGTGGTGCCAGGTGAGAACGGATAGTGATACGTTCTACCATACTTTCTTGATTGCATATTCATCATGCTTTCTCTACAGAAATAGGAAAAACAACAAATCCTTTAGCAAGATTTGCCTCTGTGTTGTGTGAGAAATCAAGAGTTGGTATTACATATCTCTTCCGCGGAACGGCCTCGTTATGGGGGGTTACTTATTCAAAAGTAACAAATTCATTTAAAAACAGGCCGATTCTAGCCTAACTGTCAAGTAAAAGGCTATCAATTTAATCTGAATCTATGACGGTAATGGAGTGGCTTTCATCGCGTATCAGCCCACTTTCACTTTTGCTGTGTCGCGCTGTTTAGCCCCTTTCCCTCAATTTTAAACGTTAAAAATGACAATGTGCCCCTTATCTTAAGGGGCACACCGATGCATTAAAAGGCTAACCTGTGGCTTAATATAAGCCGAGTACAGCACCTACCGCTAAGGTGAAGAAGCTAAACAGCCAAATCCAACCGAATGAATAGCGCAGATGGCGCCCCATATCAATTCCAGCAAGCCCCATTGCCAACCATGCAGCTGGTGAGAATGGGCTAACAAATGTTCCGGCGTTATTACCAATTGCCATTGCATATACGACCGAAGAGGGGTCTACACCAGCCGTTTCAGCGATTTGCTGAATAATAGGTAGCAGAGCAAAGTAATACGCATCGGTACTGGTGAAAATATCCATCGGTACGCCGAGGATGCCAACAAAGATATGGATTTTAGAGACCCATTCTGTTGGTAATATTGCCGTTAAATCTTCAGCGATCGATTTTAGCATTCCCCCATCCGACAAAATACCGAGGAAAGCACCCGCAGCGAGAATAATCGCGACCATGCCTAACGCTTGTGGGGCATGTTCAGAGAGAACCTTCATTTGATCTTTCGGATTAGGAAAGTTAACCAGCAAGGCGATTGATAACGCAATCATAAACACATAAGGCGCCGATAACAGTCCAAATGCCAGACAAATAATAGAAGCGACAATTAACCCACCGTTAATCCATGGCTTTTGTGGCTTGTTTATTTGTTCATTCACATCCGCTATTTGCTCATTAGCAGGCAATAAAGAGTCCATCAGATACGGACTTGTGCCTTTAAGTGCAGCAGCGGCAATACGGCGTTTCTCACGTAAACCCATAATTACTGCGAATACCACAGCACCAGCCATACCGATGATCTGCACAGGGATCAAGCTTTGCCATAACGTTGCGGCATCAATGCCTGTCACCGCAGAAGCACGGCCTAATGGGCCACCCCATGGCACCATGTTCATAATCCCCATACTGGCGCACATCAATAACAACATTAAATAAGGGCTCATGCCGAGCTGGCGATATAAAGGCAGCAGTGCTGGAATAATAATCAGGAATGTCGCGGCACCAGAGCCATCTAAATGCACGACACCCGCAATTAGTGTGGTCATCACACACACAATGATCACATTGCCTCGCGTCATTTTGACCATCAAACGGATAAGAGGATCAAAAATATGCAAATCTTTCATCAAACTAAAGAATAAAATAGCGAACAGGAACATCGCCGCCACTTTAGAGACTTTATTGATACCGCTTTCAAAAAAAGCTGAAATTTCAGGGATTGAATACCCTGCAATCAGGGCGCCAATAAAAGGAATACAAGACATTGCAATGATAGGGCTAACTTTTCCCATCATAAGCAAGGTGACGATGGAAAGAATGATCAATATACCGATAATTGTTAACACATTGAGTTCCTTATTAGAATTATATTTTTAAGGTGAAAATTAAATACACTTAAACGAGTATTAATTTATTCCATTGTATATCTTCAATGTTGCGATATGCATTTTGAATATACGGTAAATACACATCTATCTCCCTGACCTTATATAAATCAAAATTAATTTTCGCAAGAGCTAGATCATTTTTTTGCTGAATAACAACCTAAAAATTAGCCATAAAAATCAGCGTTTAAGATAAAAATTTAGAGCAAAACGCTATTAGCACCATTAAAACCATTAATTAAAATTAATACCAATATTAATTGTTTTTTATTTACTTAATTGCTAAGCTGGCGATTATAAGAGGGTAATTATTTTTAATTATCAAACTAGTTTATGTTTTCTATTTTTTTTTAGTGTTTTATTTTCACAATGAGGAGAAACAGACAGAAAATTATACTTTTTCACATAGTTCTCAAATTTATACTTATCTACTTGCATTATTCTGTGACTAATAGAATTGAGCTTTAACTGTAAAAAACCACATGAACAGCACAAAATGATACTGAACTTACTTGTATCATGGATAAATTAATCATGATCACTAAGGAACAAGACAGATGAGCTTCCTATTTTCCCCCGCAGCTTTGGGGCAAATTTCCCTAAAAAACAGGATCATTGTTCCACCGATGTGCCAATATTCCGCCATCGACGGCATGCCAACCGCTTGGCATCATTCACACTATATGAATCTCGCGCTTTCAGGGGCGTCGTTAGTTATTGTCGAAGCTAGCGCAGTCACCCCCGCTGGGCGTATCACCTATAAAGATCTCGGTATCTGGAATGATGAACAGGCAACCGCCCTAAAAAACATGTTAGCAGATATCAGGCAATTTGCTGATGCACGCTTAGGTATTCAAATCGCTCATGCAGGTAGAAAAGCCTCAACAGATCTCCCTTGGCTGGGTGGTCAGAGCCTCTCTAAACAAGAACAAAATGGCTGGGAAACAGTCTCTGCGTCAAACTTGCCTTTTGGTCATTCACACCCGCCAAGAGAACTGAGCAAACAAGAGATCCACGACATCCAACAACAATTTGTCGATGCGGCTAAACGTGCAGAATATGCGGGATTTGATGTTATTGAAATCCATGCAGCCCACGGTTATTTATTGCATCAATTTTTATCGCCAATCGCGAACCAGCGCCAAGATGAATATGGGGGCAATTTTAAAAACCGCAGTCGTCTATTAATCGATGTATTTCGTGCGGTTAGAGATGCAGTTAATCCCAATATTGCTGTTGGCGTTCGAATTTCTGCAACCGACTGGGTCAGTGGTGGATGGGGGGTTCCTGAATCCATTGAACTTACTGAACAACTCGAAGCACTAGGCTGTGATTATATACACGTCTCGTCAGGGGGGTTATCGTCTGAGCAGCAGATCCCTATTAGCCCCAATTACCAAGTGCCACTCGCTCAAGCTATTCATGAGCATACAATGATGCCGGTGATTGCCGTCGGCCTTATTACTGAGCCTAATCAAGCCGAAGCGATAATCGCTACTGGGCAAGCGGATTTTGTATCAATCGGTCGAGGGATACTCTTCAACCCTCGTTGGCCTTGGCATGCGGCAGCGCAACTAGGGCAAAATATCAGTGTTGCACCACAATATTTACGCAGTGCGCCTTATCAATATAAAAAGTTATTTAGCGCATAATAATAGTCACAGCGGTAACAAGACACTTACCGCTGTGATATATCTTAATTAACGCTCAGCTTTTGTACACTGATTAACAAATTCAACCATTGATTTTTGAAAATCAGCTTCTGCTGTTGCTGATTTCGCTAATTCACCTTCAATACGTTTATATTCTTTCAAACCGTATTTTTCGATTGTTTTGTCATATGCACAGGCACAAATTGCGCTAATAGCATCTGCGGTTTCACCGGCTGGACTCCCAGACGCTTTCACACAATCACTCACAAAAACTTTTTTAGATTCAGCGATTTCGGCTTTATCGTCCGAGCATGCTGCTAATAATGTCATAATGCCTGCCATACCCAAAATTAATGCGATCTTTTTCATCTTTAGCCTATTATAAATTTAGTTTGCATTACTATTAATCTAAAAAATTTAAATAAGAGAGTCATATTTAGATTAATTACCCATACCTTTCTCATGTAAATAATAATAGCTGCTTTAATTTAAAAAATCTCTATTATAAGGACTATTTTTAGTAAAAGTCTTATTTTGATAATGCACGAAAAGAGCGCCATCGATAATAAAAGAGAGCACTTAAAATAAGAATACAACCTATTATTTGGATCATTGGCATCCGTTCATGATACCAAATGGCAGCAACAAACACGGTCATCACCGGTTCTAAAATCATAATAATGGCAGCGTTCGCGGCAGTGGTATTTTTTTGCCCAATCAACTGCAAAATAAAACGTAAGCTGGTTGCTATCACCACACTGGCAATAAACCACATCAATATCGATGGCGCTAACGTGGTTGGCCACTCCTCTAATAAAAGAGATAACGTCAAACCAACCACGCCCGTACAAGCCAACTGAATAGCCGTTAAAGGTAAAACAGGAACACTACGCGCATAGACGCTGGTATAGCAGAAATAAATGGCTTGAACGATTGCGGCAGCTAAAAACCAAAGTTGACTACTCTTAAACTGAACTTGCCCCTTAAACAGGGTTAAACACGCTAAGCCTAATACTGCAACAGGTAACGCTTGCCAAAAATAACGTGTCGGCCGTATTTTTAAAAGCACCCAACCCACTAACGGCACAAACAGCATGGCTAGGCTCATGATAAACGCGCCCTCACCTAGCGAGTCTGTTGTAGCAACGGCATAAATCCATAAAACGAGGTTGAGGGCCATCCATCCCCCCGTCATCAAAATACTCGGTAGTTGTTGCAAGCGAATATGATGGCGTTTCCCCCAACAAAAAGGGGCTAGAATGATCGCCGCCAATAAGAAACGACTACCTAAAAAAGCAAATATTGGCATGCCTTGTACAGCTTCACGAGAAAAAATCCATCCCCATGCGGCAATAAAAGTGGTCAGCACTAAAAATAGTTCGGCTTTCCTTTGCGACTGCATATTTTATTTTACCTATCAATCACGACATTATTGTCATCATCATACTGTCTATACCATTTATGCCAATCTCTATTTTGCCTCTTGATTAAATAGGGCTTTGAAAACCTCTTCATTTCCTCTTAACACGCCAATGACATTAATAAAATACAGTTATCAATCACTATTCCTTCCTATTGACTGTTTTCTCATCGAATAAATGGGGAAATATGCCATTAAACTGGTCAATTTTTCTGAAATTTTGGGGTGACATAATGCAAATAGATAATTAATCAATGGCTTGATGCAGTGAGCACATTACGCATCAGCTCAAAAAGGTAGGTCGATATGTCAATCACACATAAACATCCATATAACGATTCAGAGAAAATTAGTCAGATAAAAAGCGCTATTAATACACGCAAATATGCTCATCCTGCTGAAATTAGCTTGTTATGGAAAAATGCCATGAACTCATCGTTCAATCTCAGTTGGTCTAAAGTGATGTTAGCGGCGTGTATCTCTACCGCTATTGTATTACTGTTGACATCCTACTAAACAAAAAAATGGCCGGGATCTTCTCCGGCCATTGCGGTTTTTGTTTGAGTAATGAATTACCAGAAACCTAAGACTTTCCACCAAATACTGCCTAAACCAATCCAGATAATAAGGTTGACGACACTCATCACAAATCCGGCTTTCCACCATTCGCCGAGTGTTACGTAGCCTGAACCGAAAATAATGGGGGCAGTTCCTGTGCCGTAATGGGTCAGAGACATCATCAAAGAAGAGGAGAATGCTAAGGTTAAGCCGAGTAACATCGGTGGAGCGCCAAGCGCTAAACCAGCCGCAAAGAAAGCAGCAAACATCGCGGTAATGTGGGCGGTTGTACTCGCAAAGAAGTAGTGTGAGTAGACATAGATAAGCACAAGGATTAATGCTCCCCAAACCCAACTCAATCCCATATTATCGATTGAAGTCCCTACTGAGATGGACATCCATTTAATTAAACCTAGCTTACCTAAGAAACTTGCCATCATCACCAAAGCAGCAAACCAAACAACGGTATCCCAAGCCCCTTTGTTTTTTAATACATCATCCCAATTGATGACGCCCGTGGCTAATAAAATACCCAGTCCAATAAATGCGGCCGTTGTTGCGTTAATCTTATAAGCAGGTCCAAATACGTGTTCGGGTACACCTGCCCACATCACCAGTAATAGCACAAACACGCCAAGCGTAATAACTTCTGGTAATGAAATTGGGCCTAATTGTTGTAAACGCTGTTTTGCAAAATTAGGCGCATCAGGGGTTGACGTAATTTCAGGTTTATACATGAAATAGATAACTAACGGCATCAAAATTAACGACACCAAAGCAGGTGCAAATGCTGCTAGCGCCCACATTGACCAAGTTAATTCATTTGCTCCTCCAGCTTCGCTGACAATCAAACTGACAATTAAAGGGTTTGGCGCCGTCGCGGTAATAAACATCGCTGAAGTAATCGGGTTAATATTATAGTTAACCAAAGAGAGATAACGCCCTATTTTACCGGCAGTACCATCATCGGCCTTAGAGCCAAAACTATCCGCAATGGAGCGCATAATAGGGTGAATGATCCCCCCGCCACGCGCAGTATTACTTGGGGTCACTGGCGCAAGTACTGTTTCTGCAATCGCCAGTGAATAAGCAATACCTAATGTTTTTTTACCAAATAAGGAAATAACATAATAGCCAATCCTCGCGCCTAATCCGGTTTTATTTAGGCTCATTGAAACCATAATAGAAATACCGATTAACCAAATCAGGTCATTTGAGAAACCACTTAACGCATCCGCTATCGCATCCTTTGTGGAGTTTGGATTAGTCACTCCCGTTGCAGCCACTAAAGCAATGGCAATAATGGAAACACCGCCAATAGGAAGGGCTTTACCAATAATTGCGGCGATCGTTCCAACAAAGAGTGCTAATAGATGCCAAGCATCGGGATTAACACCTTCGGGAACAGGGATTAGGAACCAAATAATAAGTGTGATTGCAACTGCTATCAATGTAGGTATAGGTTTTAATGGGGTCAGTTTATTCATATCGGGCATCCATACATGTTTTTAAGATGGAAATAAAAAATTCTTAGCAATATATTTTTTATCATTACAAATATGTTAACTAAATATCTTTGTCAGACATTGATCGTTATCATTGACATAGCTATTTTTACATATAAAAAACGATTTAAATTTAGTAACAAAGAGTAATTAGTAATTACAACAATTTACTAATAGCATTTAACAAGGAACCATCATAATATTAACTTTTATTTTATAAACGACAACGACAATGTATAACATTCATATAAAAAGCACGTTCATTGCCTTAAATAATTAACCATACAAAAAACATTGTTTATTTAATTTAAAATAGACGTTGAAACATCAACAATATACAAAACCCAATGATTTATTTATATTACAATAGGTAAAAATGCAGGCTGAATCGAATTATTCATACAAATAATCTTAATTTTGCTAAATAGCATTAAATAACAAATTCAAAAATTTCGAGTTAAATGCACAAATAACACGCTATTCATCAATACGTACTTAGATGTTTTAATAACCTTATATCTTATTAGATAGTCTAGTAGGAAACTATTTACCACTACATTACAATTATCACTTGATTAAACTTCATACATATTGTGGTTATTTAATCTAATCTTAATCATGGACACTCTGAATTAGATAACTATTCTAAGGAAATATAGATGATAAAGCATGATGTAAATTGTTATAAAGAGCACCAACCTTGCATTATTTTATGTACAACAAACAGCCAAAATAATGCGGTCAAGATTGCTCAACAGTTATTAGATAGACGCTTGGCGGCCTGTGTTTCATTGCTGCCTGAGATAACCTCCATTTATCAATGGAAGAACGAGATCGCACAAGATAAAGAGGTACTGTTACTCATTAAATCTACTAATAAAAACCAAGCTGAATTGTTTTCTGCTATCAAGGAAATCCACCCATACGAAACTCCTGAATTGATTAGCCTCGATTTGGATCAGGTCGACAGTGGATATTTGGCGTGGTTAGTTAAATCAGTCAAATAAGCGTCATCATGGTGTTAAATAGTGAGGTTGTTCTCAATATTCCACTCTCCATGGCGTTACCGATGGATTCGCTAACTGGTCTGCTATGGTAAGTAAAAAATAAATGCTATACAGAAGTTCTCGTTTTCGCTTTATTTGCCCTCTTTATTGAGGGCTTTTTTCGATGGTTTTTTTTGGTCGGTCGAAAAAATGACCCCTTCGCTGGCTGGGGCCATTGATAGATTAATGCAACTATAGCTGGCGAACAGGGGCATCCCCTGCAACATAATAATCAGCCTGACTTGCCGGTAAGGGTTCACGCCCACGGATTTTATCAGCCATCTTTTCGGCGATCATAATTGTCGTTGCATTCAAGTTACCTGTAATAATCAAAGGCATGATTGAAGCGTCAATCACTCTTAGATTTTCAAGGCCATGTACACGACCTGCACCATCAACGACCGCCATTTCATCGTATCCCATCTTACAAGAGCCACAAGGATGGAATGCCGTTTCAGCGCGCTCGCGGACAAAAGCATCAAGCTCGTCGTCTGATTGGACATGCTTACCGGGGCTAATTTCCTCACCTCGGTACGGATCTAATGCTGGTTGAGCCATAATTTCGCGGGTAATGCGAATGGCGGCACGGAACTCTTCCCAATCCTGCTCACTCGACATGTAATTAAACAAAATACTCGGGTGTTGGTAAGGATCCGTTGACTTTATCCTCACACGCCCTCGACTCGGCGAACGCATAGAGCCTACGTGAGCTTGGAAACCATGTACATTTACTGCATTACTGCCGTTGTAATTAATTGCAACAGGCAAAAAGTGGAACTGGATATTTGGCCATGCAAACTTATCACTTGTCCTGATAAATCCGCCCGCCTCAAATTGGTTACTAGCACCGATACCCGTTCCTTTAAACAACCACTCCGCACCGATAGCGGGTTGGTTATACCATTTTAATGCTGGATAGAGCGAAACGGGCTGCTTACACTCATATTGCAAATACATCTCAAGGTGATCTTGCAAATTTTGCCCTACCCCAGGCAACACATGCACCGCGGGGATATTAAACTCTTTGAGCACATCTTCTGGCCCTACACCTGAACGCTGCAATATTTGAGGTGAAGCAATGGCGCCAGCACACAAAAGCACCTCTTTACGGGCTTTGGCATGCACGGCAGTTTTACTGCTCCCTTGGTAGAATTTCACGCCAACCGCTTTTTTCGATTCAAATTCAATAACATCTGTAGTGGCGTGGGTAATAATGGTCAGATTTTTACGTTTTCTAGCCTGATCGAGATAACCTCGAGCCGTACTCGCACGACGCCCTTTTGGTGTTACCGTTCTATCCATTGGACCAAAGCCCTCTTGTTGATAACCATTTAGGTCATCTGTTCTTGGATAGCCAGCCTGAACCCCCGCTTCAACCATGGCATGAAACAAGACGTTATTACCATTTTTAGGCGTAGTCACACTGACAGGACCATCGCCACCATGATAATCATTTGCACCGATATCCCGCGTTTCCGCTTTGCGAAAATAAGGTAAACAATTGAGGTAACTCCAGTCTTCTAAACCTGGAGTTTGCGCCCACCCGTCAAAATCCAATGCGTTACCTCGGATATAACACATACCATTGATCAGCGATGACCCCCCAAGCCCTTTTCCGCGCCCACACTCCATACGGCGGTTGTTCATGTAAGGTTCAGGATCAGTTTCATAGGCCCAATTATAGCGTCGACCTTGTAATGGATATGCTAATGCCGCTGGCATTTGTGTACGAAAATCGAACCTGTAGTCCGGTCCTCCAGCTTCAAGGAGCAGCACAGTAACATCAGAATCTTCTGTCAGGCGGGTAGCAAGAACGTTACCGGCTGAACCAGCACCGATAATAATGTAGTCATAGACCATTGTTATCTCCTCTGTTTCAGTCAAATTAAAAATAAGAAATTAAAATACGGATGCAAACTCCCCAAGTTCGACTTGTATTGATTTGATTTGAGTATAATTTTGTAGTGTGACTAAGCCATTTTCACGGCCAACCCCTGAGTGCTTATAGCCCCCGACAGGCATTTGCGCGGGTGATTCACCCCATGTATTAATCCAACAAATTCCGGCTTCTAATTGATGAATGACACGATGCGCGCGGGATAAATCACAAGTCACGATCCCCGCTGCCAAGCCATATAGCGAGTTATTCGCGCGTTCAATCACCTCATCTTCAGATTGGTAACTGAGAATGCTCATCACAGGGCCAAAAATCTCTTCTTGAGTGATTTGCATATCATCAGAACAGTCGGTAAATACCGTAGGTAATACATACGCGCCTTGAGCAAACTCACCTTCTGTGAGGCGTTCACCTCCACAAAGCAGTTTCGCCCCTTGTTGTTTACCAATTTCGATATAACGCAACACATTTTCCATATGAGCAAAACTCACTAGCGGGCCAAAATTGGTTTCATCATCAATAGGCGAGCCTATTTTGATACGTGCAACACGTTGTTGGATCTTCTCTTCGAATTGCGTTTTTAAATGTTCTGGAACAAAGACCCGCGTACCATTAGTACAAACTTGCCCCGAACTGTAAAAATTAGCCATCATGGCAATATCAGCAGCCTTATCCAGATCTGCATCATCAAAAATAATCAGTGGTGATTTCCCCCCCAACTCCATCGTGACATCTTTTAGAGTTGACCCAGAGGCATTTGCCATCACTTTTTTACCTGTAGGCACGCCACCTGTGAAGGAAATTTTGGCAATGCCCGGATGCTCCGTCAGCCATAGGCCCACATCAGCGCCTCCTCCTGTCACCACATTAAACACACCGGCAGGTAGCCCTGCTTCTGTGTAAATTTCCGCTAATTTGAGTGCGGTCAATGAGGTCACTTCACTTGGCTTAAAGATCATGGCATTACCTGCGGCTAAAGCAGGAGCAGATTTCCAAAGTGCGATTTGGATAGGGTAGTTCCAAGCACCGATACCAGCGACAACACCTAACGGCTCACGGCGCGTATAGGCAAATGAACTATCGCGTAATGGGATCTGTTCGCCTTCTAAAGCGGGGATCAAACCGGCGTAGTATTCGAGAACATCCGCCCCCGTCACAATATCCACATAACGCGTCTCTGAAAGTGGCTTGCCAGTATCTAATGTTTCTAACTGAGCCAACTCGTCATTACGTTCACGTAAAATATCAACTGCTCGACGTAAGATGCGTGAACGCTCTATTGCCGTCATTGATGCCCATATCTTTTGCCCTTGTTTGGCACTTTCCACCGCCCAATCGATGTCTTCATGTGTCGCCGATTGTAAACGAGCGATCACTTCACCGTTCGCTGGGTTAATTGCATCAAACTGCCCACATTCCGGTTGTGAGCTATCTACATAACCACCATGAATATAAAGTTTATGTAATTGTGGTTCGTGCATAATATCTCCCTCCTATTAAAACGTTTCTTTTGGTTTAGCTATCCCGCGACCGACTGAGCTGCATATCGATATACTCATTCGTGATGGTCAACGCATCCTGTAATGGAAAAGCTTCATTACTCAATGCACTACGTAACCATAACCCATCAATTAACGCCGCCAGCCCTTTTGCGGCCATACGCGCGGCGTGCTTATCGAGTACTCGAGCAAACTCATACGTTAGGTTGGAATACAATCGCCTATCATTCACTTGCTGCAACCGATTTAAATTCGGTTGATGCATGCTACTTGCCCAAAAGGCTAACCATGTTTTCATCGCCGCCTCACTGATTTGCGAAGAATCAAAGTTACCTTCAACGATGGCTTGAATGCGCTGTTTAGGTTGGGCATGACTCAGCATTCTTAAACGCATTGCCACGGCGATCCCAAGTTGGTACTGAATATGACGCATGGTGGCTTCTAACAGACCATTTTTATCGCGGAAGTAATGGCTGATGATCCCTGTTGATACACCCGCCTTTCGAGCAATTAACGCGATACTGGCCTCTTGCATGCCCACTTCATTAATCACTTCAAGTGTGGCTTGAATTAACTGCTGCTTACGTATCGATTGCATTCCTATTTTCGGCATAACCTCTAGACCCAAAAAAATACAGTGAACCCTGTTATTAAACTTTTTTTTAATTGAACATTCAATCAATATTAACTATATTTTATCACAATTGTTTTACAAAATTAGGAGAAAGATAGATGTAAAAAAACAACTCTTTGCAATTAATTCAATTAATTAGCAAAGAATGTAACTTTTAACTTTTGAATAAATAAAATTGTGGAAACTGCCGATGACAACTCAAAATAGTCCAAAAAATCAGCAGAAAGACAAATTAAACTCTGTGGTTTTTTTCACTTCTGCTGGTCTAATACTAGCATTTTCATTTTTCACCATACTCATGACAGAAACCGCCAACCAATGGATCGTCGCAACTCTCGGATGGGTATCAAAAACGTTTGGTTGGTACTACTTGTTAGCCGCAACGCTGTATATTGTCTTTGTGATATTTGTGGCGACATCACGCTTTGGTAATATCAAATTAGGGCCGGAGCAATCAAAACCTGAATTTAGCGTATTAAGTTGGTCTGCCATGCTGTTTGCGGCAGGGATCGGTATCGACCTAATGTTTTTCTCTGTTGCCGAGCCTGTCACGCAATATATGCTGCCACCCACTGGCGAAGGGGAAACATTAGAAGCAGCTCGTCAGTCGATGGTGTGGACTCTCTTCCACTATGGCCTGACGGGCTGGTCTATGTATGCGCTGATGGGGATTGCGCTCGGTTACTTTAGTTACCGATATAATTTGCCTTTAACCATTCGCTCTGCCCTTTACCCTATTTTTGGTAAACGTATCTATGGGCCAATCGGCCATACTGTCGATGTTGCCGCCGTTATTGGTACAATTTTTGGTATTGCGACCACATTAGGTATCGGTGTGGTACAGCTTAACTATGGTTTAAAAGTCCTGTTTGATCTCCCCCAAGGGCTTGGCGTACAAGGTGGCCTGATTTTACTTTCGGTCATTATGGCCGTTATTTCCGCCACATCTGGGGTTAATAAAGGGATCCGTATCTTATCCGAACTGAATGTTTTGCTCGCATTAGGGTTGATTTTATTCATTTTGTTTGTTGGTGATACGGAATTTTTACTCAATGCGTTAGTGCTTAACGTGGGTGATTACATTAATCGCTTTATGGGAATGACGCTTAACAGCTTTGCTTTTGATAGACCAACAGATTGGATGAATAGCTGGACGCTATTTTTCTGGGCTTGGTGGGTTGCATGGTCGCCGTTTGTGGGCTTATTCCTCGCACGAATTTCCCGTGGACGGACAATTCGCCAGTTTGTCATTGGCACGCTGATTATCCCTTTCGTGTTCACCCTACTTTGGTTATCTATTTTTGGTAACAGCGCCTTATACGAAATCATTCATGGCAACAAAGAATTGGCAGAAACGGTGCTTGCCGCCCCTGAAAAAGGCTTTTACTCCTTACTAGAGCTCTATCCCGGGTTTGGTTTGACCGCATCGGTGGCAACGATCACTGGCCTACTATTTTATGTGACCTCTGCGGATTCTGGCTCACTCGTACTCGGGAATTTCACCTCAAACCTAAGCGATATCAATAATGATGCGCCTAACTGGTTACGTATTTTCTGGTCAGTGGCGATTGGTTTATTAACCCTAGGTATGTTGATGACCGATGGGGTTGCCGCACTACAAAATACGACCGTGATCATGGGGTTACCTTTTAGTTTTGTGATCTTTTTTATCATGGCGGGGCTGTATAAATCGCTAAAAGTCGAAGATTTCAGGCGCGTCAGTTCACTCACCACCAATGCACCAGCGCCTTTATATGGCAATGGTAAGTTAAATTGGAAACAGCGGTTGGGCCGTGTGATGAACTTCCCCGGTACCACTTACACTCAACGTATGTTGGATCTAGTGTGTACGCCTGCCATGCAAGAAGTGGCAAAAGAGCTATCACTACGCGGCGCTAATGTGGAATTTAATATTCTGCCCCCTGCCGAAGATGAGCGTTTAAATCACCTAGAGCTCGTGGTTGATTTAGGGGAAGAACAGAACTTTATCTATCAAATTTGGCCGCAACGTTACTCTGTTCCTGCCTTTACCTACCGCGCACGTTCAGGTAAATCCCATTACTATCGCCTAGAAACTTTCCTTTGGGAGGGAACACAAAGCAATGATTTAATGGATTACACCAAAGAACAGGTGATCAGTGATATTTTAGATCAATATGAAAAACATCTTAATTTCATTCACTTAAGCAGAGAAGCGCCAGGGGCAACATTAACCTTTCCTGAAACTAATTAATCGTTTTACTGCAAAGGGGCCATTAGGCCCCTTTTTAAGCTGCAACAATACACGTGTTTTTGAAATAAATTTCATGACAAGTGATTAATCTGTTCATCATTTGACCAATAAATATGGCGTATTTTGTTCATTAATGGCGCGATGCCAGATGGCTAAAATTCCCCCTATTCAAGGAGAAATGATGATGAACAAGACACTATTTGCCCCTTATTTGGATGTGACCGTTGATGCGATTTGGAATGACCCGCTTTCTCCTAACGGCAAACCAAACCCTAAATATAGCCAAGCTGCAATTAGTCACAGCGTTGATGGTGTTTACTTGGCTTTTTTAACCGCTGATCCTAATAATAATGCCGCATGGGGAGCATATTCGAGTATGCCTATCGCTTGGGCTAAGCCATTTTGTGATGCGTTAATTGAAGCCAATATCAAAGTGATTGTGTCATTCGGAGGTGCAGCTAACTATGATGTCTCTGCAAGGCAGACTGTTGACCAATTGATTGCAACTTACCAAGAAGTCATTGATATACTTGGTGCCTCACAACTGGATTTTGATTTTGAAAATGATTTATACGATGCCGATAAAACCTTTACCGCACTATCAACCATCGTGAAAAATAACCCTGATATCACCTTGAGCCTAACGTTACCTGTTATGCCGTATGGCCTTGTCGAAAAAGGGTTAGCGCTAGTACAAAAATCGGTTAACGCAGGTTTAAAAATGAAAGTGAATGGTATGGCGATGGATTATGGTCAAGGAACGGATAAAAATATGGGGCAGGCCGCCGTAGATGTGGCAACCAGTCTAAAAAACCAATTAAAAACCTACTACCCTACACTGACAGATGCTGAGCTGTATGATTTAGTACAAGTCACACCGATGATTGGCCTTAATGATGATAGGTCTATGTTTAATTTTAACGATATCAATACATTAAGTAATTTTGCAAAAACTAATGGTGTGAACTTAATTTCAATGTGGAGCTTAACCCGCGATAGGGTCGGCGTCGGCGAGTCCGCATCAGCCTCTTATTCAGGTAACCCCGAGCAAACCAAAGATTTTGAATACACGGAACGCTTCACTAACGCACTGAAATAACGGCCCAAGGTGAGGCGATACATTGCCTCACCTTATTTTCCTGCTTGTTCAATCATGTGCTTCAATTGTTGCGGATCATGCAACCATGCTGGCTCACTAGTGCATCCCATCGTGGTGAAAGAGCGATGACAGACATTATTATCCCAACTATCCCACGCATCATTTTGTTGTTTTTGAGCAAGTAAATCTTCATAGCTGCGCTCCTCTTCAGCGACTTTCTTGTTTGGATCAAACATGAAGCGTTGCTGCTGCTTGATAGCATCAATACCTTGATAATCTTCATCATACACACGGTCAGCAGGCGCTTTTTCTGTGAAGGTATAATCCGCTGCTATGGCTTGAGGAGACATAATAAATAGGCTAAATATCAATAAATTTTTAAGCATCATCATATTTTCATTACAAAATAATGCCAAAATTATAAATATGACAAATGAGATGGCGAGTTTTATCAGTAAAAACTCGCGTGATTGGTCTTTTTATCCGCAAATAAGTGATAGTTTAACCAATCATCAAACGATTGATTTAATTAAACTTTAATATCAAATAGTCAATCATATAAAGCTCAATGAAAAATAACTGGTTTAAACCCTGACTATGACGGATAAGCGTGGTATCCCATTTTTTCTGAAATCTGACGTCCGGCAGCCTTTAGCAAACGGATATAATATTCCAACTGCTGTTCATCAAAACGAATTGTAGGAAAGGAGATTGATAGTCCTGCTATCACATGCCCTAAGCGGTCATAAATAGGTACGGCAATGCAACGTAACCCTAACTCTTGCTCTTCCCTATCCTCTGCATAATGTTGCTCTCGCACCACCGCTAATTCAGCCATTAACGCCTCAATACTCAATAGTGTTGTATCGGTTTTTTTGACGAATTCAATCTGCGCTAAAATACCTGTTACTGTTGCTTCATCCTGCCATGCTAAAAGCACCTTACCGATCGCAGTACAATACAATGGATTACGCCGTCCAACCCGTGAGTACATGCGCAAGTTGTAGCTAGAATCAATTTTATGAATATAAATAATCGCATTATCATCAAAAGCACCAAGGTGCAGCGCTTCATGGGTTAACTGTCCAATATGGCGCATCTCCTTATCAGCAATTTCAATTAAATCAACATACTCTAGAGATTTAGCACCCAACTCGAATAGTTTAAGCGTCAATGAATATTTATCCGCTTCCCCTTCCTGTGCCACATAACCTAATTGTTTCATGGTTTGCAAGAAACGATAGGTAGTCGCTTTTGACATCAGCAGTCGTTGTGAAAGCTCAGACACACCAATCTCTTTTTGTTCTCCTAATACATTGAGAATACTGAATACTTTTACTACTGACGAAACGGCATCCGTTTGCGTGACCTTATCCACCATTCACCTTCCTATTTATTCAAATCAATATGATAGCCATATCAGATGGTTTGATGTGCTGACTTTATGTTTACTCAACAGCATAAAGATCACTTTCATGAAAAACAAGAACGGTGATTTGATATTTTTAAAACGGCGTTTCATTTTTATTTGAACTTGTCTAAAAAATAGGTTTTAATGCTGTTAGCTAATGAGGTTTGACTCAATTCGGTTATAAAAAATAAAAACGATAGGTGGTAAAAATGGCTACAGCTTTGCAAGTTGCCGTGATTGGCGAATGTATGGTTGAGTTACAAAAATCAGGGGAATTATTTAAGCAGACTTTTGGCGGAGACACCCTAAATAGTGCACTCTACCTTGCACGTTTAACCCACAAACAAGGTGTTGTCACTCGCTATTTAACGGGGCTTGGTCAAGACCCCTTTAGCCAACAAATGCGAGAAAGTTGGCAAGCCGAAGGGATCAATACCGACCATGTCGTGATCGCCGAAAAACACCTTCCCGGTATGTATTTAATTGAAACATCAGAGGATGGCGAGCGCCGTTTTTTTTATTGGCGTGATAACTCAGCGGCCAAATTTTGGTTGAATGAGCAAACCGCCGAGCGAACTCAACAATTACTCAATCAACAGCAATATATCTATCTAAGTGGGATTAGCTTAGCCATTTTACCTGAACCCGCTCGCCAATTACTGTTTACACTGTTAGCAACGGCTCGCCAATCAGGTGCTAAGGTCATTTTTGACAATAATTATCGCCCTGCATTATGGCCTTCTGTCGAGGCGGCACAGCAAGCCTACCAACAAATGTTATCACTGACTGATATTGCATTTTTAACTTTTGATGATGAGCAACTGCTGTATGGTGATCAGCAAGAAAGCCAATCCATTGCACGTGCACAGCAGCAGGGTGTTGAAGAGATCGTTATTAAACGCGGAGCAAAACCCTGCTATATCATCATTCACGATCAACAATTCGAAGTGGCTGCGAATAAAGTGACTCACGTCATTGATACCACCGCCGCTGGCGATTCTTTCAGTGCAGGCTATCTTGCCTGTCGAATTCTAGGTGGCTCTCCTGAAGAAGCGGCTCGCACAGGCCATTTACTTGCAGGAACCGTGATCCAACACCGAGGCGCCATTATTCCGCGTGAAGCGATGCCTATCATAGAGCTAAACAATATCAAAGGGATCTAAACATGAATCAATTAATCGAAAAACTAAAAAAAATCAGTGTGGTGCCAGTGATCACAATCAACAAGGCGGAACATGGCGCGCCTCTCGCACAAGCGCTAATGGAAAATGGTCTACCTTGTGCTGAGGTCACCTTTCGTACTCCCGCCGCAGTACAAGCGATTAAAAATATGCGAGCAGCACACCCCGAAATCCTTATTGGGGCGGGCACGGTATTGACCACGCAACAGGTTGATCAAGCCATTGACGCTGGCGTGGATTTTATCGTAAGTCCAGGTTTTAACCCTAAAATCGTCGCTTATTGCCAACAAAAAAATGTCATTATTATCCCTGGGCTCAATAACCCAAGCTTAGTTGAGCAGGCATTAGAATTTAATTTAACTACAGTGAAGTTTTTCCCAGCAGAAGCTTCTGGTGGCGTAGCGATGCTAAAAGCAATGAGCGCGGTTTATCCTGTTAACTTTATGCCAACGGGTGGGATCAACCCCAAAAATATCAAAGAATATAAAGCACTACCATCTGTATTAGTTTGTGGTGGCTCGTGGATGGTACCTAATGAGCTGATCGATAATGAAAATTGGCAAGCTTTAGGCCAATTAATTGCTGACGCTGCGAGCCTTTAACCAACGCCTCTGGCGCTCTTTACACTATCTTAAGTCAAGAGCGCCAACTTATAGAAGCGTAGCGATAATACGCAATAAATTACAGTCACATTATTGATACTCTCATCCTTTAGCTAGCCACTTCCCTGTCTGCTCTTTTAATCGTAAATAGCCTACGACTCCGTTAATGATTTTAAACGACCGCGTAAACGTTTTATGGCTTGGCTATGGAGCTGACTGACTCGCGACTCTCCGACCTCCAAAACCGCACCAATTTCTTTTAAGTTCAATTCTTCTTGATAATAGAGGGTAAGTACCAGTTTCTCCCGCTCTGGTAACTGCTCAATTGCCTCAATGATTTGTGCGCGTAGATTAGACTCCATCAGTAAACTTAATGGATTGCCTCCATCACTTTCATCAATAGCAGGCTCACAGCTTTCGCCATGAATTTCATGCCATTCATCATAGGAATAAAGTTGACTGTTGTTGGTATCAAGTAAGGCTTGACGGTATTCTGTAACGTCAATATTGAGTGCTTGGGCAATTTCACTTTCCGTCGCACTGCGACTTAATGATTGTTCTAATTCTCCAATGACTTTAGCCATTTCACGAGCTTGTCGGCGCACACTACGTGGTGCCCAATCTCGACTGCGCAATTCATCTAGCATGGAGCCGCGAATACGCTGCACTGCATAAGTGGCAAATGATGCTCCTTGAGAAGCATCGAAGCGCTCTAACGCATGCAATAACCCGATACCGCCAGCTTGAATAAGATCATCAATATCGACGCTCGCAGGCAATCTCACTTGTAATTTTAGGGCCTCATGTCGTATTAAGGGATAATAACGCTCCCATAGGCTATTTTTATTAATTACACCTTCGGCAGTATACAAATCACTCACAACCGGAATCACCCTTTAAAACTTATATAAAGGTATTCATTATGCTAGCTGCACAATAATTCAATCCGTAGAGTAATGAGGTAAATTAGTGCTATTTATCCTAACCTAAATAAATTTAGCGAAGACAATTACACTGTGAATATATTGAATGTGATGCCTGAATGATAAACAAAAAGGCCAGAACAACGTCTGGCCTTCAATCACTGATATTAATCCGTGATGAATTAACGTAACAGGCTCAGAACACCTTGTGGAACTTGGTTTGCTTGTGCCAGAACTGAAGTACCTGCTTGTTGCAGGATTTGACCACGGCTCATGTTAGACACTTCTGTTGCAAAGTCAGCGTCTTGGATACGGCTACGTGCTGCACTCAAGTTGTTGACTGAGTTGTTCAGGTTATTGATAGTAGATTGCATACGGTTTTGGAATGCACCCAGTTTAGAACGGTATGAATCCACATTTTTCAGTGCAGTATCTAAAGTATCTAATGCGTCAGATTTTGCAGCAGTACCACCACCTAGACCAGTGATCTCAGCACCTTTCACATATTCAGTTTTACCTGAAGTAGTTGTTGTGTCTTTAGTCGCTTCGTACCATTTATTATCTGTTGTATCTTTGATATAGAATTTAGTAGCATCTGCTTTATCTGCATAAATTTCAGCAGTGCCAATTTTTGCGCCACCTGCGCTTGCAACAGCATAGTTATCAGCATCTACGCTGATTGCAGTGCCTTTACCTGCTGGCTCTTTTGGACCAGCTGCAGCCGCAGAAACCTTCTCAACTTTGTCTTTGAAATCTTTGATACCTAGTGTATCAAGATCCATCTTTTGCATTTCCATGCTGATAGTTTGACCATCTTTCGCACCCACTTGGTAAGAAACAGTGTCACCATTTAGAATTTGTGTTCCGTTAAATTCAGTGTGTTGATAGATACGGTCGATTTCATCCAGACGTTGTTGTACTTCATCACGAATTGAAGTGATATCGCTGTCAGAGTTACTGCCGTTAGCTGCTTGAACAGTCAGTTCACGGATACGTTGCAAGTTTTCGTTGATTTCGTTAACTGCGCCTTCAGCAACTTGCGCCATTGAAATACCGTCGCTCGCATTACGAGAAGCTTGGGTCAAACCTTTGATGTTAGCAGTGAAACGGTTAGCAATCGCTTGACCTGCTGCGTCGTCTTTTGCGCTATTGATACGTGAACCTGAAGATAGACGCTCAATTGCAGTACCCAGTACGCTTTGTGAACGGTTTAGGTTGTTCTGAGTTGTCAGAGACAGGATGTTAGTGTTGATAACCTGTGCCATAATATATGTCCTTGTTATTCCGTAATAATAAAGTTAGCCAATCTGTTAGGCTTTACAGTTTGTTGCCAGCAATACCATTATCGGCGGCATAAAAAAGGGCTTTAGGGATTTCGACAAAAATTTTTTATCTCAAAGCGAGAAACCCAGCTACCGCCCCGCTCCAAGCGGTAAATTATTTTGTCAAAATAAATTTATAAACCGCAAATTTTAAATTATTGATTATCAATAGAGATAAATACCCTGTTTTGTAGGGTCAACTCCTGCCATCATTATTTATCGACTTAGTCTAAGATTTCCGTTCTTCTCGCCGATAACCCTGTAAATGAGAATAATTTTTTAGGAGAGAACAATGGCTGGTATATCGACACTCGGTATCGGGGCAAACTTAGACTTAAATAACCAAATGGACCAACTTGAAGCGATGGAAAAACGTCGCCTTGAGCCATTAACGGCACAAAAAGCCAGCTATGATGCACAGATTAGCGCTTTTGGTAAGATGCAGTCATCTCTAGAAAAATTAAAAAAAGCGGCGGAAGATCTTAAAAAATACAATGATATCAGCACCACCAAAGTGAACGGTGAATATAAAAGCTTCGACGTTAAAACAGATGGCAAGGCCGTAGCTGGGGTTCATGATGTCCTAGTCACTCAACTTGCGAAAGCACAAACTATTGCGACTAAAGGCCATGATGATAATAAAAAATTATTAGGTAACGGTAACGCAGAGCGAACTATCACTATCACTCAGCCTGCTGAAGAAGATCCCATTATTATCAAACTTGATAATGAACACACCTCTTTGGTTGAAATCGCTGATGCTATCAATAAAACAGATAAAACGGTCACCGCCGCGGTGATCAAAGATAAAAGTAATCGTTATCATCTTGTCGTTACCTCCAAAAAAGAAGGTACTGAACACCGTATTAATATCAAAGTTGAAGGTGATGACGAGCTCGCTAAAATACTGAATGTTGAGTCTGAACTAGACAGTGGTGGAAATGTCGTTTTAAAAGATAAAGAAAACATCGGCATGGAGCAAAAAGTTCCCCCGCAAAATGCCTTGCTAAATATTGATGGTTTTGAACTTGAATCACAAAGCAATGAAGCAAAAGATCTCTTTCCTGGGCTCACTTTGACATTGAAAAAAGAGAGTGAAGACAAAAAACCTGACCATTTGATCATTTCTGAAGATATTGAGCCCGCTAAAGCAAAAATTAAAGCGTGGGTAGACGCCTATAACGAATTCCAGAATTTAGCCAAAGAATTGACCAAATATACGCCAACAACGAAAGGAACCGCCCCAGATAAAACCAATGGTCCACTTATCGGTGATTCGACATTACGCACAATTCAAAGCCAATTACGTACTCAAATACGTTCAGCACAAGATAGTGGTGAAATTAATTTATTAAATAAAATGGGGATCACACAAAAAGTTGATGGCACATTAGAGATAGAAGATAAAAAGTTCGAAAAAGCGTTAAAAGAGAATCCTGGTAGCGTCAAAAGTTTCTTTATGGGGGATGGTAAAGAGACGGGCTTTGCAACCGAGAACTTTAATTTCTTAAAAGATACCCTCGATGCCCGCGAAGGCACACTGCATAACGCGACTGATGGCGTACAAAAGAAAAAGAAAAGCCTTGATAAGCGTATTGAACAAACTAATAAGCAGATTGAAAACACCATGGATTTATACCGCCGCCAATTCCAAAATTTAGATAAAATGATGAATTCACTCAATAGCACCAGTAACTCATTAGGCAGACTGTTAGGTTAATAATTATGTATCAGCAAAAAGCAAAACAAGCCTACCAACAAGTCGATTTGGAAAGTGAAATTGCCAA
This sequence comes from Providencia sp. PROV267, assembly GCF_028477825.1. Taxonomy (NCBI): domain Bacteria; kingdom Pseudomonadati; phylum Pseudomonadota; class Gammaproteobacteria; order Enterobacterales; family Morganellaceae; genus Providencia; species Providencia sp. PROV267. The sequence continues at coordinate 71,973 of NZ_JAMPLX010000011.1, read as the reverse complement.
TGCGACCCCATACCAACTGATTAGCATTCTCTATCGAGGGGCGTTAAGCGCCCTCAAACGTGCTGAAATTTTTATGCAACAAAATAATATCGCTGCAAAAGGCAAAGAACTTTCTAAAGCAATCGATATTATTGACACAGGTTTGAAACAGGCGCTCAACCATGAGGCCGGAGGTGAAATCGCTGATAATCTTGCAAGTCTTTATGACTATATGATCATGCGCCTATTAAATGCTAATCTTGAAAATAATGTGGCTTATATCCAAGAAGTTTACCAATTACTCTCCGATATCGCGTCAGCTTGGCAACAGATCGGGGCAAATGTGGATGAAAGATAACCAGGTGAATAATAAAAAACCTACCGATTTATATGAAATCTATCGTGATGTCTTAGCATTAAGTGAAAATTTAGTCGCACTCGCAGAAGCACAACAGTGGGAACAGTTAGTTGCCCACGAAACAGAATATGTTTATGCCGTCGAAAATTTAACGCAGCTAACTCATGAGTTTGAAGCACACCAACCCATCACCGATGAGTTGGTTAGGTTATTACATCAAATTATTGAGAACGAGCAGATCACGAAAACGCATTTACAACAGCACTTAGATTTTTTAAGTAAAGAAATGAAGCAACTGGACCAAAAACGAGCACTCAATAATAGCTACGGCCAATTTAATGAGCCAGATACGCCAATAACAATAAAACCCATTGAATAGCCATGTGTGTCAGGCGGCCTACCTGACACTTATGGATCGATTACTGTCTTAAACGCTGCTGTTTCTTTAGTTTTTTCAACAGCATATTGCGTTTTAAAGTCGATAAATGATCAAGAAAAACCTTTCCATGCAAATGGTCAATTTCATGCTGCATTACAATCGCCAAAAATTCATCAGAATCGGTGATAAACGCCTTCCCGTCTCTATCTAGCGCCTTAACTTTTACGCGCTTAAAACGTGCCACATCAGCATAAATTTCAGGCACGGATAAACAACCTTCTTGGTAGCTCGTTTCCCCTTCACTTTCAATAATTTCAGGGTTAACAAATACCATAGGCTGATCACGGTTTTCAGAAATATCAATCACCATCACCGATAATGTTGCGCCAATTTGCGTCGCTGCTAAGCCAATACCATTATCGGTGCTGTACATGGTATCCAATAAATCATCAATTAATGGCTGTGCTGCCGCAATGTCGGTGACTGGGTCACATTTAACGCGTAACCGCTCATCGGGTATCTCAATAATAGCTCTTACTGCCATATCTCAAAAATCCTATCTGTCATACTCTTTATTCAAACTATTACGCATTATCGTCTTTTTAAATTGACGATAAGATGCAAAAAATGGCATTACCCACTAGCTAAAAAAATCACATCAAGATCAACTAGGTTAACCTAAAAATAAAACACCCTATAATTTCACAGAAAAATAACATGTTATCTAGAAAAAAACACTAAAAATAATAGCCGTTTATTTTTATTGCTACATCGTTTATCGTCGCCCCATCGCAGCTTAGCAACCCTAACTATGCTAAGGTTTTAACCATATGATTAATTAATAATATAAATTAATAAAAATCGTTATTTCAGAAAATACATTCAAAATGCTAATATTTTAATCTCCGTTATTTATGATAATAGTAAAATTAAAATATCATGGCATATTGCTTTTATTTTATCATTTATAAAGTGTATAAAACCGCGCTTAATTCATACCAAATCACTTTTTACGATATCATTGAGAGTAATATTAGAATATTCAAAAGTGGCCATTAACTCTAATATAAATTAATGCCTCTTTTTGAATGTAATAGAAGCAAAAATTAGAGGCGTTTATTTCATTAATAAGGATATCAACATGAAAAAAACGTTATTGGCGAGTTCAATGGCGGTATTAGCACTTTCACATTCAGCACAGGCGGCCCCCCTATTTCCGAGCGCAACAGAGGTTGCCTTCGATGTCGCTGAGTCACTAGCTGAGTTCCAAAAAGCCGCTGAATTATTCAAACATTACAGGGCAGAACAAGCAAAAAATATCGAAATACCTACCCTAGAAGAGTTAGTGTATCAACAACTCATCAAACAAGATAAAAAAGTGACGCCGACGATCACGGAGATTGATGAAAAGATCCAACAGTCGATTAATATTAACAATGATTATATTGATAACCGATTGATTGAGCATCACCGTGATTTAGACAATAAGCTTGAGTTACTCGATTCACAACACAGTACAATCCAAGCTGAAAATCAAAATAGGTTTGCCCATTTCCAGCAAAATCTCGATAACACACAAGCCTTCAATAAAGTACGTTTTACCCAGCTAGATAAAAAAATCACTAAAATGGAAAAACAGGCCAACTCAGGTATCGCTTCTGTGGCAGCTATGTCTAATATCCCTTATTCGTTAAATACACGTTTTAGTGCTGGCATTGGCTTGGGTCATTACCGTAATGGCAATGCTATTGCTGCTGGAGCACAATACCAATTAAAAAAGGATCTGAATCTGCGTAGCTCTATCGCATGGAATAATGCCGATAGTGCGGTTGTTGGTGCAGGTATCGCCATTGGTTGGTAACTCATCATTTTTGATGATACTTATGCTTAAGTAAAAAATATCCTCCGGCGTAGCCGGAGGTTTTTAATATGCGCCGATAAGGCTTTGTTACCTGCCGCGCCCTAACAGGCGCACAACGGCTCTGACATTCTTCTACTCACATAACTTTCTTAAAATACTGCCTACCGCTCTACGTTTTTCACCGTGAAAAACTTGTTTTCTATATTTGGGTGCAAATTCCATCGTGTATGCGCTAAGCTCTTTTCGTCTCCCATTGGAACCCCCTTTTGATTTCTTGTTTGACTCTTGCCGTTGCCAGGCCGCAAGATGTTTTAACAAATCAAAAGGGGGTTTTATATCTTATTCAAAGCTGAAAGCTTTACGGCCCCCCAACCTATCTGGGGTTTTCTATATACAATGAACTGTTTCCATTTACTGAGCGCCTTCTCAACTTTATGCTTCAATTGAAAGTAAAAAGAAACAGTTAAAATATTTATTTATCCACCCCAAAAATGTTCAAAACAATTTAATCAACAGAGTAGTTGTCTAAAAAAACACGTAAATTAATCCCTCAACCCAATATATGATGACATAGTTTATCTTTAATTTATTAATGTAACGTTCCATTTAAGTTTTTCACTCGCGGAGCCAATACCTCTGTGCCTTCTTTTGCAAGGTATAATTGACCCAATATCTAGCTCTATGACTTTTGTGCTCCAACAAAGTAATAAAAGAAAGAGACTCTAGAGCATACACAAGTATGTAACGAGGGCGAGCATCGCCAACACACGAGGGTGCAAACAGTGGCAAGCTAGCGCTATAACATTAGTGTTCCGACAAAATAGCAAAGGCAAGAAACCCTAGGAGCATACATAAGCATGTCACTAGGGCGAACGAGTGTGGACAATACCGTTAGGTGAAAAAGGTGACGAGCGAGGGCGACTGCTAAACAGGAATCGACATCACCTCTTGGTACGCCGCAACCAACTTATTACGCACTTGGATCCCCATTTGTAGGCTCAAGCTGGCTTTTTGCATATCCACCATAACATCATTTAACGAGACATTACTTTTACCTAATGTAAAGTCTTCTATCTGTTTTGCCGATTGGTTTCTCACGGTATTGATTTGATTAACCGCTGAAACCAGATGATCGGCAAATCCAACGGGTTCAACCACCGGTTTTTGATGGTTTGCGGCCTGTAATGCCGTTGTCTGTAGCTGCGACAACACCCCTTCAATTGCTTGGATTGTCATTTTCTTCTCTTCAATGTCTGTGCGAACAACCATCGCTGTTTTATATAGCTGCATACCCTAACACAGCCTTTTTAACTTGAAGCCGATAAATAACACCAAAATGATAGGCTGATTCCGTCATTAGATTTATCAGAGTCATCAATAATAGCAGCGTAAAAAAGTGACGTTACGAAGAGGGAATAACATTGTTTCGCCAAAAGTGTTTTCATCTGTTGATTCTGCAAGGCAGGGAATATCTATGAGTGCCGCATCGAAAGAGACGGGAGAAGCTTCAAAAGGGTTTGCATCTATTGCAGCACGCTTCAAAGCATCCCCAAAAATCCCATTAATGATTGCTGGCGCCGCAGCGATTGCCGTCGTTGTCGCCCTACTTCTTTGGCTACGCAGTCCGGATTATCGTGTATTGTTAAGCAATCTCAGCGCAAAAGATGGCGGTGATATTGTCAGCCAATTAACCCAAATGAACGTACCGTATCAAATTGCGGATAACGGCAGTGCAATTTTAGTACCCGCCGAAAAAGTTCATGAACTTCGTCTGAAATTGGCACAATCAGGATTACCTAAAGGTGGCAATACAGGCTTTGAACTATTAGATAAAGAGCAGTTTGGGATTAGCCAATTTAGTGAGCAAGTTAACTATCAACGTGCATTAGAAGGTGAATTATCACGCACGATTGAATCACTCAGTCCTGTTCAAAATGCACGAGTGCATTTAGCTATCCCCAAACCGACATTATTTGTCCGTGAACAGAAACTCCCCACCGCTTCGGTGACCGTCGGCTTATTGCCCGGACGCATGCTAGACGAAGGACAAATCACGGCAATTGTCCATATGGTATCAAGCAGTGTCTCTGGCCTAACGGCGGCTAACGTGACCATCGTTGATCAAACGGGTCGCTTGCTCACAAATAATGATAATAGCCAACAATCTGCCAACAATGCGCAAATTAAAATGACCAAAGAGATGGAATCCCATCTAAAACAGCGCATTGAAGACATCATTTCGCCTTTAGTGGGACGCGCTAATGTGCATGCCCAAGTCACGGCACAAATGGATTTTTCGAAGGTTGAACAAACCTCCGAAGAGTATAAGCCTAATCAAACGCCAAATAGCGCAGCCGTACGCTCTCGCCAAAATAGCCAAAGCTCGCAAAACAATACCAGTGGTGTAGGTGGTGTGCCAGGTGCGCTATCTAATCAGCCACCAAGTGCGCCAAGTGCCCCTATTTCTACCGATAATAAAGGTGCAAATTCGGCACAAAATAGCCCTTCTAATAATGGCTCTAGCCTTTCACAAAGTGATGAAACCACAAACTACGAAGTCGATCGCAAAATTAGCCATACCCAACGTCAAATTGGCGTTATCGACAGACTATCCGTAGCTGTGATCATCAACTATTTACCGCAAGATGGTGAAGATGGCACACAACAGATGAAACCATTATCACCAGAAATGATGCAGCAAATTGAGTCGTTAACCCGTGAAGCGATGGGCTATTCCAGCACACGCGGCGATTCACTGAGTATCACTAACTCATTGTTTACCAACGATACTGTCGTTGAAGAACAACCATCCATGCTTGAAAACCCTCAATTTATCGCTCAAGTGTTGGATTACGGCAAAATCATCTTGATAGCCATCATTGCTTGGTTGATGTGGCGTTTCGGCGTCAAACCACAATGGGTGAAATATCGTCAAACTCAACAAGCCCAATCGGCGGCAGAAGTGTTTGTGGCGGCTCAGCCTAAAACCCCTCTCGTGGTCGATGAAGAAATTAATGAAGATATGGACGAACAAACCCGTCGTCGCTTAACTCGCCAACGTGTGAGTGCAGAGATCCAAAGTCAGCGTATTCGTGAAATGGCTGAAAAAGATCCACAAGTCGTGGCAATGGTTATCCGTCAGTGGTTAGGAAAAGCACAATAATGTTAAGTGGAACCGAAAAAAGTGCCGTGATGCTAATGACTCTCGGCGAAGATCAGGCCGCTGAGGTCTTTAAGCATTTGAACCCAAAAGAAGTGCAGCAACTAAGTATGGCTGTTTCAAACATGCGCCAAATCTCTAACAATGAGTTAGCAGAAGTGCTCACTGAGTTTGAAGAATCGGCGATTCAATTTGCGGCATTAAATATCAATACCAATGATTATCTCCGTTCGGTACTGGTTAAAGCGCTGGGTGAAGAGCGCGCAGCTAGCCTACTTGAAGATATTTTCGATAAGCAAGAGAGCACATCAGGTATTGAAAGTCTTAACTATATGGAGCCACAAACTGTGGCCGATATTATTCGTGATGAGCATCCACAAATTATCGCAACCATATTAGTTCACCTTAAGCGTAACCTTGCGGCCGATGTTTTAGAACTGTTCGAAGAGCGTCAACGCAATGACATTATGTTGCGTATCGCAACCTTTGGTGGTGTGCAACCTGCTGCTTTAGCAGAGCTGACGGAAGTCCTCAATAATCTGCTTGATGGACAAAATCTCAAACGCAGCAAAATGGGTGGCGTAAGAACAGCGGCTGAAATTATTAACTTAATGAAAAATCAGCAAGAAGAAAGCGTTATCAACGCAATGCGCGATTACGATGGTGAATTGGCACAACGCATTATTGATGAAATGTTCCTATTTGAAAACCTTATCGAAGTCGACAATCGCAGTATTCAACGCATCCTACAAGAGATCTCCAACGACTCTCTGGTTATTGCGCTCAAAGGCTGCAATCAAGCTCTACGCGACCACTTCCTCAACAATATGGCTGTTCGTGCGGCTGAAATTGTGCGCGATGATTTGGAATCCCGTTCACCAGTACGCATGTCTCAAGTGGAAAACGAGCAGAAAGCCATTCTTATGGTTGTCCGTCGCCTAGCAGAAAAAGGCGAGATCACCATCGGTGGTGGAGACGATGTCTATGTCTAAATCCCCGATTAATCCAGAAGCATGGCAACCTTGGCAGTTGCGCGAACTGAATCAATGGGATCTCAACGCCTCCGGTGTCTCTTCACCGGAGGAACTCCCTGAGCCAACCAAACCAGCAGTACCGTGTCTTGAACCCCAAGAGGTACTCGAACAAATTAATATTCTTGATAACTTAAAAGAAGAAGCTCAACGAACAGGTTTCCAACAAGGTTATGAGCTAGGTAAAAAAGAAGGCTATCAAGCTGGTTTTGAGCAAGGCCAACGCGAAGGTGCAGAGCAAGGCCGCCAGCAAGCACTGGCTCAGGAGCAACCAATTATTGATACATGGCAAAAGCTGCTATCTGAATTTCATTATTCATTAGATAGTTTCGATACGGTGATCACCACTAAGCTTTTACAAATTGCTTTAACTGCCGCAAAACAAGTGCTCGGTCAATCCACCATTTGTGATGGCACGGCCTTGCTGGAAGAGATCAGCCATTTGTTACAGCAAAAACCGCTGTTTTCTGGGCAACCTGAACTACACGTCAACCCAGCTCACACAGCATTGATCGAGCAACATTTAGGCTCGCTGCTGAATTTGAATGGCTGGCGCTTAGTTGGCGATCCGAAGCTGCATCTTGGTGGTTGTCGTGTCGTCGCTGAAGATGGCGAAATCGATATGACAGTGGCAACACGCTGGCAAGAGCTATGCCGCCTCTACGCGCCGGAGACACTCTCATGACCGTACGAATGAGTCGCTGGATTGCTGCACTTGAAGGCTTTGAATCCCGAATGAAAGGGATCCCAATGATACGTCGCTATGGACGACTGACAAAAATAACCGGGTTAGTCATGGAGGCAGAAGGGATCAAGATGCCATTAGGCGCCACCTGCTTTGTCGAACGAGCCATTAACGATCGCCATGACGAAGTGGTTTGTGAAGTTGTCGGTTTTAATGGCCCACGCATGCTATTGATGCCACTTGCTGACCTAGAAGGGATTGCGCCGGGCGCGCGCGTCTATGCACAAACTAACGGTGATGATGGACAAACCAGTCGTTTGTTGCCATTAGGGGATGAACTATTAGGACGCATTCTTGATGCGCAAGGTACACCGCTCGATGGAAAAGGCCCATTAGACGCCAAGCAACGGGCGCCATTGATCACGCCTCCTATTAACCCATTAGAACGCACGCCTATCCATAGTGTTTTGGATGTGGGCGTACGCGCCATTAACGCCTTACTGACCGTTGGGCGAGGCCAACGCATGGGGCTATTTGCAGGTTCAGGGGTCGGAAAAAGTGTTTTACTCGGCATGATGGCGCGTTTCACTCAGGCTGACATTATTGTGGTTGGCTTGATTGGTGAGCGTGGTCGTGAGGTCAAAGATTTTATCGAAAATATTTTAGGGGCCGAGGGCTTAAAACGTGCCGTTGTGGTTGCGGCACCTGCTGATGTCTCGCCACTATTACGTATGCAAGGGGCTTCTTATGCGACACGGATTGCCGAGTACTTCCGTGACCTAGGAAAAAACGTATTGCTGATCATGGATTCCCTCACCCGTTACAGTATGGCTCAACGAGAAATTGCCTTAGCCATCGGTGAACCTCCTGCAACAAAAGGCTATCCACCTTCTGTTTTTGCCAAATTACCTGCATTAGTCGAACGGGCAGGTAACGGCAAAAATGGTGGCTCTATTACCGCTTTTTATACCGTATTAACCGAAGGGGATGACCAACAGGATCCTATCGCAGATTCTGCCCGCGCCATTCTCGATGGGCATATCGTGCTATCAAGATCACTGGCGGAATCAGGCCACTATCCGGCTATCGATATTGAGGCATCAATCAGCCGAGCGATGACAGAGTTAATTGATAAACAACATTATCGCCAAATCCAACGTTTCAAGCAGCTCACCTCCAGTTATCAACGCAACCGCGATCTGATTAATGTGGGTGCGTATGCAACAGGCAGTGATCCGCTGTTAGATATGGCAATCCAATATTACCCCCGTATGTCGAAGTTTTTACAACAAGACATTGATGAGCGCTGCGATTATCAAAGTGCTTGCGAACAATTGGTGCATGCTGTTCCAAATGAGTAATGAGGGTTAAATGAGTAAAAACAATGCGTTAGATACATTATTGAGTTTAGCCGTTGAGGCCTCAGAAGAAGCCGCAAAGGTGTTGGCCCAAGTTCGACAAACGCAGGTACAAATGACTCAACAACTCAATATGTTAGAGAACTATCAGGCTGAATATCGGCAAAAATTAAACCAAACACTGCACAGTGGGATAGATGCTGATAAATGGCAAAACTACCAGCAGTTTTTAGTCACATTAGAACTCACCATTGAGCAACAGCAGCAACAGCTTTCATTATGGGAGCAACGTGTTAGCGAAGCTAACCGCCATTGGCAAGAAAAACAGCAACGCGTCAATGCATTCGACACTTTAATTCAACGTGCTGAGCAAACTAAAAACCAACGTTTAAACCGCCTAGAGCAAAAGCAGATGGATGAATATGCTCAGCGCGCAATGTTACGGAGAAATCAATAAATGGACGTCAATAATACAGGCTCTCCAGCCATTACGGCAACAAATGGCGCTAAAAACGGCCATACGCAGCCAAATCAATCACGTGCTGATGATAATCAAGAGGCGGTGGTGCCTTTTCAAGCCGCGTTGGAAAGCCAGCAACCCACGCCACAAAAAGCGTCTACGTCTGAACCAACGATGGACAAGCAGGCTAATCAAAAGCCTACAAGTGCTGATGAGCGTTTAACAACCAAAGGCCATGAGCCATCCACGGGAAAAGAAAAGGAACAAGCAGAGCAGGCAATTGAGCAACTAAATTATAGCCGCCACTTACGCAACGGTAGCGAGCAACCTGCTTTACAATCGCAATTATTGGCGCAATCAGACGCTGTTGAGCAAGTGTGGTTAGCTAACCTGAAAAATGCCGTTGATCAGCAAACCCTGTCGTCAGCAACAACAAAATTTGCTGATGGTCAGCGAGCGGCTTTAGTGCCATTTGCCCAAAAAACTCAACCTTTAAATGACTCGTTGGTGGCGATGGCAACAATGGATGAGCCAACTGACCTAAGTGCTCAAATGCAATTAGCCGGCGAAGAAGAATCGCCATCATTAGGGGCTTTCATTAAAAATGAGCGAGAGCCGCGTAAAGATCAACCACTTTTCTCACTCAATGAAGGCCGCGAGAGCTTAACCAAAAACTTATCCTCAGACTTTATGCCATTAAATAAAAAACTGGCGGATAAAGAGGCACCAAGCTCCATCGTACCTACCTTTGCGACGGCAGATAACGGCGCCCTAATTAAAGGGGCATTTACCCCGACAACGGGCAGTGATGCCATTCAAATGGCACCTTCATCACCCACTCAAACGGTCAGCTTAACGCCGCTGCCTAACAGTTCTCAAATAGTTTCGACGAATGTGCCCGTTATCCCCATGCAGCCGGGAGTACCATTAGGCAGTGAAGCCTGGCAACAGCAATTGAACCAACATATGCTGTTTTTCTCACGCCAAGGGGTCTCACATGCACAAATTCGCTTACATCCGGAAGAGCTTGGCTCGTTAAATGTTCACCTACGCATTGAAGATAACCAAGCCGTTATGCATTTTGTGTCGCCTCACAGTCAAGTACGTGCCGCGATGGAAACCATGATGCCAATCTTACGTAATGCGTTACAAGAAAGTGGCATCCATTTGGCTCAAGGCTCGGTTGGGCAAGATAACTTTAGTGATCAATCGAATGCGGATACGCACTCAGAGCAAGGTCACGAAAAAAATCTGTATGGCGGACAAACGCTTAGCAGCGTGACAAGTACTGAGATGGCGGCAGTGTCACCGACGACTTCCACCATTCGCACACGAGGTGGGATCGATACATTCGCTTAATTTTTAAACGAGAGGTGGTGATTTCGTAATTAAAGCGCCGAGTTACCCCCTTTTTGTTTCGTTTTTCCCCCCTTTAGTCTGGCTCAATCAAGCCATAATGCTAAAGATAACAAAGTAAAAAACCCCGAGGTGGGTTTGGTCTTCATAAATAGGAATTTTGCTAACATGTCGTCTTCAAGCAATACATCTAAGAATTCAAACAAAGGGTTGCTCGTGCTGTTCGCCCTTCTCGCCATTGCCGGTGCGGGTTTTGGTGGTTATACATGGTGGACAACGCAACAGACGGCAAATTCAGTTAATGAGGAAGAGAAATCACCTAAGCTATCCCAACCTATTTTTATGGATTTAGAACCTTTTACCGTCAACCTTCCGGGACTGAACGAATCCCCCGATCGGGTTCTGTATATCAATATCACGTTACGATTAGCAAATGAGAAATCACGCAAGCAACTGCATGATTTTCTACCTGAAGTCCGTAGCCGTTTGTTGTTATTGCTATCAGAGCAGAAGCCGAAAGCACTCAGTACTCATGACGGTAAATTGCAATTAATGCAAGCCATTAAAAAAACTTTGTCTCCAACTGTGATCCCCGGCGAAAACGATCAGGAGATCACCGACGTGTTATTTACGACATTTATTTTGCGGTAATTCAGATGAGCGATAATATTTTATCTCAGGCTGAAATCGATGCGTTGCTCAATGATGACGCACCATCGTCAAATGAATCAGCGACACAACCTAAAGACAAAGAGCAGGTTCGCCCTTACGACCCGAATACCCAACGTCGTGTTATTCGGGAGCGGATGCAATCACTCGAAATTATTAACGAGCGGTTTGCACGCCAATTCCGTATGGGGTTGTTTAATATGTTACGCCGTAGCCCTGACATTACTGTTGGTGGCATAAAAATCGAGCCTTATCATGAATTTGCTCGTAACTTACCTGTTCCTACAAACTTGAACCTTATTCATATGCCACCGTTACGCGGCACGGCATTATTCACATTCGAACCTGCGCTGGTGTATATCGCGGTCGATAACTTATTTGGTGGCGATGGACGTTTTCCTGTTCGCTCAGAAGGCAAGGAATTTACCAATACCGAGCAGCGCATTATTCATCGTATGCTGAAATTGGCATTAAGCGCTTACCGTGATGCTTGGAGGCCTATCGCTGATATTGATGTGGAATATGTTCGTTCCGAAATGCAGGTGAAGTTTACCAATATTACGACATCGCCTAATGACATCGTGGTCACGACACCTTTCTTAGTCGAGATAGGAAATACCATTGGTGAATTCAGTATCTGTATCCCTATTGCCATGATTGAACCGTTACGTGAACGGTTGATTAACCCACCTGTGGAGCAAGGACATCAAGAAAATGAAGCTTGGGTGAGTAATTTAGTCACCCAAGTCAAGCGCTCAGAGTTAGAGCTAGTCGCAAATTTTGTCGATATTCCACTGCGGATATCTCGCTTACTGCAATTGCAAAAAGGGGATGTTATCCCTATTGAGAAGCCAGATCGCCTCATCGTTAGTGTTGATGGCGTGCCTGTGTTGACCAGTCAATACGGAACCCAAAATGGCCAATATGCATTGCGTGTAGAACATTTGATTAACCCTGTTTTAAACACTCTAGATGAGGAAAGTACCAATGAGTGAGGCGAAGAATTCTCCTGATGCATCAACCAATCACGACAGTGAGGACTTATGGGCTGAGGCACTGGAGCAACAAAAGAAAGCGGAATCCGCCTCTGCCGGTGCACAGGCGTTTGCAAATCTTGATGGGCAAAATGCACTCAATCAGCTTTCTGATATCAATCTTATTATGGATATCCCCGTTCGCCTCTCTGTCGAACTGGGGCGCACAAAAATGACGATTAAAAAGCTATTAAGTTTGTCACAAGGCTCTGTCGTTTCTCTCGATGGATTAGCCGGTGAGCCATTGGATATTCTCATTAATGGTTACTTAATTGCACAAGGTGAAGTTGTAGTCGTTTCTGATAATTACGGTATCCGTATCACGGACATCATTACACCTTCAGAGCGTATGCGCCGTTTAAGTCGTTAATAAGACAGCGGAGACTAGACTGAAATGAAAACAACACCTTTTATCAGCCAGACCGAACAACCTAGCAGCCAAATATCCCCTGCGATTAGCAATAGCGATAGTTTAGTGCAAGTTTCAGGGGCGTTAGGTGGCATCATTTTGTTGATATTGGCCGGTGCTTGGCTAGTGAAAAAACTTGGTTTTGCGCCTAGAAATTTAGGTAAACCCTCATTAATAAAAGTCAAATCGAGTTGCTCACTAGGCAATAAAGAGCGTGTTGTTGTGGTTGAAATGAATAACGAATGGCTGGTGCTTGGTGTCACGGCACAATCTGTTAATTTACTCCATCAATGCCCAGCTAAAAATGAAACTGCACTCACTTCAGTGACTGAGCCACTCACATTTCAGTCTATCCTAAAGAAAAAACAAGATGCCGCCAACCATGCGGCTTCAAATCTCTCTAATTATAACTAACTGGAAGCGCTCATGTTTTCTGTGAAATCCCCAGCAATGATCGCTTCGTTATTATTGATGCTGCCTATGCAAGCTCTAGCATCATTACCGCCTGTAATCAGTCGAACATTACCCGATGGTGGGCAAAGTTGGTCGTTACCTGTCCAAACCTTACTTTTTCTAACATTGCTGGGTTTTATCCCTGCACTGTTATTGATGATGACAAGTTTTACGCGCATTATCATTGTGCTAGGCTTGCTGCGTAATGCGCTTGGAACCCCTTCTGCACCACCAAACCAAGTATTATTAGGCCTTGCGTTATTTCTCACATTTTTTGTGATGTCGCCTGTTGCCGACCAAGCCTATCGTGAAGCTTATCAGCCATTTAGTGAAGATAAAATCAGTTTAGAAACCGCTTTAGAACGCGGCACAGCCCCCTTTCGTACTTTTATGTTAGGGCAAACTCGAGAAAGTGATTTGGCTCTTTTTGCACGCATTGCCAAAGTCGGTGAGATCCAAGAGGCAAAAGATGTTCCAATGCGGATTTTAGTACCTGCATTTATCACTAGCGAACTAAAAACCGCATTCCAAATTGGTTTCACTATTTTCATTCCATTTCTGATCATTGACTTAGTGGTTGCCAGTGTCTTGATGGCGCTTGGGATGATGATGGTGCCACCCGCCACTGTCTCTTTACCGTTCAAATTAATGCTTTTTGTTCTGGTTGATGGATGGCAATTATTACTTGGCTCTTTATCACAAAGCTTTTTTAATTAAGGGATCACAATGACACCCGAATCGGTTATGGCCCTGGGCACTGAAGCAATGAAAATTGCCTTAATGTTAGCGGCCCCACTATTATTGGCGGCACTCGTTGCAGGGTTGACGATCAGTTTGTTGCAGGCTGCAACCCAAGTGAATGAGATGACGCTGTCATTTATCCCTAAAATTTTGTCGGTCATCGCGGTAATTATTATTGCAGGGCCTTGGATGCTCAACCTATTACTGGATTATATGCGTACGCTATTCAGTAATCTGCCCTTTATTATTGGCTAATCATGTTAACGATTACCAGTGAGACACTCACACTCTGGTTAAGCCAAGGTTTCTATCCTTTTATACGCCTTTTAGCGCTGTTTGGTACAGCGCCCTTTTTTAATGAAAAGCAATCCATTACTAAGGTACGAGTTATCTTAGCGTTTTTTATAATCTTAATAGTTTCTCCGCAACTTCCTGTCGTTAACATTCCCTTATTTTCAGCGATGGGGTTATGGGTCATCGTACAACAGATCGTGATTGGCGTGGCTATTGGACTGACCATGCAGATGGCATTTGCGGCTGTGCGCCATGCCGGTGAAGTGATTGGTTTACAGATGGGGTTATCTTTTGCAACGTTCTTCGACCCAACCGGTGGGCCAAATATGCCTATTTTGGGGCGTATTCTAAATTTAATTATGTTGCTGCTTTTTCTCTCATTTGATGGGCATTTATGGTTAATTTATATTCTTATTCACTCATTTGAATTGATCCCAATTCAAGTTTCCCCTCTTAGTCGAGATGGCTTTTGGTCATTGGCTCAATTTGCGAGTAGCATTTTTATTAATGGATTGATGTTGGCATTACCATTTATCACGCTGTTTCTGATACTTAACCTTGCTCTCGGTATTCTTAACCGAATGACTCCGCAGTTATCGGTGTTTGTGGTCGGTTTTCCACTGACTCTAACTATCGGTATCAGTATGCTTGGGTTAATTATTTCGATTCTTCCTCGTTACAGTGAACGACTGATTCATCAAGCTTTTGAGCAGCTATCCTTGATGTTTGGGTTACTTGGGGGGTGATTCAGAAGATGCGAATTATTGAAATATTCATGGTCATGAATAATTAAGTAGGATAGAAACATCCTACTTATGTTCTTTTATTGAGTTATCAAAAAATACATTTTCAAAAGAATGATAACATTATCCGCAATAACATCTCTTTTAAATAAAATATTATAAAAATTTCAATCATCATAATTATCCCTCGTTTTATACACTGCACCAGACAAGGGAAAATAGTAACAGTAAAATTACCGAGGTATTATTCACAAAAAATAACACACAGAGATAAAAATCATAATTGAATTTTAACTAGTCTTAAATACTATTAAGACAATAAAAATCTAATAATGGTTATTCTAAAAGCTGCTCATATAGCAGTGAACATATATAAATAACAGTAAAATCACCGATTTCTAAGCTGACCTACGTCAGTAACTATGTTATTCCCCAATAATTCAACCTAAGCATCAAAATGTATATTTATGGCTATCTCAGTCTATTCTCTAATTTAGTATTAAAAACAAAAAAGTAAAATCTTTATTTAAAAAAAACTCATCAGAGAATTATCATAATTTGTTAATCTATATTTAGGATATATTTAATTTTCAAACCACCTATACAACAATATAGGTAGCCTACTGACTTGTAATCAAAAAAAGTGAAGCGACAGCGTCTGCTTTTCTCCGAGGTCAGTTATCGATGATGGCTTTTTAGCCCATTAACTTAGCTAAGCCTGGTTAGGTTGGGCTTCTTTTGACGGTGCAATCCAAAATATCCCTAGTCCATTGATTGGTGCTCTTATCAGGTACACGTTGTAATCTT
The DNA here is from genome assembly GCF_028477825.1 of Providencia sp. PROV267. Lineage (NCBI taxonomy): Bacteria > Pseudomonadati > Pseudomonadota > Gammaproteobacteria > Enterobacterales > Morganellaceae > Providencia > Providencia sp. PROV267. Next base: position 56,196 of record NZ_JAMPLX010000011.1, on the reverse strand, counting down.
TCGATACTACAGTGTGATTCAGAGGCTGAGTCGAAAAACGCTAATGGCGATATTGAGGTGTTTCGAGTTAATTCGAAAAAAGAGCTCCGCTTAAAAGGCGGAATTTTGCCCTATTCTATTTATGATCAGCTGTCCGAGGTTGACCAAGGGCTATCGTTGATAATAAACGCTTAGGCCGCACATTAGAATTGATAAAATTGGTTCAGGATAAATGGTAATACGCGTTCTCAAGGCGTTCCTCCGGATAATGGGCCATCTAACGGACGGAAAAGAAGCCTAAACGCACACTCAATCATGATGATATACTTGAAGCCTTAACTCAACTTCAAACTCGCACTGAGGAAATATTTGTTTTATTTCAGTAGGATGCTTATCTCAGAACTCAATTGATAATCGTTATCAAATTGGTCATAAAGATGAAGTCTAAGTGATTGGGGCTAACTAATATGGTTCTTTTCGTGAGCAAAGTACCTCATATAAACCAGTTGTATTTACAAAGTCGATTAATAAATCCTCGCCTTTATTATCGGTGACTTTGGACGAAAATAAAGAATTAGAAGCGACCTTTGTATTTTATAGAACAAGCCAAAATGGTCACCTTGAAAAATATTATAAAATCAGTCAGATGTTTCATTTTTCTAAGCTGCCTATACGGCAGTGAACAACACATTGACTCGGGGGCTCGTATTGATGAAATTTCTAAGCTGCCTATACGGCAGTGAACCAATATGAAAGATTTTAACTTCAAAATATTCTTTTCTAAGCTGCCTATACGGCAGTGAACACTTTTCAACGCTTGCTGATGTGATGGCATATTTTCTAAGCTGCCTATACGGCAGTGAACAAGGCTTACTTCAATGAAATTACACCTATTGATTTCTAAGCTGCCTATACGGCAGTGAACGCCACTGATTTGGGGAGATTTTGAAGTGCTTGATTTCTAAGCTGCCTATACGGCAGTGAACAAGTAAAGAGCTATACGCTTCAACTGGCGCGTTTTCTAAGCTGCCTATGCGGCAGTGAACTCAACGTTGCGGATAAAAACGGTAATATCAAATTTCTAAGCTGCCTATGCGGCAGTGAACTACCTGATAAAGATTCCCCCTTTGCGGTGGAATTTCTAAGCTGCCTATGCGGCAGTGAACATTTCTTTGGATTTGCAAGTGGTGGCTATACTTTTCTAAGCTGCCTATGCGGCAGTGAACCCACGGTTCCAGCACGTAAAGCGGGGATTAATTTTCTAAGCTGCCTATGCGGCAGTGAACTTCGTAGACCTTCAATGACAATGAAATCGACATTTCTAAGCTGCCTATGCGGCAGTGAACATTTCACACCTTTTAATCGTTCTGTTTTACTTTTTCTAAGCTGCCTATGCGGCAGTGAACATTGGCGAACCGCGATATTTTCCGCACTCAATTTTCTAAGCTGCCTATGCGGCAGTGAACAATTTTTGTGGTCATCGCCATAACCTGCATCTTTTCTAAGCTGCCTATGCGGCAGTGAACTTCATAAAATCTAAGATAGAGAAGCATCTAGCTTTCTAAGCTGCCTATGCGGCAGTGAACTATAGCGTATCAAATAAAAAATAAGTCACAACAAACAGTTAAAGCTATTTTTATCAAAATACCTTCTTTTTTACAGTCTGCTGCAACTTATTGTTTTTATGTTTAATTTTTAAAGAGCAAAAAAACAAGGGTAAAAAAGGTCAAAAATGTGGAACGGTGGCAACCTCTTCGCCTTTCCCCATAGACTGACTTAACCCATAACAATTAAACGTGCCTGCCTTTGCTTCCTTCGCAGCAACACACCGAATAAAGAGTGGAAATGGACGATGCCCATCGCCTTCTGTTTTAGACTTTGTTTGCTGACTTTCCATCCAAATAAAAGGTAAACGACTACGCGTTTGAGGCTCTTTTATTGCGCTTAAACAGACCTCAATAGGCTGCCCTGATTTTACTGAATACAATTGAGCTTTCTTATACCTATCCAGTTCAAGACGCTTTGCACCTTTTACATGTTGACGCACATAACTAATTGGCGTGGCATGCTCTGGCACCGCTTGAATCGACTTAATATGCACATAATCCGCTAGCCTCATTAGCCAGTGACTGATATTTAACTGAGTCAGCGTTTTTTCAGTCTTTGCGAGCAAACGCAATTTTTTTCCTAACCGGAAGCCAACACTTCCATATTCAGGAAATGCAACCGCAACTTCGCTATCACCGGCCTCAGACTTATTTTCTACCAACGCAATATGTATTTGCTGATAGACCTTTTGCCATAAAAAGTCCAACGGTATCGTCGAATCAGGCAGTAATGTGATCTCCTGATAATAGTCCATAGTTCACCTTATTTGTCACTTTCCCCAAAGACACCACCACGCACCAAGACCGCCATAACATAGTGTTCATCTTCGAGTCGTGCCAATTTTTCACCACGAGCCCATTTATCAAAATGCGTATAAAAGTCCTGTTTATCGCTAGGAGTTCGATATGCACGACCAAGGTTAGTCACGGCCCCATAAGGTTCAATAGCAATTGCCCCCGCACTATTAACTTCATCGTTATAATCAGGATACCAAGTATCGATAGAGCGTAGAGCATTGCCTATTTTTTGTGAATGCATCGCCGCATGACCGTTCACATGATAAAGGATCTTACTTTTATCACCTTTACCTTTATCCAATACCAACTCTTCACTAGGATAAACTTCCTGAGACTGCCCGAGTTGGGCATAGGTGGTAATTTCAAGAAGTAGTGCCCCTTCACTGTTTGCCAGTGCAGCAGCAATTTTAGCACCTAACTCATTCACTTTATCATCTTGCTTTTCAAAACTACGAATGCTGTATTGTGTCGCATCAAATGTCCATTGCTGCTCTTGCCCTTTATTTAATACTTTCACTTCAACTTCAATTTTTTCAGCGCCCACGCGGTTGCGCCATAAGAAGCGTGCATTAGCAATATTATGCGCATAACGGCGACCAAGCTCACGGAAACCTTCCCTAGCAATATATTCTTTTGCCGCTTTAGTATAACTTTCTTTAAAAGAGGCATTATTACAAGCAGATGGCGTCTCTACACCCCCCAAAATTTTGAGTGTAAATTGATGCTTTAACGTATCTTGTTGAGTGCCTAATGCACAAGCATCAACTGTTTGTAAGTTGGCTTTTTCTACTTCAGCGTTCAATTTTAATGGGTCGTTTTTAACCGGACCTTTTAAACGATTTGAAATGGTACCTCGGACTGACTTTTCTTGTAGCACGAGCGGTGTACATTGTGATTTATGATCCCAACTCGTACCATAAAAATAACCATCTGAAGGAACTAATTTTTTTTCAAATGCCAGTACTGATGCTACATCATTATTCTTCGCCATTGTTACTCTCCGCTCGTAAAATATTTTGATTCAACTTGTTGGCATAAATAGAGACTATTTTCTAAGTTATTACTGTATTTCCATAATATTTCATTGGGATGGCCTATCTTATTGACCATGACAAATTGACCAAGCGTCACAAGACTTTCCGCAAACCGATGGGGAACGTTTGGGTCTCGTTGATTTTTAGCCTGACCTAATGGGGAAATACCTTGGTAACCTGTCGCTATTGGTACAATCCAGCCCGCTGTTTTACGCTGAACTTTCCACTCATAGTGTTTGTTTTTTGATTCATTTTGAATGTCTACTTCAACGCATTGATTATGGACAGTCACATAGTCTAAAAGCGCATCCATAGCATCTTGACCATCTTCCATTGCAGATACCATTAAGTCTCTACGCTCAATCAAAGCGTAGCCGGGCATTAAACTATTGAATAAGCTACGTCTATATTTCCCCATATCATCATTGGCAGGCAAATAATGCATCTGAGGCAGATCCACAGACAAAATATCGCCACCAGCCAGTTTCATCATTGGGATTAGCTCATAAATCCGGTCAACGATTGATTTATCCGTTAACACATTACCGTACTCATCATTTCTATCTGAAAATTCAATCAGTAATGAAACGTCTAAATGACACCGGGCTTCTTCAATAAACGCTGAACGGTTACCCTCTTTATCGAGTGGGTTACCCGTACCGACGATTGAACTTACAAAATCACTAGGACCTTTATACGTTTGTAAATTACATTCGTGGCTGATAACCGCGATTGACTCGAGTTGTAATTCTAAAAAGCCTATCTTTCTTAATTTAAGCTCTAGCGCATGCATAAACCCTAGCCATGCTGTCATGGCAGGAAAACCAATAGTGAATGGACTTGATAGTGCATTAGCATTATGTACTTTCAGATGTGAGAGCTTTATTAGATTCATTGAATTGTTCATCTCAATAATTCCTTATATCTCGCAACAACATCAACAATGGCATTAAACTCATCGTTACCTAAAAATAATGCTTTTTTGCCATTAACTACCTTGTAGCCTGCAATAAATTGACGAGCAATTTCTGGAATTAATATTTCGAGCCAGTCATCCGTATTATCTCGTTGTTCTTGATTATCTGGAAATAACCATGTTTTTTGATAGTTGGAAATCTTATTTGGTAATGTGATATTTTCCTGTTCCAAAGCACGGCGAACTTTCCACATCATGACGATAATATAATCCACATATTCTTGAATTCGGTTATCTCGGTATTCAATAAAGCGGTTACCTCGTTTATCTTTCGGTAAATTAATTAATCCATGGAAAGCTTGAAATGTTTCCTTGGTGTGCCATGGATTTATCGCGTCAGTAAAAAAATTCGTTTTTGGTAAACGTGTTTCTCGAATATTCAACACTGGGGGCAAAGAAAGCAATAAATGGGCTTTCCCTGCATTTTGATTATTTAAAACTGAAATATTTTGTGGTTTAGTGCCACCAAAACCAATGGTTGTGAGCCCATAAATCTCTTTAAAACCTACCTCGCTATATTCCCCTTTACGTTTTAGATCACGTAATGTCTTAGTCTGTTCAGAAAAACGAATATCATCAATGCGGCGGCGCATTTCAAACAACAATCCTGAAGGGGTTAAAATAGACAATAAGTGATAGTCTTCGTCATCAAGCCACACCGGAAAATAGACTTGTTTGATTTTTGAACTCGTCACCACCGAATCATCCGTTGCGCTCATTGCCAAAAAACCATTTCTTATCTCTTGATAAGACTCGTTATTCAGAGTTAATAACGTTTTTGCAAGTTGCGTTTCCGCTTCAATATGCGCTAATAACGTTGCCCCATCTTGCACCTGTAATGTAAGAAATTTATAGACATCTAATGCCGCTGCATTACCTAATGCATCAGGCTCTACAGCAACATTGCTTGAGCGTAAAAAGCCATCATTCGCTTGCTTTGCATTAGCGATAATTGCACTAACATAGCCATTTTTATTTTTACGTGCGCTAGGATGGCTAAAGGTACACGGGTGAGTCGAAAGCGATATTTGCCCTGCTCGTTTTGCCGCATTCGGTAACCATTGCGATAAAGCAAAAGTATCTTCACACTGTTGCTCTATTTGTTGCACTTCTGCTTCACTCATAGAAGCTTTTAGATTCTTTTTAAGCCAGCCTTCTTTGCGCTCAGCAAAAAAGGCTTCTATTGCTGGATCTAACATATTTTGGCCCTTGTGACTTAACTTATCTATTAATCTAGCTTATACACAGATAGTTCCCCACTTATCTCAAGCTATATCCTATTTCCCCATCTGATAAACATCACGTTCAAAAATAAGTATAAATACTCATTTTTTACTAAGTGATGCAAACTACCTTTTTATTGGGTATACCCCCATCTGGTCATCATAACGATATCCATCATGTACATTTAAACATTTTAAAAACGTTATCTCGCCATAAAACCGTGAAAGTGAAGTGATTTGTTCCGCTTCCTCTGTCTGGGATTCGAGAGATTTCGCATAATCCCGAACTAACCAAAGCCTCTTTTTCATTGACTCAGGGAACTCTATGAAATGAATTCCATTCTGAGCCCCCACATTAACCCAACCATTTTCGCGATGATATTCACTAAATTGCATTTCCCCTCTTGGTAAGATTTCCAACACCAATCGAAAAGAAGGGGCGCCGCTACGAAAAGATGCTATCTGTTGAGATATTGCTGTCATCCACCAATTACCATGGGTATAACCCCAAATATGAGATGCTGCATTACTGGGTATTGTTTGATGATTTGAACGTCGAGTGGTTCTTCTTGATGATGTTGCTGAATTTTCTGCCCGTTTAGGCGGGAAAATATGCTCAATTTTAAATGTATACTTTATCGCTGCATGCTCTAAACAGGCCAAATTAGTGTGTTTTTTACTTTCATAATTTGCTTGCTTTTGTATTCGAGGGATCGCATCAACTGATTTGTTCAATTGTTGTTCATCAACCAGTTCGTAAAGATCATGAGTCGATAACCCTAAATTAATATATCTATTTTCATAGCCGGGTCGAGAAAATGGATTATCATTGCCTTCTTCAAACCCTTTTAAGTTGTATTGCAATAACGCCATATTAGGTTGTGCCACTTCCCCTTCTCGATGACGACGAACACGCCCAGCAATTTGAATAATAGAACGCCAGGATGAAGGCTCTACCACCGCCCAATCAAAATCATGATCGCGCCCTACTTCTTCTACTGGTGTAGCAACTAGAATAAATATCAGATGCTTAGCTTTCCCCTCTGCACTGACTTGTGCGAGATGTTGGCGAATGATCGCATCATTTAGCGCATCAGGTTCTTCTCCTGATTTTTCCTTACGTTTTAAAACACTATCTAAATGTTGTTCCTGTTCATGCCGTAGCAATAGAACTTGCTGGCTATGGTAAGCCATAGTGCGGATCTCAACCTCATCAGGGCACTCACACTCAAGTAAGAAACGCGTTAGATCAATACAAGGTAAAATATTGGCAACACGGATTACGCCAAATGAAACTTGGATACCCGTGCGTTTATCAAGAAAAGCATGGTAATGATGTTGGGTTAATACAGCATTGAGGATGTGATTAAAATAACATTGCTGACTCTCTTGCGTATTATCCTTTGGTGTAGGAACTATTAATGCCTTACGGCGTGCAGGTTGCTGCCCTAACACTTTGGCTCTTTTATCAATAAACTTGCCATGGTACTGCTGATAAAAGTAAGGGGTATTTTCATCATTAGCCACAAGCGTAGCAGCTAGCGTTGAAGATTTACATTTCTCTTTTACGGGGTCATATTCCCCCTCATCAATCCACATACAACCAATCTCTAAAGACTGTTGACGGCTTTTTGCATGAGCATGCCACCCAGATTGATAAGCGTGAAAGTAAGCTAAAGCAGTATCTGGGGTTATTGTAGCGGAAGAGATCATCACTTTACGCCCAAGTAACCCAACCATATGGATCAGACGCGCGATGGCTGCCGAGTCAGCCTCAATAAAGTCATCGACCTCATCAATCACAAGATCTGAAGACATTAAACGTAAACAAGGCAGAATATAACGGCCGCCACGAATGGTTTCAGTAGCCCCTATAATATGGTCGATAGTACAAGCTAATACAGGAGCATAGAGTAAAGCCCTATCTTTCTCCCTTGTCAGTACGGTGGATAATACTTCTTCTGGCAAAATACCTGACCATTTATTCTCATCCCATCTGAGCATTTCTTCATTTTCATCAAATAACATTTCTTGTGATTCAGAGCCAGTTTGGTGAGGCTTCAAATCATTTGATTCGCTATTAGTCTGATGTGAAGAGGTGTCATTCGAGGCTTCTGATGCATTTTCATTCTCTTTTGCATTCTGATGCAGTTGAGCCACCGCTTTAGAGCCAATTAAAACCGCAAGATCCCTTTCGCCTAGCCCAATCTTGTTTTGATCTTTATACTCATCCCCTGTTTGTAACGTTAATGTGCGTAACCCTAACGCTAAAATATAACGTAGACTCTGCTTATCTTCAGATAATGCTTGCATGATTTTGGCATTAGCCCGCGTTTTACCGCAGCCAGTACTCGCCATATTGACAATAAAATAACCTTTAATGTCATCATTACGCTCTTTGCGGTATTGATAAATTGAATTAACCGCATCTTCTTGCCAACTAAATTTCCCTGTGCTGTTTTTATCATATGCAAGCTTTGGAACATCACTAGCAAACGGCGGTTCACTTTCAAAATAAGGTAATGTTTCTGCAATATCTCGAGCAGTTTCAGCGACCTTGACGAGATGTTCATCAAGTTTCTGTTTAAATGTAACTTGCGGAATATTGTTAATATTGCGGATTTTGTGTGTGTTGGCATAAAGTGCAATATCACTGTGCCATTGTGGGTCATTCCCTTGAGATGAGTAATTATGATCTCCTAGCATTAAGCAAAGGCGAGCATAGTGAGCGATAACTCGCCAACTCCCATCTGCCATTGCTTGTTGGAACAAAGGGAGTTGATTTTTTAAATCAGTTGCCGCTTGTTGAACCGCTTGGACCCACGCTTTGGAGTTACTCAATAAGCCATTAGGGAATTCAAAACACATCTTGATGCGTTGTTGAAATTGAGCATCGTCATTCCCGTTTCTATAGCCCCAACTTTGTTTTATCTTAGCCAATAATTGAGTATGCAAATTAATGGCTTTGTCCTGCCAATTACAAAGCTCTTGCTCATCTAAGAAAGGTAACTTATGGTGAGTTAAAATTAGCCAAGTCAACAACGCTGCCGCATCGGGTAATTCAGCGAGTGGATTTGATGCTAAACAATTATCGTTTACGCATTGCTGTAGCTGTGATTCATCCCATTCTTGGTGAATGAGCGCATCAAGCCATTTTTCCTCACTCCCTTCCGCTGAATGGATTTTAACCAATGAACTAAACAATATTGAGGACACCCACTCATGCCGAACAGGGTCACCTTTAAAAGGCATTTTAACGGCTGGATTCAGTTTATCTTGAAATAAGCGGGATGCTTTCCCCCAGTCATGGAATAAGGCTGCTAACCTAGCAACAGCGGCAATTAAAGAGAGATATTTCCAATCATTTTCAAACTCGCTGCCTAAAAATGATTTTTCAGTACGGTTCACCGGAACATGCCCCTGTGAATTAAATTTATTGCGATTCCCGACGACCCATAAGAGTTGAGAGCGTGATCGAGAGCGTATCCAATGACAGCTTACAGCAGTATTGCGACTGGCGCTTTGCCTCAGCATTTTTTTGACTGTTTGTAAGCCGTCTTCAGTGATGAGGGTTTGCCATGTGTTATCACCAATACGGTTAGCAAATGCATCCAATACACGTCGTGTTCTTTTTAGTGCATGTTTTTCACATTGCGAAACAAAAGTGACCATCATAATTTAGGCTCCTGAATTTGTTGCTCTGAGCCGGTTTGTAACGCAATCGTTTTAACGGTATCAAAAAGAAAGTCTAAGGCGTGATTATCGATGAAAGATTGTAAGATTTGCTGGCGGAACTCTTGCTCTGAGGCTCCCTCTTTAGCGCAAATAAAGGACCAAGGGAGAACGATGGCATCTTTAATTAAATCTGCGACATCAAATACCAGCGCGCCGCGTCGGGTTTTGCCATGCATAACCGCAAAACCGTGAGGGATCCCGAGTACCCATAAGCAACTCGCTGCCAAACCATATGCCAAATAATTACCGTGGTTTAAAAAGGCATTCGCTTTATCCATGGCTTGATGTTGACGTGTGAAATTTTTTTGCCCCGTGTTATTTGCTGCATATTTATAAAGTGCCTTCGTTAATTGGGCTTCTGTGAGTAATAGCGTCTGAGGGTCATCCGCCGCCTCAGTTCGTGTATGAAAGGTTTCTAAGGCATTTTGGATCAACGTATCATTATAAATAAACCCTTCATTCTGCAATTCTCGGGAGCTTTGCCAAGTCTTCTGTAAATAGCTGATGCGAGATCGTTGTAACGTTTTAGCGGCAGCTAAACGCTTTTTATCATCGAACCAAAAACGCATCCAACCTTGCAAATATTCGGTTGGCCGATATTCACTTTGTGGTGTTAACCATTCTACTTCCGTTGACATATATAAAGGTGTGCCACCGCCACCACAAAAACCAACCAGTACCCCAGCCTGTGAAAGCATTCTCATCGCAGCTTGAGTAATAGAGGTGCCAGTGCCTAATAGCAAAACTGTTGTATTCGCAATGGGAATATTGAAATAGAGGTTTTCATTTTTCGCTTCGGTGAAGTAGAGAACTCGACCATCTTTTTGCATAACGCGGCAATGCTCTAAATAGTACATATTAGCGCGCTTGGAATGAAGGATAGTTTTTAAATCAGCGGGAGAAAAGTCATCCATGTTGAATTAGCCTTCCATTGACTTGGTTAAATCATATGACTATTTAAATACAGTTTAACTTAAGTGTTGTCTATAGCTATTCATTGTTTGTAAAGAGTACATGGTGATTTTGGGAAGCTGATCGCAAAGCGTTTTATCAAAAATAACTTATTGATTGTATTTAAACGTACATGTTAATACTTGTTTATTTAATCTATATTAATAAATGGATAACTGCCTATACGTTTATGTATGTGACCTACGGCCTTCTAAGCCGTTGGCCTTATGTCTAATCTTCCTATACCAATGTGAGTTTTATTTTCCCTTTATTACTGCGCTGGCGGGAGTTGAACCCGCGTCTTATTTCTAAGCTGCCTATACGGCAGTGAACTAAACGGGATCAGGGTTTCGTCATACTTCATATTTCTAAGCTGCCTATATGGCAGTGAACACTTACCGAAACGTAATTTGCTTAATAGTGATTTTCTAAGCTGCCTATACGGCAGTGAACATGGGAGAATTGTTTTACTGGTTTTCTTTTATTTTCTAAGCTGCCTATACGGCAGTGAACATTCGTCTTGAGCAAGCGGGTAAATACTTTGATTTCTAAGCTGCCTATACGGCAGTGAACACGGGATCATTCGGTGCAACACCGAGCATGCTTTCTAAACTGCCTATACGGCAGTGAACGGGTTTTTTTCTCGAACATAATTTTTCTGTAATTTCTAAGCTGCCTATACGGCAGTGAACCTTAGTGCGGTTTTTTTGTATCCAAAATTCGATTTCTAAGCTGCCTATACGGCAGTTAACATACAGGTAGGGGGGGTAAATATGACCCTGCTTTTCTAAGCTGCCTATACGGCAGTGAACATTGCCTTGCTGGTCTGCGAAAATTAGCCACTTTTCTAAGCTGCCTATACGGCAGTGAACGCATTAACTTCCTGTTATCGTCATGAGTAATATTTCTAAGCTGCCTATACGGCAGTGAACCGAGACGGATCATGGGGTGATATTGAATTCTATTTTCTAAGCTGCCTATACGGCAGTGAACAATTAGCTTACCAAACAAAATCCCTAAATAACAATTCGTTAGCCTATTTTTTAGAAAAATACCTTCTTTTTTATGACACTTAGTAACTTATTGTTTTATTGGCTAATTTTTTAAAGAGCAAAAACAAAGGGTAAAATAAAGAGTAAATCATCTTAAGAGAAATGCAATATAGGATAAGAGAAAAGAAAATAATTGTAGGGAAAAATAACGATACGGTAATTGCGCCAGCCTCAAATGAGTTGAGACTGGCACACGTCTTAGCGACCACCAAATAATGACATGCTATTTAAATCTTTAAAAATATCTTGCGATGCTTGGAACATAGCCATTTCTTTATAATAGTCTGTTGTGACTCCAGTCCAATTTGTATCCAACAACTCACTTATGCGCTGACTATTTTGAATACTTCTTGTATCTGCTAGAAAGTTTAATTGGTCAATTTCTTGTAGCTGCAACCCCTGCTTCGACTCAATATTTGAGATTTTATCTAGCGCTGATTTAACCGCTGTATTGGCGCTATCTAATGCTTTTTGAGCTGCCTCTTTTTCGCTTTGTGTTGCTTGGTCTTGAGGCGTTTTCAGCGCAGCAATGCCTTCATTTAACGCTTTGAAAACATTCACGACATTATTGCTATCCGTTGCAAACACTTGTGCGCCAGTAAAGTAAGTGGTCATTTCGCGATCGCTGGATACATTCTGCATAATCGCTTTATCGCCGCCTTTGTAAATCACATCGCCCGCAGCATTCACCTCAAATGGTGGCTTGTCAGATTTATAACCTGCAAAAATATAGCGACCATTACCATCTGTCGTATTGCCTAACGCTACCAGCTGATCTTTCAAACCGCTTAATTGCTCCGCAAGTGACATTCTGTCACTATCACTCAAACTACCTTGGTTTGAAGCTTGAATAATTGTTGTATCAATCTGAGTGGTAACCTCTGTCATCTGGGTCAACACGCTCATCTGTAGCAGCATGCCTGTTTTGGCAAAACCTCGACTTGCCACATATTGCTGGTTACGGTTTTCAGATTGATTAACACGCACCGCCTGCGATGAAGCTTGGGGGTCATCCGACGGCTTGCTGACACGCTTACCGGATGCCAGTTGGCTACCCGCATCCATCCAACGCGCTTGAGCATTATTCATATCTTGCAAGCGCTGGTGATAAATCATATTCGTACTTAAACGCATAATAGAATCCTTTTAAATGACTAGAATTTAGAACGCTCTCATTAGGGCATTAAAGAGGTCATCTACAGTTTTTAGCACTTGCGCATTCGCATTAAAAAACTGTTGGATTTTTTGCATTTGAATGCTTTCTTCGTTCATATTGACGCCCGAAACCGCTTGCTCTTGCTGATAGAAACTTTCTGTCATTTTGTTTTGTGTTTCAGAGTCAATCTGTGCTTGCTTGGTTTGGTTACCCACATCATTGACGATAGTGGCGTAATAATCGGAAAACGTTGATGTGCCCCCAATTAATTTTTGGTCTTGAAGCTTAACCAGCTCTTTTAGGTTATCATTATCACCAGGTCCGCTCCCTTTCTCACCCGCCGCCGCAAAATTTGCCGCATCGCTTATCAAAGATTGCATGCCATTGATGACGCCATTAACTGGTTTGACTAAAAACGAATCACCACTTTGGGCATTGTTTTGGGTAATTTTCAGCTCGATACCATCAAACTTCAATGTATCTGGGGTTGAGCGATCAACGGTAACGGCAAAGCCTTCAGGTAGTCGAGTGACATTCCACTCTTTACCATCAAAACGCATCTCATAATTATTGCCTGTGACTTGAGAGACGTCGCTATAGTTAAAATCAAATTCTGCTTTACCGCGGTTAAAGGTATTACTGACTACATTACCTTTGCCGATTTCGAAAAAGTCCTTACCCGGATTACCATTGGCATCAAAGCCTTTCTTATGTACTTCGTTGAATTTACTTGCGAAGACCAAGGCCAATTTATTGAGTTTTTGGTATGCAGGATCAATGACCTCTTTGCGAGAGCGTAATACGCCGCTGAGCTCACCACCACGAAACGCATCGTCTGCAATTTCGCGCACTTGACCATTAGCACCAACAAAACCAATACTAAAGCGGCTGTCATCCTGTGAGGAAGGAACGGCCTCAAGGCGGTTCGCATTTTCTCCAGTCACCAACGGTAAACCATTTGCAAAAGTGACGTTGTAGTTTCCATTTTGCTCAATCACTTTTACGCCAATCAATGAGTTGATCTCACTGACTAGGCGATCACGTACGTCCAGCAAATCATTAGGCTCTGAGCCGCTCACAGAGCGCACCCGCGCTATCTGTTGGTTCAAACCAGCGATTTTCTCTGCGTAGGTATTGATGTCTTTCACCTTAGTTTCAATTTGGCGATTAACATCACGCTCCATTTCTTGTAATCGTCTATCTGCTTCCTTGAACTGCCCTACCAGTGCATTTGATTTACCTAAAAAAACATCGATTAATGTTTTATCACTCGCATCACTGCTTGCGGCATCAAGCGCTGTAAAAAAACTCCCAATATTGCTCGAAATATCTTCAATATCATTAGTGAGTAAGTCATCGACTTGGCTGCTGTTTTTCGCATAAGCTTCATACTCACCACTACGAGCGCGTGATTGACCATATTGCTGGTTAATAAACTCATCAAACTCACGGCGAACATGGCTAAAATAGGTGCCGTTACCAAAATAACCGTTAGGTGTCATTGTGCCGGGATTCTCCCCGAAAACAGCACTTTGGCGATGATAGTAACCCACACCTGCGTTAGCTAAGTTATTTGAAATCACACTTAACCCACCCTGTGCGGCATTCACACCACTAAGTGCATTATTCATTACATTGTTCAGCATAAGCTTTTCCTTTATCTGCTGCTTATCGCCATGGTTCATCGATAATAACCGTCGCAATATCAACCCGAACTTTTTATTTATATTTCAAATAATTCGAGGTGCAGTTAGGTAACAAATCACTGTATCCTTGCAGCACCAATAAGCATCATCAATCGTGCTGTCACTTGAAATATGACGAATATAGTTAGTTATCGGAAAGATGCCGCAAATGTTTAGTGTTTACGGCACCTTTCAAGATGAAAATTTAAAAAATATCACTCAGATCGACGGTATAGGCTTGAACCGCTCGTGACGCCGCTTTGTCTGCCGTCTGATAGCCACGAATTTGATTGATCAGCGTAATTAATTTATCGGCATAATTAGGGTCTGTCGCATAACCTGCTTGGTGTAAGCGACGCGCCGCTACCTCAGGGGATTGCGCGTGTTTAACATCACGATAGCGTGGGTTCTCAGTCAATAAATTAATGTAATCGGCTATCGCTTCTTCATATGAGCCATACACACGGAAATCGTCTCGCATTTTGATGCTTTTGCCATTAATCACTTCCGTTGTCATAATATTGGTTACTGGCCCTTGCCAACTTTTACCCGCTTTAATACCAAACAGGTTATGGCTGGTTTTGCCTTCCGCCGTTAAAATTTCTCGACGCCCCCAACCACTTTCTAATGCCGCCTGAGCAAGGACCAAAAGGTGCGATATACCACTTTTCTGGCTGGCAACTTTTGCAGGCTCTATTAGTCGACTAATAAAGTTTTGACTATTTAAAGAGAGGGATTTGACCTTCTGCATGGATGACGATAGAGCATCTCCTAACGGAGCAAAACGACGGACAATCTGCGCCATTGCTTGGTTAGGTAGAGAATCTATCAATCGATCATCCATGTTAAAGGGCTTCACTGGTACGTCTTCTGAAGATGTATCACCTTGCATTTGAGTTAGCTGCTGATACATCATTTCACCAAAGCCTAACCCTTTTTGTGACAGGTCTTGCGCAATTTGCTGATCATACATACTGGTTAGCATACGCGTCTGATCGGAGGAAAAAAGACCATCTTGCGGTAGTGCATCACGCATGCTTTTTAACATCATTTGTACAAACGTCGCTTCTAATTGCTGGGTGACTTGACGCAACCCTTTATCTGGCGAATCAGTTAATTCCCGCTTTAAATGGCTGAGCGACTGCAAATCAAATGCGGCACCTTGCATTAATTGCATATCATTCATCAGATGATCTCCAGCTTAGCGCGCAAGCATCCAGCGCTTTCCATGGCCTGTAAAATCGACATTAAGTCGGTTGGCGTCGCCCCTAAAGTATTAAGTGCTTGTATCACTTGGTTAAGTTGTACGCTGGCATTGACTTTTTGTAATGCGCCGCCTTGCTCCCTCACCCCAATATTCGTATTACGGGTAACGACGGTTTGCCCGCCTGCAAAAGGCGTGTTCGGCTGACTGACCTGAGTTTGCCTCTCTACCATCACCGATAAACTGCCGTGTGCTACCGCACAGCTTTCTAATGTTACACTGCGATTGATCACAACTGAGCCTGTTCGCGAATTTAAGATCACTTTGGCTTCGGCAATTGGCGTACGTACATTCAATTCTTGAATTTGTGCAAGAAAACGCACCTGATCACTATTGTTCATTGGCACACGTAGCTGAACTGTGCGTGAATCTAATGGTGTTGCGGTGCCTGCACCACGTAATCGGTTAATTGCATCACTAATATCTTGCGCTAATGTGAAGCTATCATCGTTCAGTTGTAAGTTAATGATGCCATTTTGACCAAAGCTAGTAGGTAGCTCACGCTCAATGGTCGCCCCTCCAGTGATCCGCCCACCAGCTAATTGATTGACTTTAATACTGCTTCCCCCCGCACTCGCGCCAGCTCCACCAACTAAAATGTTACCTTGTGCCATGGCATAAACCTGCCCATCAACGCCTTTAAGTGGGGTCATTAGCAAAGTACCACCTCGTAAGCTTTTCGCATTCCCCATCGAGGAGACCACCACATCTACGGCTTGTCCTGCGCGAGCAAAAGGTGGCAATTTCGCGGTAACCATCACGGCTGCCACGTTTTTCAACTGCATGTTAGTGCCAGGTGGCACGGTGATCCCCATTTGAGATAACATATTGCTCAAGCTTTGAGTGGTAAAGGGTGTTTGCATGGTTTGGTCACCGGTGCCATCCAGCCCTACTACCAATCCATAACCAATTAACGCGTTGTCACGTACACCCTGCACTGTTGTCAAATCCTTGATACGTTCGCTATATGCCGATGTAGCAAATAGACAAAGCAGCGTTAGCAGAAGAGTCACTAATTTATTCATTCGATTATCTCTATGGGTTTACAGCTCAATTTCTACCTAAATTAATAAGGCGAAACGTTTAAGAAAAAGCGTTGCAACCAGCCCATGGTTTGCGATTCATTAATATAACCATCACCAACATATTCAATACGCGCATCCGCCACTTGTGTGGAGCTGACATTGTTATCTGCGCCTATTGTGCGAGGGTTTACCACGCCCGAAAAACGAATCGACTCCGTTCCTTGATTAATCGCTATCCGTTTTTCGCCCACTACATGCAAGTTACCGTTAGCTAAGAGTTGATCGACCGTGACGGTTATGGTGCCTCTAAAGGTATTGTTGGCATTGGCCCCGCCTTTCCCTGAAAAATCACTACTGCCTTTCACATCCAGCTCTGTATTACTGCCGCCCAGCCAACCTTGCATAAAACCAGGCAAGATTGCGGCTAAGAACCCCGTTTTACCGCTGCGATTTGCATTCGCGGATGAGTTCTTACTGGCGCTCACATTCTCTTGCAAATTAATGGTTAAAATATCGCCTACATTGCGAGGTCGCCTATCTTCAAACAGTGGTTGGTAGCCGTAATAGGCGGGCTGAGCACTTTGAAAAATAGCGCCATTGGGTGCGGGGGCTGTGGGTGCTGTCGGTAACGCACTTGTTTGAGTATCCACCAGAGGACGAGGTTTGACATAAGCACAACCACTTGTGGCTAATACCAAAGCAATCACCAAAACCTTACTCGGTGAAAAGAATGAATCGCCCTTAATTTCAGGGGTAAAACCGTTTTTCGTCATCATGGTACTCTTTTGCTGCTGTGTCTGTTTTATCATCACATCAAATGCCTAGTTATCACCAAATGACAACTTACCTTCTCGGGCAAATTGTCATTTGGGATCAGGCCGCGCGTTATGCCATCAAATTACAGTTGCGTTAAGCGTTGTAGCATCTGGTCGGAAGCTGAAACCGCTTTACTGTTAATTTCATAGGCGCGTTGGGTTTGGATCATATTCACCAATTCCTCAGCCACATTGACGTTCGAGGTTTCAAGCATATGCTGATACAGCAAACCAGCACCATTCGTGCCCGGCGCGCTTTCATTTGGCGCTCCTGAGCTAGCGGTTTCCATGTACAGGTTCTCACCCATACTTTCCAAGCCCGCATCATTAATAAATGTTGTTAGCGTAATTTGCCCAATTTGCTGTGGTTGGTTATCCCCATAGACCGTGATTGAGACCGTACCATCACGTGCGATGGTGAGGCTATTGGCATTATCAGGGATGGTGATGGCAGGTACGATTTGGTAACCACTCGAAGTGACTAGCTGACCATCTTGGTTTGGCTGCAAAGCACCGTCGCGTGTATATGCATCTGTACCATCGGGCAACTGCACATGTAGGAAACCTTGTCCTTTGATAGCAATGTCGGTGGTGTTTCCGGTTTTATTCAACGCACCTTGGCTATGAATACGCATTGTCGCCACAGGGCGTGACCCTGTACCCAGTTGTAAACCTGATGGTAAAGAGGTCTGCTCAGAGCTCATTGCCCCCGGTTGACGAATATTTTGATACAGTAAATCTTCAAATACTGCACGTTGACGTTTGAAACCATTTGTACTGACGTTTGCCAAGTTGTTGGAAATAACATCAAGGTTGGTTTGTTGGGTATCAAGCCCAGTTTTAGCAATCCATAATGAACGGATCATCGTTATTCCTTACTGAAAATTAGCTAACGGCAAGCAGTTGGTTGGCTTTTTGTGCATTTTCATCGGCACTACGAACCACTTTCATCTGCATTTCAAAATACCTAGCGTTGGCAATCATCGACACCATCGCTTCTGCGGCATTGACATTGCTGCCTTCAATCACCCCAGATGTCACGGAAGCTCGCTCACTTTGTGCAAGCCCATTACCATTCGCCGCCGCGGCTTGTGGTGATAGATGAAATAAGCCATCTTCACCGCGAATTAAATCTTGCGGCTGAGCTTCAACCACTTTTAAGCGCCCTATCTGCCCTAACATTGTTGGCGGGTCGGTCGCCAATAAGGCCGTCACTGTGCCATCTTCACCGATGGTCAGTTCCGCATTCGGCGGCACATTGATCGGGCCACCATCTCCTTGTAGACGGCGCTCACCAATCACCAATTCACCGTCAGGTGAAATTTGAATGTTACCGTTACGGGTATAAGCTTCACTACCATCTGCAAGTTCAACGGCTAGAAAGTGTTTGTCGTTTAATGCCACATCCATTGGCCTGCCCGTATAGTTGAGCGGCCCTTGGCTCATATCCGCTCCGGGCGTTGAAGCAACCACCAACGTTCGTGTTTGCTCGCTATCTCCATGAATAGGAACAGCCCGCATCGCCGCTAATTGCGCTTTAAAACCCGATGTGGAAACATTCGCAATGTTATTAGAAACAATCGCTTGGTTTTCAAGCGCATGTCGTGCGCCTCCCATTGCGGTATAAATGACATGATCCATAGCCACCCTCTACACTTAGCGTAAGTTAACCATCGTTTGCAGCATCTGATCTTGGGTTTTGATCGTCTGTGCGTTCGATTGGTAGTTACGTTGCATCACAATCATGTTGATCAGCTCTTGGCTCATATCTACGTTGGAAGATTCCAGCGCACCGCTCGTTAGCTTACCGAATTGACCGACGCCCGGTACGCCATCCATCGGGTTACCAGAGGCATTAGACGGTGCCCAAACGTTACCACCTTGTGATACTAAGCCATTCGGGTTAGCGAATGCTGAAAGTGCCACTTGCCCAACAACACGTTTTTGTTGGTTTGAGTAATTCGCCACGATCAAGCCGTTATCTTCGACTTTGAAATTGGTGTACTCACCTGCCGGATAACCGTTAACATCAATCGCACTCACCGATGATTCGCTGACTTTTTGCTGGCGTGTTTTATTTAGGTCAATCTGCAACGTACCGTTATTGGCACCATTTAGACCTTGATAATCAAACGCAAAAACGGCATTAGTTGGGCTATTTAGGCGGCCATTTCCATCAAACTCCATATCTCCTAATTTCTTAGCCACTTTATCGCCAGCATCTTTTGCATAAGCCGTCCATTTGTTATCGTCTGTTTTGACAAAGTAAACGGAGATTTCATGGGTATTACCTTGGCTATCAAATGCGGTCATGGTGGTACTGAAGTTATAGCTGCCAGTATCATCTGGGTTATTGATATCAAAAGGTTTGGATTTAACTTTGTCTTCAGAATTCAGGTTGATAGTCAGTTTTGCCAAATCAGAGGCTTGAGCATCCATCATATCTGTTGGGATATTTAGCCCTTGAGGAACACCACCACTTTGAACGACCACATTACCATTCTCATCCAAACCAGCCGGATAACCTGTCACTGTCATTCCTTGGTTGTTGACGAGGTTGCCGCTTTTATCGCGAATAAATTGCCCATCACGGCTATAAAAAATATCACCGTTTTGGTCTTGCACACGGAAAAAACCATTTCCTGAAATGGCCACATCCGTCGGTCTGTCAGTACGAGTGATTGGGCCATCTTTAAAGTTTTGGGTTACCGCGGCAACGTTAACCCCCAGACCTACACCTGAACCGGCAAACATATCGGCAAAAGAGGTGGTTGCACCTTTAAAACCATTAGTTGCGGAGTTGGCAATATTATTACCAATCGAATCAAGCCCCGCTGAGGCAGCATTTAAGCCACTAACTGCTTGTGAAAAAGACATGTTTTCTCCATGACGGTTGGGGAAATAAAATTAAGATGATGGATAGACTTTAAAAATGCTGCTAAGCGGCACACTCTGTCCTATACCAACATCCAATAAAGGAGCATCTGTACCCGGCGTGACACCATTAACTCGGGTATATCCCAATTTGGTGACTTCAATTTCTGCGCCGTTACTGACAGCCCTTACATCAAAGAAGTATTTGCTGTTCGTATCAGCAACGAGTTTTCCATTGTCATCGCGCCCATCCCACGACATGTCATAAATGTCAGGTTTCACTTCTGTGTCGTAAGAGATGGTACGAATAATGGCTCTATTTTTATCGCGTATCGTGATCTCAACGCTGTCAGCCATTTTGGGAAGGAAGAAACCAAACGGCGATGAGATATAATCCCCTTGGGACGCATCATCATCTCCGCCATTGTCATTGGCTACGGACAACGCACGGCTAGTTTCATCATCAGGTAATGGATTTGTTGGTTTAGAAATAGCCGTATTATCACTGTCATTTTGCGTTTTTAATGGCGCAAGAACGATTTCATTACGCGGTATCAAAACCCCTTTTCCGACCAATTGAGTCGCTTGCAATGATTGACCAGAACCAATTTGGCTTGAAATTCCGCTGACTTTATCACTCAGCTTATTCATACTTTCAAGGGTCGCGATTTGTGCAAGTTGGCTGGTCAACTCTGCGTTTTCCATCGGCTTAGTGGGGTCTTGATTTTGCATCTGCGTCACAATCATTTTTAAAAACGTGTCACGCATATCATCCGTTTGACTCTTATTTTTATTTGGAATATTACTTTTCAGCGGCTCTGGGCCTGCTGTGGTGTTATCCAAAGAGTCATACATGGTGGCTGCTATGCCCATTTAGCTTCCTCGTTACCGGCCTATGGTTAAGGTTTTCTGAAGCAGCGTTTTAGCTGTATTCATCACTTCTAAGTTTGCTTGGTAGCTACGCGATGCCGAAATGGTATTGATCATTTCACCGACCATATCGACGTTAGGCATACGCACGTACCCCTTCTCATCCGCCAATGGGTGACCGGGTTTGTATTCCATACGTGGTGGCGTGGGATCTTCAATCAACTGGCTCACACGAACACCGCCAACGCCATTACGGCCTTGAGGCGTCATTTGGAAAACTACCTGTTTAGCACGAAACGGTTCGCCATCAGGGCCTACAACACTTTCCGCGTTCGCCATATTGCTAGCGCTCACGTTAAGACGCTGTGATTGCGCGGTCAGTGCGGATGCTGAAATATCAAAAATACTGAGTAACGCCATTTTTATTACCCCTGCTGTAACACGGCCAACATACTTTTGACGCGGCTATTAATAAAAGTGAGATCTGCTTGGTACTTCAATGTGTTATCTGCGAATTGACTGCGCTCTATATCCATATCGACGGTATTACCGTCCATTGAGGTTTGATATGGAACACGATATTTAAGATCCAATTCGGGCTGTTTCATGTTTCGACCTTCGATATGGCCTTTTGATGTCACCGCCAAAGCAACGCCTTTACCTTTTACAACGCCATTTTTCATGGCTTGCTGTAACTGGCGGCTAAAATCAATATCACGCGCCTGATACCCCGGTGTATCCGCATTAGCAATATTTGCAGCTAAAATAGTTTGCCTTGCCTCGCGTATTGATAACGCCTGTTGCTGAAAAGCAAATGTGGCATTTAATTTATCAATCATGTTCAACCCCAATAAATTTTGCTTATCTCTCTCTTATCGTTATCACGATAAAATAAGCACCAATGCGTCACGCCATTCGCTAACTGTAATTTTCAAAGAATAGCAATGCAGAAAACGCTGAAATTTAAAATTCGACGCGCTTATATTAGCCGTATAACAAAAAATCTAATGGCAAGATAAAGGCAAAATTATTGACCTATTTGACCCATTCATTATTGATGAGATGCGTAAACTGCGAGCAATTAGAAAAGTATCTTTTGATGAGGAGGCAACTCAATGAATGGTTTTCATACAACGCTATTTGGCTCGTTAATTTTACTAACGACAACAGCGCAAGCCTCTTTACCGCAAGACATTAATAACTATTTTCGTAAAATACACACCAAGCCGAATCAAGTCTCTATTGAGATAAAAACACCTATAGAACGTTGGCCTAGTTGTGAAAAGCCCCAAATTCTTCCTCCTGTCGGTAGTCGTAATATGGGAAATGTTTCATTACCGGTGCAATGCGGTAAGAAAAAACAGTTTATTCAGTTAACCGTTAATGTCACCGGACAGTATTATGTGGCAACACGTAATATCGCTCGTGGAGAAAAAATTGAATTTGTCGATATTGGCACCCAAAAGGGGCTACTCCATAAGCTACCTACAGGGGCTGCCACCGATAAAGTTGCAATACGCGGCAGCATCGCATTGCGTGATATCAATGCAGGTCAAACATTGACACAATCTATGATGCGTCGACCTTGGGCCGTTAAAGCAGGACAAAACGTTTATGTCTTTGCAAATGGCCATAATTTTTCGGTTAAATATGAAGGACGAGCCATCAACAATGCCGCCACCGGGGAAAACACGCGTGTTCGATTAATCAACGGTCAGGTTGTTAATGGAGAAGCCTTAGAAAATGGCAGTGTGCGGGTAGCGCTAAAGTAGCGAATTTTGATTGAGACTCAATAAGATAATCGATATTATGCGCCTACTCATATCGAAGGGTATCATTATCATTCTCAAGCATTAGAATAGTCTTAAAGATAAGCATTAGATTAAAGAATTGGTAATTAACGCCGATATTCCATTTATAAAAATACTGGAACAGGAAAAACACTATGGCTATCGAGCAAACATCTGCAATTTCAGCGCTAACGCAAGTGACAAACCGTGACCCACAGGATCCCACGGCGCCCCTTCGTGAGAAAAAAGTATCAGCGACTGAATCCGTTAAAGAAAGTACTTTTTCACCAAGTGAACTAAAAAAGAAGTTATTGCAACCTCAAGCCAGTGATATCAACAGTGAAAAAGTTGAACGAATTAAACAGGCCATTAAAGATGGTACATTGCAAATGAATACCGAGAAAGTTGCCGACGGTATTTTACGTGATGCCCATGAATTCATGCTATCAATGAAGTAAGACAATGAATATGAATGATGATTTGTTGACGTTGCTAGAACAACAGCTCACTCATTTACAATCACTGCAAATAGTGATGAAAAATGAGGAGTTACTGTTAGGCTACCATCGTGTTCCCCCATCACCGTTTCAAGAAGCCACCGAGCAAAAGCGTTATTTGGTTGCCGCTATTGGACATGGTGAAACACATCGTCTACGCCTTGAGCAAGAAATGGGAATTGTGGCGCCCTACGATGAAAACCCTGCGCTTCATAGCCTGTGGGGTGAAATCAAAGCGCTGACAACAACATTAAAAGAGTTAAATTACCGTAACCACCAAATGTTGCAGTTACATATTGAACTGAATAACCAGCGTCTTGCTTTTGTCAAAAAACATAATAACCAATCCACTTATGGTGCAGACGGTTTAGAAGAAAAGCGTCCAGTATTAGGTAAGAAAATTTCTATTTAGGCGACGGTGATAAACAAGATCACCGTTCTGTTCGGTAACGTGCAGTCATGCGCTTGTAAGCCATATTGAATATAATCTTTATCTTCTCATGTTTTTCGACTAAATAAATCACGCCATTTTTATGTCTATAAAAGAAAAGCGGTCACCTATATCCACTATCGCATTAAGTGAACATAGATGACCGTTATACGAAATGATTAGCTAGCGCTATCCAATATCAGCCTGCCTTTTGTAACCTTAATGAAGTGCTAGCGTAGTTTTATCACCCAAGGCAATTTAGCTCATCAAACAAGATGAGGCTCTGATTTTTATTCCTGTCATTTTAAGCCCAAAAGCGCAATAACCACAGAGCAGTGTGAATTAAACGTTTCATGCCTCCACTACGCTATTAAAGCGCTCAAAACAGTAAGTTAAAAAAGATAACCCGCTCTCTTATGCATCAAAGCAGTTGTATAACAACTGCTTTGATATCCGTATCAGGAATGCGTTAACGCTTTGCTTGTGCATGATAAAAAGCGCTTCTTACGGCATCGCCCATAAGGCGAGACTTTAACTGTTACTTCTGCAATTTTATGCAAAATAACGTAATAACCACAAAAAAGTGTGAATTAAGCGTTTCATGCCTCCACTACGCTATTAAATCGCCCAAAACGTTAAGTTAAAAAAGATAACCCACTCTCTTATGCATCAAAGCAGTTGTATAACGACTGCTTTGATATCTGTATCAGGAATGCGTTGACACTTTGCTTGTGCATGATAAAAAGCGCTTCTTACGGCAAAAGCGATAAAACCTCATTCCTATACTCAGCAACTTAGTTACCACTGATCATCGATGTCATGCGAATTTTCCGGCGATCGTTTAGCTCAAGATTCGACATTACCACCAGTTCAGGTAAGCTTCTGCGTAAAAAGCGAGATAAGATCAAACGTAGTCCATGATTGACCAATAATACCGTCGGTGCGCCCATCGCCTCTTGGTGCTTCACGGCCTCTTCGGCTTGCGTCTGAATAAATTGCGCAAGGTTTGGCTCTAAGCCACCACCATTTTTGGCCGCTTGTAATAAAATCTGCTCAAGCCCCGCATCTAGACCAATGACTTGTATTTCATCCGCATTGCCGAACCATTGCTGAGTGATTGCCCGCCCTAATGCGATACGTACCTGTGATGTTAGATAATCCGTATCTTTTTGCTCACCATTTTCACCCGCCATTTCTGCAAGTGTTTCAATGATTGTGCGCATATCACGGATCACAACATCTTCCATTAATAGATTCTGTAATACCCGATGCAATGTGGTCAAAGAAATGGTATCCGGTATTAAATCATCAGCCAGCTTCGGCATCTCTTTCTTCACTCGGTCATAAAGCATTTGTGCTTCTTGGCGACCAAACAATGTGCTTGAGTTTTGTAGCAAGATCTGATTAAAGTGCGTAGCAACGGCAGTGCTTGCTGAAACCACGGTATACCCTTGGATTTGCGCTTGTTCACGCAAATCATCATCAATCCAAACGGCAGGTAGGCCAAAGGCTGGCTCTTTGGTTGCATCTCCGGGTAGCGTACCTGCGGCATTACCTGGGTCAATCGCCAAGCTTCTTCCTGGTTGCGCCTCACCATGTCCGACAACCGCACCTTTAATAAGGATACGATATTCACAAGGCGCTAACTCTAAGTTGTCACAAATATGCACTACAGGTGGCAAGTAACCTACCTCTTGCGCAAATTTCTTGCGTAAGCCACGAATTCGTCCAAGTAATTCACCTTGTTGGTCATTATCTACCAGTGGAATTAAGCGATAGCCCACCTCCATGGCAAGTAAATCTTCAAGCTGAACATCATCCCAAGTGGCTTCAACGACCTTATTTGCCTCTTGGAACTGTTTCATTTGCCCATCATCTGCCTGACTTTCTGGCTGTTTAGCTTTGCGAACCAAATACCAGCCTAGCCCTGCTAATGCGGCAGTAAACAGTAAAAATACAAAGTTTGGCATACCTGGGATTAAACCGATTAACCCCAACACACCGGCACTTAGCCACATCACCCGTGGGTTATTAAATAGCTGAGTGACCATCTGCTCACCGACATCTTCATCGGTTGCGACTCTGGTCACAATCACCCCTGCCGCCGTTGAGATAATCAAAGCTGGGATCTGAGCGACTAAGCCATCACCAATCGTTAGCAAAGTATATGCACTCGTGGCATCGCCCAATGTCATATTATGTTGGCCAACACCAATAATTAGCCCACCGACAACGTTGATCACCATAATCATGATCCCCGCGATGGCATCCCCACGCACAAATTTACTTGCACCATCCATTGAGCCATAAAAATCGGCTTCTTGGGTCACTTCAGCACGGCGCTTTTTGGCTTCATCATCATTGATAATGCCAGCATTTAAGTCCGCATCAATTGCCATCTGTTTACCTGGCATACCATCAAGGACAAAGCGTGCGCCTACTTCGGCAATACGCCCCGCACCTTTGGTGATCACCATAAAGTTAATTAACACTAAAATGATGAAAACCACTATCCCTATGGCAAAGTTTCCCCCCACCAAAAAGTGACCAAAGGCTTCAACAACACGCCCAGCCGCATCAGGCCCAGTATGCCCCTCCAGCAGAATAATGCGCGTTGACGCAATATTTAGTGATAGACGTAATAGTGTGGCAAACAGCAAAATGGTTGGGAAGGCTGCAAAATCAAGGGTACGCTTAGTGAACATTGCCACTAATAGCACCATGATCGATAAAGCGATATTAAAGGTAAACAGTAAATCTAAGATAAAAGCCGGTAATGGCAGTACCATCATCGACAAGATCAGCAAGATGAGAACAGGCCCAGCAAGAATTTGCCATTGCGTTCCCTGTAAGTTTTTAGGCAATTTTAATAATGCAGCCAAATTAGCCATCGCGATTGTTTTCTCCAGCAAAATCCAGCGCCGGTGGCACTGGTAAATTTTTCGGTTTTCTTGGTTTTAATCCACCCTCACGCCGCCAGCGACGTAGCTGGTAAACCCATGCTAAAACTTCTGCCACCGCAGCATATAGCGCTACAGGAATGCTTTGCCCGATTTCGGCATGACGATACAGTGCACGCGCTAATGGGGGAGCTTCTAATTGTAAAATTCGATGTTCTTGGCCAATTTCTTTAATGCGTTGAGCTATCACGCCTGCGCCTTTAGCGAGTACTTTCGGTGCTCCCATGCGTTTATCATCATATTTCAGTGCAACCGCATAATGAGTTGGGTTCGTCACTATCACATCCGCTTGAGGTACATCAGCCATCATACGATTCCGCGCAATTGCACGCTGCTGTTGGCGGATTTTGGCTTTTATCTGAGGGTCACCTTCTTGTTGTTTAAACTCATCTTTAATTTCTTGGCGACTCATGCGTAATTTCTTCAAATGTGAACGAAATTGATAAAAAACATCAAATGCCACCATTGGGATCAGCAAAAATACGATTAGGTATCCAGCAAAAATCACTTTATGCATTGCATTCCCTAAAGCGGTTACGGGAGATTCAGTCACAAGATGCAAAAGTGATGACCAGTTTTGCCAGAGAAAAATAGCTGCCCCTAGCCCGACAAAGAGCGATTTCAAAATGGCTTTAAATAATTCAGAAAGCGCATTCATCGAAAAAATTCGTTTTAATCCACTGATAGGATTAAGTTTTTTCAAATCAAATTTAATTAATTTGCTATTAAATAATAACCCTCCAACCAGCGACGATGCAGAGATCCCAACTAACGCCAATCCACCAATAACAGGTAATAAAGCAAATAGTGCTTCGCCCACCATGCGCCCAAAGTAGCTCACCATTAACAAGGTGTTTTGTATGTAATGCCCATCGAAAATAAAACCTTGACGAAAAATTTGCCGTAGTTCATCAGCAAGATGCCCACCACTGAGCCACAGGAGACTGACCCCTGCTAACATCATCATGAGTGAACTGAGTTCTTTTGAGCGAACTATCTGCCCATCATCTTTCGCCTTCTGTTTTTTATGGGGCGTGGGTTCTTCTGTTTTTTCTACATCACTTTCGTCGGACACGCCGTTTCCTTGCTCGTCAGCAGATTAGAAGTTTGTGCTATAGCATGACAGAGTGTAAAAAAATCAATGCAAGAAAATAGACGAAGTTCACAAGGGTTATTTGCCAATTGAGTAAGATGACATCCGTTTTGCGAACCGTTACGTAACGCCTAGTAATAACACCACGCCGAGGTGGCGGTAGGGGAAAAGATAGGCTATTTTTCCCTGAGAATGAGTCAGAAATAAATACACTAAATCCTATTTTGTTAGGTAATTTCAAAGGGTAAGCTACCTACCCACTCTTTAGCTTAAAGGTCATAAATATATGGATAGTTGTCATCTCGTCGCCCCAGATGTTTCAGTAGAGAATGCAGAAAAAGAAGCGGAACGCATGCTGAACTGGCTCAAGCAACAAGGGATTATCGACCCTGATTACCAACTCATAGAAGATGATGAGGTGATATATCGCCCCACCCCTGAGTATAAACAGCCTATCCTCTATATTATTGATGACAAAATTGTGCCCACTCAGTTACCGGAACATATATTAAAAAACTATCTCACCATTACCACTCAACGTACCGTATTTCATGCAGGTGGAAATGGTCTTGGTATCTACTGCCCTGTTTGTAAAAACGAACAAAGCAAACAAAGTGAAGATTGGAGCGATGCTGTAACTGCATGGTATGAAGGTAATCCGCATGATTTGTCATGTGTTAATTGTGATTATCGTGCGCCAATTGGCGACTGGCATTATGACCCAACCTGGGCATTTGGCGAACTTGGTTTTAGCTTTCATAGCTGGGATATGAGTGATGCGTTTATTCAACAATTTACCAAAGCATTTGGGGGGAGAATCATTGATGTCTATCAGCATGACTGAGCATCATCGCCTGATTACACCGATTAATTTGCAATTCGCTCTTGACCCCCTGCTTTTTGGCAAGGGGGGAACTTCAACAAAGATTTAAAAACCTAGCTCGTCTAATAAATCATCAACTTGTGATTGTGATGCCATCACATTGACACCTTCCTTGTTAATTTGCGGGCCATTTAGCAAACTGTCATTTTGTTGCTTCACTCGCATCTCTGGTGGCGTATTTTCCATAAGCAGTGCCAACAGCTGTTTTTCTGCCTCTTCAACCACTTCCATCATTTTTTTAATCACTTGCCCAGTTAAATCTTGAAAATCCTGAGCCATCATAATTTCAAGCAACTCGGCTTTCGTCGTACAGCTGTCATTAATCACACGCCCCAAAAAAGCATGGGTTGATTGATGGAGTTCAGGTGTGATTTGATTCGTATTCACCCCTTCCCATTGCTGTTGTAGTTTGATTGCCTCATCATGCATTTCTACTTGAAGTGGCTTGATTATATCAATACCGTTTAGGGTTTTTTCTGCCGCTTGAGCCGTCATTTGGGCGATATAACGCAAACGATCTTTACCATCAGGAATGCTAGCCACCGCCTGCTGAACACTTTTTTCTAAACCGAGTTCACGCATGCTTTCGCGTAGCGTTCTCATCAAGGTGCCAATCCGCGTAATGACCTGTTTTAAATCTTCATTACCTGTAGGATTGCTCGTCGTTACTATTTGCTCTGTCATCACACTCTCCTTTTACAGGTTCGTTTATTGCAATCCCATTTTTTCAAAGACTTTATTCAGTTTCTCTTCCAATATAGCCGCGGTAAATGGCTTCACGACATAACCACTCGCGCCCGCTTGTGCCGCCGCAATGATATTTTCTTTTTTCGCTTCTGCCGTTACCATCAAAACAGGAATGTGCTTCAACGCTTCGTCGCCACGGATCGTTTTCAGTAGTTCTAAACCATCCATGTTTGGCATGTTCCAATCTGCTACGACGAAATCGATATGGCCCGCACGAATTTTTTCTAATGCATCAACGCCATCTTCTGCTTCTTCTATTTTATTAAAACCAAGTTCTTTTAATAAGTTACGGACAATACGTCTCATTGTGGAAAAATCATCAACAACCAAAAAACTGAGATCTTTAGCGGCCATAACCACTCCTTCAAAAATACAATAGTAAATTCTGTAACCGCTAAGCGGAAACAGATGAAAGTCGAGCCAAAACGCTTGGGGCAATTTTGGCGATATCCTGAATTTCGTCCACGGCATCCAGCTCAATAGCGGCACGTGGCATGCCAAATACCACGCAACTACTTTCATTTTGTGCGTAAGTCACCGCACCTTGTTGGCGCAAGTTGAGCATACCTTTGGCCCCATCCATCCCCATTCCGGTCAATAGAATGCCAACACATTTACGCCCCACACATTTCGCAACAGAATCAAATAACACATCGACAGAAGGACGATGGCGATTAACCGGCTCGGTTTGTTGCAAACGAATCTGATACCCTCGCCCGTTATCAACCACCAGCATGTGAGAGTCACCCGGCGCAATATAGGCATAGCCCTTTTGTAAAGGCTCATTGTGCTCCGCTTCTTTTACCGTCAATGAGCATAACTTGTTTAGTCTTTCTGCAAACGAACGCGTAAAACCCGCAGGCATGTGCTGAGTGATCACGACTGGCGGACATTCGCGAGGCAACATTTCTAAAAATTGACGGATGGCTTCTGTTCCTCCCGTCGAAGCGCCCACGGCAATCACTCTGCTATGGCAAACATAAGCAGATAATGGCTTAGCGATATTGGCTGGCTCTGGAGTTGCTTTTTCTGTGCGCGCAAAACGGTTTCGATGTGTTATTTTCGACATGGCGGCAGCACGAATTTTTTCACCAATCACATCTCGATAGCTCATCATTGTTTCACGAATACCAATCTGTGGTTTGGTAACAAAATCAACCGCGCCCAGCTCTAACGCTTTTAATGTAACCTCTGAGCCTTTAGAAGTTAATGTTGATACCATCACGACAGGTAATGGGTGTAAACGCATCAATTTCTCTAAAAAATCAATTCCATCCATACGTGGCATTTCAACATCGAGCGTTAACACATCGGGTTCATGTTGTTTAATTAAGTCACGAGCTACATAAGGATCAGGCGCTGTGTCAACTACCATCATATCGGAGTGACTGTTAATGATTTCACGCATGATTTGACGCATTAGTGCTGAGTCATCGACACAAAGCACTTTAATTTTTTTCATCACCCCCTCCTCGCCGGTTGTAGGCTGTAGACGGTTTGTCCTTTAATTACAAATCGTTGTGATAATTGAGATAAATTTTCTGAATGGCCGATAAATAACAGTCCATCCGGTTTGAGTAACGGTGCAAATCGTTCTAATAATTTGATCTGCGTGTCTTTATCGAAATAGATCATGACATTACGACAAAAGATTGCATCGAAACGGTGTTGAAGCTGCCAATCGCTATCACTGAGATTTAAATAACGAAATTCAATCATCTGCCTAAGCGTTTGTTTCACTCGCGCATAGCCTTCAAAGTCGCCAACGCCTTTCATAAAATAGCGTTGACGTTGCAACGCGCTGAGGGCTTTTAACTCCTCGATACGATAAACACCTTGTTTTGCTTTACTTAACACTTCGGTATCAATATCACTCGCAATAACTTTGGCATTCACCGCTTGTGAACCGAGCACATCACTTAATGTCATCGCAATGGAGTAAGGCTCTTCACCGGTAGAAGAGGCCGCACACCAAATATTGATATTGCTACTTTTACGAGAGCGTACAAAGTCAGCCAATGTCACGAAATGGTGAGGCTCTCGGAAGAAGGCGGTTAAATTTGTCGTCAACGCATTGACAAATGCTTGCCACTCTGGGTGTAAAGGCTCGCGCTCCAGCATACGTAGGTATTCAGAAAAATTATTGACGTTACAATCACGTAGTCGTTTTAGCAGCCTGTTATACACCATGCTTTTTTTATTCATGGTAAGAACGATGCCTGATTTTTTATGAATAAACCGGCAAACCCGACCAAACTCTTCATCGGTCAATGGTTCTATTTGTGGTGCAAAAAGCATCGTACTTTGTCCTATTTGATAAAAACCCAGAAGCAGCCGGTTATCGGCTGCTTAGTCTTAACAATAATAACTAGCTAACCTGTGCGGCTTTTGTTTCTGACACTTCAAAAAAGGCAACTGTATCGACTAAGTTATTTGCCTGATCTTCCAAGGCAGCTGTTGCACTTGTAGATTGCTCCACTAACGCAGCGTTTTGTTGCGTCACTAAATCCATTTGGCTCACTGCGGTTGCGACCTGTTCGATACCACGACTTTGCTCATTAGAGGCAGAGGCGATATTGCCCATCAATTCGGTGACCTGATTAACTGCCGCCACTAATTCATTCATGGTTTGTCCGGCCTCATTAACTAATTGAGATCCTTGATTAACACGACCCACAGATTCATCAATTAGTGTTTTGATCTCTTTTGCCGCTTCTGCGCTACGCTGAGCTAAAGCACGTACTTCCCCTGCCACCACGGAGAAGCCTCGACCTTGCTCTCCGGCTCTTGCCGCTTCTACTGCCGCGTTTAAAGCCAAAATATTTGTTTGGAAAGCAATGCCATCGATTACGCTAATAATGGCGCTAATTTTTTGCGAGCTATGTGAAATTTCCGTCATGGTATCAATAACATCAACGGTAATATCGCCGCCTTTTGTTGCTGTTTTTGATGCTGATATTGCTAGCTCACTGGCTTGACGTGCGTTATCTGCGTTTTGTTTCACCGTCGCTGTGAGTTGCTCCATGCTAGCCGCTGTTTCTTCTAGCGACGCAGCTTGCTGTTCGGTGCGAGATGATAAATTATTATTACCCAACGCAATTTCACGAATACCGGTATACATTTGGTCGGTATTGGTACGTAAATTAATGACGGAGGTCGCCAGTGATTCTTGCATTAATTTTAGTTGCTCAAAGACCTCACCAATTTCGTCACGTGTCGTCACTCGAATATCTTGGTTCAACTTACCTTTCGCCAATTTCATAAAGTGATCGCTCATGCTCATCAATGGATAAATGAGTTTTCGTTTCATCCAAAAATGGGCTAAGCCAGAAACCGCTAAAATAATAAAAGTCACCGCAAAGAACATGAACCATGCCACTTTGTTATAAAAATTGGCGGAATCTAATGAGTTTTGGCTATCGGTATTCAATAAATTCAGGTATTGATCGATAACTGCGGCCATCTGTTCTTGATGTTGTTGTGCAGGTAATGCGACATAACCAGGAATATCATTTTTATCAATTAACGCTCTTAACTCTTTTAAAATCGCTAGAAACGCTTGATATTTTTCGTCAATAACCGCGAGGTTTTCGTGTTCACTCAATAATGGCTGAGCTTTAAATTTTTCGTAGTCGTCAGCAGCTTGTTGTAAAAATTGCTCAAAAACCGCTTTTGCGTTATTAATACTCGCGGTATCCGAGTCCACTTTCATATGCACGACAATTTGAGTCAATGTGCTACGAGCCTGCATCAAATCTTCATAAGTTGTTTCGAGTAAATCACGTTTTTTCGAACCAAGATCGATACGCTCTAAAGAGGAGAGCTCACTTGACACTATCCCTAATGAGAGTGCGCTCGACACAATTTGCATCCCACAAAACATCACGAGAAGCAGATATAAACTGACTGAAATCCGTATACTCTTACCAAACATATTTTATCCCCACATACGCCAGCCAAGATTTCCATGCGTTACAGTCACTATCGCAGTGATGCACAGAAACGCTGCCAAGTGTAAAACTTGGCAGCGCTAAGCTGAGCTGAGTCTTTAGAAAGTTTCCCAATTGTCATCATCTTGATGATTTTTCGATGATATTTTATTTAGATCCGGTGTCTTCACGACATTTGAAATGGTTCTTGCCGCAGGCTCAGTTGTTTGTAACTCTTTTTGTTTCATTGCAGGCAAACGGAAAATAGAGATTAACTGAGCAAGTTTTGCGACTTGTTCTTCCAAAACATTTGCCGCAACCGCTGACTGTTCAACCAATGACGCGTTTTGCTGTGTGACTTTATCCATCTCTTCAACAGCAATGCTGACTTGTGAAATGCCTTTGCTTTGTTCATCTGAGGCCAACGCAATATGCGACATGATGTCGGTAACACGGGTCACTGACTCGACAATTTTAGTCATTGTCTCACCTGCATCTTCTGCTTGGCGCGCGCCTGTATCCGTTCTTGATACAGAATCTTCGATGAGTGCTTTGATCTCTTTGGCTGCATTTGCACTACGTTGTGCCAGATTACGCACTTCATCGGCAACAACTGCAAACCCACGACCATGCTCCCCAGCGCGAGCAGCTTCAACCGCCGCATTTAGGGCTAATATGTTGGTTTGGAAAGCAATACTATCAATGACAGCCGTGATATCTGAGATTTTTTGCGAGCTTTCTGCAATATTCAGCATGGTATTTACCACGTTGGATACCACTTTCCCGCCCTCTTTCGCAATCGCTGAAGCTTGGCTTGCATATTCGCTTGCTTGGTGAGCGTATTCTGTATTTTGCTTAACCGTCGCCGTCAACTCGCTCATACTTGCCGCGGTTTCTTCTAAACAAGCCACCTGTTGTTGAGTGCGTGCAGAGAGATCATTATTACCCGCAGCAATTTCGCTGGTGCCTTGATAAATAGTCTCACTACCATCTCGAACGCCGCGTACGGTGTTGATCAGCTCTTTTTGCATATGCTCTACGCCACGCGCTAATTCACCAATTTCATTTGTTGCTTTAGTATCAACACTTGGGGTTAAATCCCCCGCAGCAAAAGTGGTAATTCGTTGAATTAAAGCTCTTAATGGTTCAATGATGCCTTTGCGTACATAGCGATAACTAAAGAAGCCAATCAGTGCTAATACGATTGATAAAACAATAATCATATAAAGTGATTCGCGATAATTTGCTTCTGCACGTTTCACTTCACTTTGGAAATCTTCCGAAATATCCGCAAAGTAAGCATTAAACTGTTCTTCAAATTTAATTTGATACCCAGATGTACGGTGAGCATAGAATTCATCTAACTGCCCTTTTTGAGCATATTTTCCTAGCTGGATCAGAGCGTCCCGATAAGTTTCATAGGTGGAAAAAAGCTGTTCAAATTTCGTTTTATCATGGCTCGTTTCTGCCATCAGGTTGATATATCGCTGATAAGCAGCATCTGCGGCTTTGAAATTACGCTCTGCCGCTTTAATTAAATCTTCGGCAGAAGCATCATCTTGGTAGGTACGCCCTTCCAATAAAAAAGCATTGACCGAGCGATTTAAATTAGAGCGAGCTTGTAATAAATTAACCCAACTTTCGGTTAATACTTGTCTTTGGCGTTGGAGCGAATTCAAATATTTAATACTGTCACTATTATCCCCAAGTTTATTGAACATCAAACCGCTGGATATTAATTGCAACAGAATAAAGATAACAATGACGGACAAAAGTCCTGATACGATTTTAATTCGGCTATGCATGATGTTTTACTAACATAATGTTATTGTAATTTGGATATCGGTCATAAGGCTAAAAACTTTAGCCATAGTAGATAGAATATTTGAGGCCAAGTTATTACTCGGCCATGTTGTCAATCAGTGCCATCTCATCACTGGTTAAAAGCTTTTCTATATCCACTAAAATCAGCATTCTTTCACCGACTGTACCTAGCCCTGTCAGGTACTTAGTAGATAATGTCACCGCAAAATCAGGCGGAGCTGCAATTTGTTCTTCGTTTAAAACCAATACATCGGAAACACCATCAACAACAATTCCAACAACACGATCTTTTAAATTCACCACAATAACGACGGTATTATCGTTATAAGTGACATTTTGATGAGAGAATTTCACACGCAGGTCAATAATAGGGATAATCACACCTCTTAAATTGGTCACCCCTTTAATAAAGTCTGGCGTATTGGCAATACGAGTCACTTGTTCGTAACCTCGGATTTCCTGTACTTTTAATATTTCAATGCCATATTCTTCTTCACCTAAAGTAAAAATGAGATAACCTTCCCCATTTTTTTCTTCATCAAGTTTATTTAAATCATCATCCAACATTGACATGGTGTTTAGCCTCTATTTAGTGCATAACGGGTTGTGCAATTTGCTGCTTCTTTTTGAGCAGAATGCTGTTATTCATTTGTTGTAGCTCGGCAACATCTAAAATCAGAGCGACCGAGCCATCCCCCATAATGGTGGCGGCGGAAATACCGGGGATTTTTCGGTAATTACTTTCAATATTTTTAACAACGACCTGCTGTTGCCCAATTAACTTATCAACCAACAGTGCAAAACGGTGTCCGGCATGTTGAATAATCAGCACAATACTGTTGGTTAAATCACGCTCTGCGCCTGTGATGCTAAACACTTGATGCAACTCAACTAATGGCAAATACTCACCACGAACCAATAACATTTTTTCCTCACCAGCAAGGCGATAAATATCTTCTTGGCGTGGTTGCAACGTACTGATAATGGCACTTAAAGGAACAATAAAAACATCCTCTGCAACTTTAACCGACATACCATCGAGGATAGCCAATGTGAGAGGCAGCAAAATGCGAATAATGGTTCCTTTTCCTTCGGTAAAACCAATCTGAATACGGCCCCCCATATCTTGAATATTGCGTTTCACCACATCCATGCCAACGCCGCGTCCAGAAACATCGGTGACCACTTCGGCTGTAGAAAAACCAGGCGCCATAATTAACATGGCTATCTCTTCATTACTCATGCCATCATGAACATTCATGCCTTGGGAGCGTGCTTTCGCCAAAATGCGTTCACGGTTAAGCCCCGCCCCATCGTCACGAACTTCAATACAGATGTTGCCACTTTGATGTGATGCAGATAAGGTCAAAGTCCCTGTTTCCGGTTTACCATTTGCCACACGAACTTCTGGTTTCTCGATACCATGATCGAGGCTATTACGTACAAGATGGTTAAGTGGATCTACAATCCGTTCAATCAAGCTCTTATCAAGCTCTGTCGCACTTCCTTCCACCTTCAGCTCTATTTTTTTGTTAAGCTTAGTGGCGATATCTCGCACCATTCGAGGGAAACGACTAAATACATAATCCATTGGCATCATGCGGATCGACATAACAGACTCTTGCAACGCTCGCGAGTTGCGCTCTAGCTGCACAATCGAACTCAATAAGTCACCGTATTCGTTATGGTCAAGCTGCTGGCTATGTTGTGTCAGCATGGATTGAATGATCACCAGCTCGCCGACTAAATTAATCAGTTGGTCCACTTTTTCCACGGCAACACGAATACTACTGGAATCCGCTTTCGCTTTTGCCGGAGGCGCCTTACGAGCTGTTGCCGTAGGTTTCGATTTCGTCGTCTCTTCAGCGTCTGTTTGTGGAGCCTTAGGTTTCATCGCCGCTTCAGCTACTGCCGTGGTAGCAACATCTTCGGCAGGTGACTTGGCAGCTGGCGGTAAATGGGCTAAACAAGTTTGAGCATCAACCACTTGATGTGTAATTTGTGATTCATCGACCACAAAACAGAGCACCCCACAAATATCGTCAATCACGGTATTTGTTCCAAGCCAAGCTTTTAAGCTATCTGCCGTTTTTTCGGTGTCATAAAGTGTGCCAAATAAAGCCAATTCTTCTGCTAATAAATCGACTTCATTGGCTTTTAGCTGACTTAGCGTGATAACAAAGTAATGGGTATATTCATCACTTGCCGCTATTTCAGTTACCGTCGGCTGTTCAATCGGAGTCGGTGCTTGGATTGGAAGTGCCTCAGTGACCACTTCTTCTGCTTTTTGTTCAACGCGGCCAAGCACCTCACAAATATGTTTAAATGCCTCTTCATCAGGTAACGAGTCATTTTTATAAGCTTCAAGTTGTGATGCCATCACATCTTTAGCGTCTAAAAAAACATCAATAATATCTGGCGTTAAAGTCAGTTCATCGTGACGTGCTTTATCGAGCAGGTTTTCCAATGTATGCGTGGTGTTTTGCAACTGTGTGAAACCAAAGGTCGCAGCGCCCCCTTTTATTGAATGGGCACTACGGAAAATGGCATTTAACTGTTCGCTATCTGGGTCGAAAGGATCGAGCTCAAGTAAATGTTGTTCCATATCCCTAAGTAGCTCATCAGCTTCATCGAAAAACGTTTGATAAAACTCGGTAATATCCATGGTTCTTATCCAATTTAGCTTAGGTTTCACTTAACGTTGTAAGTCTGTTTTTAAGTGTCACAACGAAAATTAATTTGAAGGCGTTAATACTGCTGCTGAATGAGTTGCCCCATCCGCCTTTTTTTCTGCATTCTCTATTGATGATGCCTCAGCGTCTTGCTGCGGTTTGTTCAATAGTTCATTCAGTGGCGTTGCACCATCGTATTCATGCAATATCTGTTCAGTCTCAGTTTCATTTAATACAATGATGCTAATACGGCGATTGACTGGCGCTAATCCATTGTTTTTATCCAGATGAATACTGGAAGCCATCCCTACAACACGTAAAATTTTGTCTTGGTTTAATCCCCCAGCGATAAGTTCACGACGCGAAGCATTTGCCCTATCAGCTGATAATTCCCAGTTGTTATAGTTGGCTCCATTCGCATACGGCAGATCATCGGTATGACCTGATATGCTAATTTTGTTTGGAACATCATTGAGTAAAGGTGCTATGGCACGCAAAATGTCACGCATATGTGGCTCAACATAGGCAGAGCCCACCATAAACATTGGGCGATTTTCACTATCAACAATTTGGATGCGTAAGCCATCATCAATCATGTCGATCAGTAGATGAGGCTTCAGTTCATTTAACCGCGGGTCTTTTAGAATCGCTTGCTCAAGCGATTGCTTTAGTTTTTCAA
Organism: Providencia sp. PROV267; assembly: GCF_028477825.1. Lineage (NCBI taxonomy): Bacteria > Pseudomonadati > Pseudomonadota > Gammaproteobacteria > Enterobacterales > Morganellaceae > Providencia > Providencia sp. PROV267. Next base: position 17,648 of record NZ_JAMPLX010000011.1, on the reverse strand, counting down.
ACCGATAATTGGATTGATCTTCTATTTTGTTATTCGGCTCAGGTAAGATATCCCCATCACGAAACACGATATCTTTCCCCCCGCCCGGAATTGGATTGGTGGCATCACCACTTTTAGTGCCTGAATTAATGGCTGTTTTTAATGGGGTACGAAAATATTCGGCAATCTGTGTCAATTCTTGTGGGCTAGATATGGAAATTAGCCACATCACTAAAAAGAACGCCATCATCGCCGTCATAAAGTCTGCATAGGCAATTTTCCAAGAGCCACCATGTCCATTTTGATGGCTTGCAACGCGCTTTTTGACTCGAATAATATGGGCGTTATTTCCTCTCATTGGCTCATTACTCCTCGCTCTGTGCTTGTGAACGATGACTAATTTTGACTTCGCGAACCTTATCTTCTAGTTCCATGAATGAAGGGCGATCAGCGCTGTACAAGACTTTACGACCAAATTCGACAGCAATTTGAGGGGCATACCCTTGTAACGCGGAAAGGAATGTCACTTTTATACATTCCAACATTTTTAATTGTTCATTGGTGCGTAAACGAATCAATGCAGCCAGCGGTAAAATAAACCCATAAGCCACTAAAATACCAAGGAAAGTACCAACCATCGCATGCGCAATTAATGCGCCTAGTTCACCCGCAGGGCGATCGGCTGATCCCAATGCGTTAACCACACCCAGTACGGCGGCAACGATACCAAAAGCCGGCATTGAATCCCCAACCATATTTAAACCAGAGGCAGGCACCTCACTTTCTTGGCGAAAAGTCTCAAGCTCTTCATCCATCAAGGCTTCAATTTCATGACTTTGTAGATTGCTTGTTACCATTAGGCGTAAATAATCCACAACAAACATCAGCGTTGTTTTATCTTTTAATACACGGGGATATTGCGAGAAAATTTCACTCTCTTGAGGGTTTTCAATGTCTTTTTCAAGCGCCAGTAAACCTTCTTGACGTGATTTATTTAATAACTGAAATAGCAATGCCATCAAATCCATGGACATCGCTTTGTTGTATGAAGAACGGCGGAACACGCGGGGTAACACTTTGCATAAGGCGATAATCGACTTACCACTGTTACCAACAACGAATGCACCGAAACCGGCACCTAGAATAATGACAAATTCAGCAGGTTGGTAAAGTGCCCCTAAGTGGCCACCAAGCATCAGATAGCCGCCGATGACTGTACCTGTAACAATGATATATCCGATGAGTATTAACACAATATTCCCTTCAACTCAGTTATGTAACAGATGGCAGTTAAAGGGAATATTAGGAAGGACAGATAATTTATTATCTGTTTACCACATCAATCCAATTACATTACCGCTTTAGTAATGCCATCCTGTCGATATACCGTAATATCGGCGAGATGTTCGGAAAGTTTACGTTTTTTTATTGCCCGTGATGGCGGCTGGCATAAACTGCAAGTAAAACTATTTTCTGGTATATGAGCATAAGTAATAAATGAGCCATGACAGCAGCTACACACCGAGCTTTGCAACATGCCACTCTCAACGAAACGAACTAGTGTCCATGCGCGTGTTAAAGCTAATAATGGTTCTTCTGATTGCGGTGCGCATTGTTCCAAATATAGACGATAAGCTTTCACAATGGCATCAACACCCTTGCAGTGCCCTGTGTTAATTAAAAACTGATAAGCGTTATAAAACATGGAAGAGTGAATATTTTGTTCCCAAGTCATAAACCAATCAGTTGAAAACGGAAGCATACCCTTTGGTGGTGGGCATCCTCTTAACTCTTTATATAAACGGATTAATCTACCTCGGCTAATTTGGGTCTCACTTTCTAACATTTGGAGACGAGCGCCTAAAGAAATCAGTTCCATCGCAAGGCGAATATCGCTAGCTTCTTTAACAATACTTTTTTCAGTAGTGCTACTCATCATTTTCTCGCTGTTTCATTGTCATGTGCCTTGTGCGTTTGCAACAAGTGAGTTGAAAGTAATATACCTGTATGAATTTGTTGTAATTCATCCACCCTTGAGTCACGTGTTAACTTCTCTATCGTGTCACTATTTTCAAATCTAAATTGGCAGATAAGCTGGTTTGTTTCTGCTAATTTAACTAATTGAGGCAAGGAAAGATCTGCTAATGTAGTCGCCATTGATTCAGAAATACCAAGACGAAACATCGCGGAGGCCTTTTCTTGAGAGATAAGTTTTTGAGCAAGCAGCAGATAGGAAAGATTAATATCGTATATATGCTTCAGAAAATCAGTCGTTGAGGTCATTTTTTTTCCTTTTAAATATTATCTACATCTGTGTGCAAATAGGACAAACATGAAGTTTAAACGTACCGCTATAACCTAATTTTTAATAATAAGAAAAATATACTAGGCGACAGTCTCCATTACCGATTCATGCCACTCATTAAGCGAATACCTATTAAGGAGTATAAAATACGTGAAAGTTAAAACTTAAATTAAATCTATTTCCTAAATACTTACAAAAAATAATGAACCAACTAAAATCTTTATCAAATGTAGGAATTTGCCGATATCAATTTTAGTCGTTATTTATTATGCACCACAAAATTAACTATTCAAGATGCTGATGTTTCTTTTTACCCTATTAGAACGATAATCCGTCGATTCATAAACAATTCTTCATTATAACTATATCTTCTACTTCCATATCTCAAATAACCACGACATATAAGTTTGACATAACCCAAATTGCAACACCTTAGATAACCTTTCTACTCATATTTGTTTAAAAGTCAACTAAAAAGACCAAGCATAATAGACAAAACAGGATATTGATCTATATCAAAGAAAGTTATTGGGAAACTCTTATCTATTTTAGGTAAACGTTCAAATTGAATGAGAAACAGATTTAATTTTATCCATTAAATTTCAATTAATTCAATAAAGTAAATATTATTCATTCAAAATTCCTCAACCTCAATTGTTTGTTTTTTATACTGCAATTCAAATGATGCATTATAAATCCCACTTAATATTTAATAAGTTTCATTAATCAATTAAATGATATTGATTATTATTTACTCTTTCGCTTTACTGGTAATTTTTTCTTAACAAAATACAATTTATTTTTTCAAAAACCGCTATTTTTTTATCTGAGAAATAGCAATATCAATTAATGTTTAAAGAGAAATTCATTATTTACCTCATTTATTCTTTATTGGTTGGGCAATAATTTTACTTTTGGCAATTTGTCATTGGCGTCTATTTTTTTTAATAAAATGATCAACCTACATTTCCAACGTCGCAAATAGTGAGATCAAGAAAATAAATTATTCGGGTTATAAACATTATTTTTCTATTAATTTATTGTTTCAATATTTAGAGATTTAGTTGCATAAAAACATAAAAATTCAAGCATTATCTGATTACTAATTTTCTTTCAGAAAGGTAAAATTTTACTCCCTTCTAGGTAACAATTAGTAACATTAAGTTATAGTTTACAACTGATACTATCTATTTTTATTTTAACAAATTGACTATTTTCAATAATCGACATAAGTAAAATTTCTTAGCAACTGCAAAATGGATCCAGCTATCTCCTCTTTTCATTTCAAAATTTCATTTCAAAAATAAAATAGGATCTAATAGCCAATTTGTTGAATTTATGAGCAAAAATAGAATCTCAAAAATGAGATAAACATCACAATTAGTTTCATACTTTCTGAAAGTTTTCCAATTAATGGGATAGTTTCAAATAATGCCGCTGAATAGAGCTTCATCAAGTTATATAAACTGTTTTAAAAGTAATCACTTAGCTCTTTTCTATCTCACTAGCTTAAAAATTTTTTTTCATTGCCTACCCACCTTGATAAAAAGGCGATAAAGCGCCGAAAAAACCGCCTTAAAACGATAAAAAAGTCCTTGCTTTGACTTTGTTTACAACATTAAACAATTGATTAACTTTATGATAACAAAAATAACAATCGCGACTATTCGAAGATAGTGAGCTATTTTCCATCCAAAAAAATACCAATATTATCAATAAATTAAATCATTCCTCATATATTAACCATCTCAATAACAAAAAATAACAGATAATAATATTGCTTTTATTCTTTTTATGATGAATTAATTTATACGTTTTCGCTGTCAGAAAGTAAAAATTCAAGATTAATATAACGATAATCCCTACACGAGGTTCCTATGATACCGACAGTGAAGAACGTATTTCTTCTAACTATTGGCTCCTATTCAATGTCATCCAGTCTTAATGCAGCAAACTTAGCAACAACCACTTTTCAAGTTTTAATGACGGTAACCAGCTCCTGCCAAGTGAGTGTTAATTCTGATATCAACTTAGGCTCCGTCAGTTTAAACACTAGCAATCCATCGTCGAAAACCACATTGAGTGTGACCTGCTCGAAAAACATTCCTTTTAGCATTGGGTTGTCACCTTCGGCGCTGAATAGTGGTACGGATGATGGCACAGGCACTTTATCTTCAGTGACTAATTCAATAAGCAACACCGATAAAATTCCTTATCAGCTCAAACAATCATCTGCAACAGGAAGTCATTGGGGAAATACCGCAACATCGTTAACGCAAGGAAATGGAATTTCCGGAACGGGCAATGGAGAGGTGCAAAATTTTACAGTTTATGCGGTAGTGACAAACACTAATTTCACGCCAGATACCTATTCTGACGTTGTCACTGTTAACGTCAATTATTAAGGCTTCGTCATTTCAAAATCACTATAAGGAAGATCAAACGAATGGCATGCAGACTTTCACCATTATTTATCTGTTCATTCATCTGGTTATTCTACTCAAGCCAGCTTTATGGAGGTGGGTTACAAGTCACACCTGTCACACTGACATTTAATCCCCAACAGAATTCCGCAGGAATTTGGCTAAGTAATAATGGAAAAGAGCCGATACAAGCGCAAGTGAGGACATTTCTCTGGTATCAAAAAAATTCAAGCAATGAGCTAGTGGCTACCAGAGACATTATTATCAGTCCTCCTATGATCAAACTGAACCCCAATGAACAACAATTAGTCAGAGTGATCCGGAACAACAATATAATGGGGAGTGAAGAATTAGCCTATCGCCTTTCAATAAATGAGTTGCCTACCGGGCAGAATAGCAGCAATAAATTACAATTTGTTTTGCATTATTCACTGCCTATTTTTGTACAACCCTTAAATATGTCGAGTACTACCGTTTTCTTAGAATGGCAGCTCATAAAACATCCATCTAAAAACACCCTGATTGTACATAACAACGGCAATAGCCATGCCCAACTATCCAATATTCACTTCATTGACTGCAAAGGAAAACATACGATCATCAATTCCGGCTTGTTAGGATACGTATTGCCGCGCTCAACGATGCAATGGGAAGTAACACTGCCCGAAGTTTGCTCCAAACCAAACAATACAATAAAAGCTTTGATCAATGGTGAACAGCAAACCTACCCTATTTAATATTTGTTACCTGCATTTATTAGCAGAAATTTCCCTGCTATTTGCTGCTTTTTATCCTATTTTGGTTACCGCTCAGCTAAATGCTTACCCAACTTCCTTTGAACATTTGATTGATGATACTTCATCGCTACCCGGCACTGAGCTTTATCTTGAGGTCATCATTAATCAAACGCATTTTGGTATTGCTCGCTTTGGTTACCAAGATGACACACTGTGGGTAAGTGCTGAAACATTAAAACAATTACATTTCAATCTCCCCACACAACATAAAAGCCTTATCGGCTTGCATGAACTAACCGAGATTAGTTATCGCTATCATGCCGATCAGCAGAGATTGATTATTGACGCCCCACTTTCATTATTAACTCTTAACGCTACCACTATTGACTTAATAGCGTCAGAACAAGTGCAAGCTCACGCCTCAAAAGGCGCTTTATTAAATTATGATTTGCATCTAGCGAAAAATATCACCAATTCATTAAGCAGTTTTTCTGAATTACGATTATTTAATCCATTTGGCCTATTGAGTACGACACAGCAAAGCCACAATACACTGGGACACCCTGAATTATCCTCCTCATTGACGCGCATAGATACTGCTTGGCGCTCCTCATTTGAAGACAAACACCTATTTTTGAATTTAGGGGATACCGTCACTCGTGCTTTAACATGGTCACGCGCCACACGGATTGCAGGGTTACAAATAGCTACTGATTTTTCCTTACAGCCATATATGCCAACTGCACCATTGACGACTTTTTATGGTTCGGCAACGGTGCCATCAAACGTGGAATTATATATTGATGGTATTAAACGCTATAGCGGTGAAGTGCCAATCGGTCATTTTGCATTAAATAGCTTACCGACGGTCAGTGGTGAAGGAAAAGCGCAAATTGTGTTAACTGATTCATTAGGTAGAGCCACGACTCAGAATATTTCATTTTATAATGACCAAACATTATTACGTGAGGGGCTTGTTGATTGGTCAGCTGAAATTGGCTTTATACGTGAAAATTATGCTATTCGCTCATTTGATTATGCTAGCAAGCCCGTTATAAGCACAACGGTTCGTTATGGGGAAAATAATTATTTAACAACCGGCACTCATGCCGAATTGGCAACCGATTTGTTCAATTTGGGGATTGAAAGTCATTGGATACCACAAATAGGAGGAGGAACACTTTCAACCGCTATCGCGATAAGCACTGACTCTCGCACTCCAGGTTGGCTCTATTATGCGGGTTATCATTGGGCTAATAATCTCATTAATTTCAGCGCCTCAACCACCATAACCACACCTCAGTATCATGATATTGCAACAAATTATTCTGCGCCACCATTGGCGTTTAATGGTAATGCTGTTTTTGGCTATAATTCGGAATATCTTGGTAGTTTTAGTCTGTCCTATTTTGGCTTTCGCCCCCATAATGATCCGACAATAGGTTATTTGGGTGCTCATTGGTACAAACCTATTAACGATACGCTATCTATTAGCGCCAGTATTAATAAAAAACTTACCGATGATAAAGAAAGCATTATATACCTAGCAGCCACCATGCTACTCGGGAATAAGCAAAGCATTCGCATCACGAGCCAAAAAAATCAGAATGCTCAAACGTACCAGATAAATGCAAACCAATCGGCCCCTTCTGAGGGAGGGTTAGGCTGGAATATTACGGCAAGCAAGCAGGATAGTGAAAATAATCACCAAATCGATATTAATTATTTTACCGATAAAATACATCTTAGCTCAGGGTTTAATAATCTAAACCAAACCCACTCACAGTATATTGGTGCAAGTGGTGCTATCGTCGCGGCTAATAATCACTTTTTTATTTCAAAGCCAATTATGAATAGCTTCGCCATTGTATCAACAAATGGTATCGGCAACCTTCCTATTCGGTTAGAAAATAGCGTTATCGGTACAACAAATCATGATGGGTTACTTTTAATTCCTTCACTTAATAGTTACCAGCGAAATGTGCTAACGTTAGATCCAACTCATTTACCTGCCAATATTCAAGTTAAACAGACCCAAATAGACGTTATCCCCAAATATCATTCAGGTGTTCTCGCTAAATTTGATTTAATTAAAACGCACCCTGCATTAGTGATCCTCGCTGACCCAAATGGTGTGCTATTACCCGAGGGAAGCCAAGTTGCATTAAATGGCCAAAAAGAGAATTTAGTGACAGTGGGATACGATGGCATAGCCTATTTCGATACCTTAAAAACTGACAACCATCTGCTGATCCATTACCCCAAAGGAGAATGTACTGTCACATTTACCTATCCAAAAACCGATGAGCTTATTCCTCAGATTGGCCCATTACACTGCCATCCTGAGTCATCCCCTTATTTAGATTAAAATCCGTCAACCAAGGATCAAATAATGTCTATTCACATTACCAACAAATACAAAACGCTGAGCTTATTATTCACTTTCTTTGCAATATTTCTCAATCAACCTCGCCCCGCTTATGGCTTAACTTGCTCCATTTTAAATATCGACACACTTAATTTCGGCAACATCATGCCCTTAACTAATAATACTGCAACTACCTCACTCACTATTCACTATAGTTGTACGAAGGAGTTACTCGATACGTTTCTTGGCGCCACACTATGTTTAAATATAGGTAATTCCAGTACCTCTAGCCAAATCGTTTCTCGGCAAATGTCCCCCATTGGAATAAATGCCCCCATAAGCTATCAGTTATATCAAAATGCAAATTATAGTCTTATTTGGGGGAGCCAATATATTTCTGACACTAGCCCTGTCATGATCAAACTGAATATCGGTCAAGGGTCAACGCCAACAACAGGTTCGGTGACCGTTTATGCCCAATTATCGCTCAATCCATCAACCGTGATCCCTGCCACTTATATTGATACCTATACCTCATTGACTGCTAGCTCAACTTTAAATATCGGTCTGCTCAGTACGCCAAATAGTTGCGGTTCCATTATTGGCCCCACTTTTCCTTTTACTGTGACAACCACAGTTAATAAGCAATGCATTGTTTCCGCCAGCGGCGATATTCATCTCGGTAATGTCAAAAGCCAGACAAGCAACACCACAGCTAATGGTAATATTTCTGTTACCTGTACAAATACAACCCCTTTTAGTATCGGTTTACTACCTTCAAATAATAATTTGCAAGGTGCAGGTTTCTTGCAAAGTCCAACAACAACCGATCAAATACCTTATCAACTAAGCTCAACACCAGGACCCAATGGGATAATATGGGGTAACAACCTCGTTAATTTGGTTTCCGATATAGGCTCTGGTATCGCTAAGCTTTACCCCGTGTATGTCACTGTTCCTTCTGCTAACTACCAACCCGGAAATTACAGCGATACCGTGACAGTTAATGTCAGCTATTAGTTTTATGGCAAAACAGAGTTAGTTAGACATCATCAAGATATTCCTATTTTGATAAGAGCTTAGAGCTTGTTCTAATTCATTTTCCCATATCATATGCTTTAAAATTCATTAAGTAATAAATAAGGTGTGAAAATAAAATATAAAATTCATCAATATCTTTTAATTAAGACAATCGCCCTATGAGTACAAAATTCCACGCTGGGAATGATCTTTGAAGATTTGCTTATTAAACAATGCATGTAACTATTTGTTATTATGGATAAAAATTAAAACAATCAGAATAATTATTTTATAGGATATACTTTTTTAGCATTAAAATTTACAACTAACAGACTTTATCCTCTACTTAACAAGCATTCTAAGTGTAAGATTTTTTATCATTGTAAAACAATGAGTTAAAGAAATTAAACGTTAGGAATTTTCTGGAACGTTTTTTCGCTCAATGTACATAGATTTTTTCTAATATTTTCGATAGTTAAGCGTTTTTCATCAAAATAACGAACAAAAGCGAAAACATTTTATACTGCTTAAATACTAAAAATGGCAAAACGAAAGCAATAAATATCGATATGACAATTATTTTACGCTGAGTCACTTATCCTAGGCCGTTCGGATTATTCCGATACATTTACATCCCCACCCTCGGCATATATTATTTTTCCTAACCGAAATCACCATGCGCATTGGCTGATATTAATGATATTGAGCAAGGAATATATTGCTCTTATTGCAATAAACCATCGTTATTAATCACCTGACTTATTATGATAACTCAGGATAATAAAAGGACATATTATGCCAACTCCATGTTATATCTCTATCGAAGGAAAAACGCAGGGCAACATCACTGCGGGAGCATTTACCCCTGAATCGGTCGGTAACATCTACGTAGAAGGTCATGAAGACCAAATGCTGGTACAAGAGTTTTCCCATATTGTGACCGTACCAACTGACCCCCAATCCGGTCAACCTTCAGGCCAACGTGCTCACAAGCCATTCCGTTTTACTGTGGCATTAAACAAAGCGGTACCACTGCTGTATAACGCACTGGCGTCCGGTGAAATGCTGCCAAAAGTGGAACTGAAATGGTACCGCACGTCTGTTGAAGGGAAGCAAGAGCACTTCTTCACCACCACACTGACCGATGCGACTATCGTCAACATCGATTGCCAAATGCCACACTGCCAAGATCCGGCCAAAGCGGATTATACGCAGCTGCTCGAAGTATCACTCTCTTACCGTAAGGTGGACTGGGAGCACACCGTAGCAGGCACTTCTGGTGCTGATGACTGGCGCGCACCGCTGGAGGCGTAATCGCTTCACTCGACGAGCCTACATAGGCTCGTCTTTCTCTATTTAATGTCATGACGCCTACCCGTTAATTCGGAGCCTATTTATGTTCTCAAAAGACCCCAAAAAACCATCTATAGATCCGATAGCCTCGATTCAAGACGAAGTCATCAATCAAGCTAAAGATGCCTTAATTTCTCAAGCGTCCGCCAAAACTCAACAAGCCATTAATGCGGCGCAAACAGCGTTATCTGTAGCCTCTAATATGACCTCACGCCTTGATGGTGTTTCTGCTGCACTCACACCCGGCGGTGGGTTTACTGGTGGACTACAAGGAGCAATATCTTCAGAAACAGGCGCTTATAGTGAGATGGCTGATAAAGCACAATCCACACTTCTCAGTGCTCTAGGACTCAACCCTGATCCAAGTGGATTAGTATTTACCTGTGAAATCGGATTATTACCTCCGGGAACATTACAAGTTACCGATTTTTCATTAACGGAAGGGCTTTCTTCACTCTTTAGCTTGAGCATTAATGCCGTCAGCCTACTCCCAGTGATAGATTTCCAAGAACATCTTGGTCAAGTTTCATCACTTACCGTCAAACGTGACGGTAAAGTTGTGCGTACCGTAAAAGGTATTCTTGCAGGGGCTGCTCAAGGTAATACCGATGGAGTGAAAACGTGGTATCATTTTGATATTCGTCCTGAAATGTGGATCATGACCCTCAACCAAGACAGTCGTATTTTCCAAGACCAAAACGCCCCCACCATTTTAAAAACCTTATTAGACGAAGCGCACGTCAAATCAGACTGTCTTTTTTACCGTGAAGCTTTACATCCGGTACGGACCTACACCACACAAAAACGGGAATCCGCTTATGACTTTTGGTGTCGCTTAGCCTTTGAAGAAGGGATTAACTTCTGGTTTGAAGATGAAGAGATGTTCTATAGCGATGAACATATGGGAATGACCGCGGGGATCCACCTCACCTACAACCCACAAGCCGATACCGATATAACGGATAGCACCGTTTCAACATGGCAATACGGTGAATATCTATGCTCAGATGAGACGATCCAAAAAGATAATAATTATGTTCGACCTTCCTACCCTCTGATGCATAAAGGGAAATTAGAAAAAGGAGGGCAACATAGTGTGTTTGAAAGTTATGGTCGTTTCCAATTAGATGCGGAAGGCGAACCTTTAACAAAGGTCCGATTTGAGCAATTACGTAGCGGTAGTCGCATGGGGAATGCCACGACTAACTGTTTTGCCTTACGTCCGGGAAAAATTTTCACCTTACAAAATCACCCAAATGCGCTGATGAATGACAGTTGGCAAGTCATCACTGTCACTCACCATGGCGTACAACCACTCGCCGATAACGGGGGTGGTGACGGAACTCAACTAAGTAATAGCGTTACATTTATACCTGGCCGTGAAGAATGGCGCCCGCCTCATCATTACAAACCAACTGCCGATGGTGATGAATTAGCCACCGTAGTTGGTCCTCCAGGAGAAGAAATTTACGTCAACGAATATGGTGCCGTTAAAGTCCATTTCCATTGGGATCGCTATGGTAAGCCTGATCATGGCGCCTCCTGTTGGGTGCGTGTTGCTATGGGATGGAGTGGCAATGGCTACGGTTTTTCTGCCGTACCTCGTATTGGCACTATTGTGCAGATAAGCTACTTAAACGGGGATATTGATCGCCCCATTATCACGGGATGTACCTACGATGGGCGTAATGCACCACCAATAAAATTTCCTGAAAATAAAACGCGTACGACCTTCCGTACGAAAACCCATAAAGGAAAAGGTTTTAACGAGCTACGTTTTGAAGATGAGGATGGCAAGCAGGAAGTGTTTATTCATGCCCAAAAAGACATGAATACGAAGGTGCTCAATGACCGTACTACCCATGTATTACATGACCATATGGAAGTGGTTGATAACGACCAAGAGATGCTGGTGAAAGGCAATCGCACTGAAAGCATTAATAAAGACAATACAGAGACTGTTGGGCAAAGTAAAACTATCAATGTTACCAATCAATTATCCATTAATGTCGGTGATGTCATTGAACTCCGCTGTGGAGCCAGCGTGTTGCGGATGGATAGTGCAGGCCATGTCACAATTAATGGACATAAGTTTAATTTTGAAGCATCCGGACCTGTACAAATTACCGGTAAAGATGTGGACTTAAACTAGAGGATAAGAAATGGAATTTCGTAATCTTACGCCTTTTTCAGTTCTTAATTATAAAATGCTCAATGTGGAAGATATTGAGCACCATGTAATTGCTATGAAGGTTGGGTACGCTCTGGTCCCAACAGAAAATAAAGGGGAATATGTTCCTTCTTTACTGACTGATTTAAATTTTGAGTTTGAAGATCAATTTATTAGTAAACCAAACAGTTCATCTGTTCTCGTAGAAAGTGACTTAGCCCCCTTCAAACCTCATTGTGATGTACTAATCAATGGCATAGCGTATGCACCAGACAACACGCCCGCTGAATCCATTACTGTCTCTTTTACCATGACAAGCCGAGATAATAAGGTACTAATTGAAAAATCCCTACGCTGTTTTGGGGCTCGTCAGTTTGTACTCGATGAAAAGTCAGGTGAATGGAAGTTAACTTCTCCTTCTCCCATACGGCAATTGCCGATTGATTATCGTTATGCATTTGGTGGTGAATGTAAGGTCTATGAAAATGAAAAACTGGCTAAGCCTATTCCCGATGAAGCGTTATTTCCTGAGGCGCTACGTGCTGAGCATCCTGAAAAGGATTTCGCACCGATAGCACACAGTACCTATGAATACAATCCGCTAGGACAAGGATTTATCACGCCATGGTATCAACAATCTAAAGAAATCACTGTACTTCCTGCCCCACAAATCGAATCATTAGAATATCCAATCACCACTGAATGGTTGACGTCACAATTAAATAATGAGTTGCAACAAAATCCTGTCGCTGGATTTGGGGCGATTGGTCGAGCATGGTTGCCTCGGCGCTTGCTTGCTGGAACCTATGATGAAACTTGGTTAAACCAACGTCATCCTTATCTCCCCAGTGATTTTGATTTTGGTTATTGGAACTGTGCACCAATCGACCAACAAATTACTTACCCAAAAACTGATTTTTCACTAATACTCAAAAATTTAACACCAAGTGGTGAACTCAACACAACATTACCGGGACATCGGCCTTTTGTTTTATTGCGCATGTTAAATGGCCTTTTTATCCCTCTACATCTCAATTTAGATACGCTGTTAATTGATACTGAGAAATTACAACTGTCCTTAACCTATCGCTTAATGTTTGAAGCTGATTTACCTATACGTGTATGTGAAGCACGATTTGAAATGGATCCAAATGCCCCATTAGTTCGTCTTGCTGAAACTCAAGAGGAGTTGAACCATGGCTGATAATTATTTAGCTCGCCAACAAGGTGAATGGTTGGTGATTAGCTTAACCCCTGATGTCTGTAAAACGCCTATGGGTTCATCAACACCGCCAATTCCATACCCTGTTATTGCAAAATTAGAAACTGCAGTCTCTGTGGTGCCATCCGTCAAAGCCAATGGTCATCCTGTTGTTGTTTACGATCAAAGCTATATTCCAACCACTTTAGGTGATGCGCCAGGAGTAGCTAATGGTGTGAAAAGTGGTACTGTCGGCGGCAAATGCTATCCCATCGAGCATTCAAAGAGTGTTCGAGTAGGAAAAAAACCTATATTGCGTCATGACGATAAATTTTGGATGAATGGGAAATAGGGATAATAAATGTCTAATCACCAAGATAATGTAGATGCAATGCTCGTAATTGGTTCGAGCCCACTAGCTAAGCCATACCCACCATTTGAGCAAGTCAAAGATAAAGTTGCTGATTGGAGGTTATACAGTAATGCCAGATTTGATGACACTAGCGAACGCCTTATTTATATCGAATTTGACGATAGCTCATATAATATAATTTCAACAGGAAAATATTCACATGAAGAATATGAAATTTTTCGCCAGCAAAACCCTTCACTCAATTTACCTGAATTAAATTCGGATGAGAAAGGTTACCCTGAATCTGGGTTTATTAGCAGCCGAGAGGACGAAATTAAGAAACATTCCAACATTTCTGCAAATGGTAATACTCAAGGTGTCATTACACACCAAGCAAAACCTTCCTCTGCCCCTGTAGAAAATGCTAATCCCATTGTTAAGACAGAAACACCCGCAGAAAAAAAAATGTCAACACGGCATCCAGTCTCTTTATTGACAGCTGAAGAGGCTGAAAATGTCCGTCAGTGGGCTGAAGAACGAAAACAAGATTTAACCAAATGGGCAACTCAAACTAGTCACGAAGTATCAGCAGCTATTGACTCTCCTTTTGAAGGATTAAGCGGTGCTCTCAAAGAAACATGGAATGTGGTACCTGATGTACTCGACCTAGCTTATACTGGAGCTCAAATTATTGAAATTACAGGGAGTGTTCTTGGCTCAAAAATTGCTGGACTATTCAATGCTAAGTGGCAAAAGCAACTGGAAGATCATGCTCAGTTAGTTCGAGATCAATTTGGTGAATCTCCATTTGATGCTATTCGATTTACAGAATTGTCAGATGCAGAAAAAGGCGGTGCATTTCTGATGATGTTCACCCCAGTTGGTTTGGTAAAAAAAGCTGGAAAAAAATTGGGGAAAGAGCTCACTCAAGAAGCGGCTGAGATTATCGGCAAGACTTCGCGAAAAACATCTAATGAAGTAGCAGATATTGCTAATAAAGCACCATCTTCTGGCGGAACAGTTAAACCAAATACGAACTCGCCATCAAATAAAACCTCCGATACTCCATCAACTAAAGTCAACGAAGACACAAAAAAAACCCAAAAAAATCAAGATGGAAAAGGAAACGATACTGATAAAGTAAATACCTGTGGTGACCCCGTCGATATAGTGAGAGGCGATCTCATTCAAGCATGGTCAGTCATTAATATTCCGGGTCTATTACCTATCGAACTAACGCGAACCTATTACTCTACTCAATCCCCCAATGGTATTTTTGGAAAGAAATGGGCAGATAACTGGTCAATGTATCTGCTAATCAATGACAACACAATAGACTTTCAAGACCCTGAGGGGAGCTTATATACTTTTACCGCTCCTAACGATGAAGTGCGCTCCCGAAACTTACGAGCTCCACATTATCTACTATTGGGTAATAAACAAACAGGGCTACAAATACAAGATAATCGCCGTCAACGTATCTATCACTTTGATACATTATCTTTATCTTGTCGTCGATTAGTTAAAATCACTAATTTGCAAGGAATTGCACTACACTTTCATTACGATGATAAACAGCAACTCAGCCACATTTTACGTGATGATGGTTTTTTGGTTCGACTCCATTATCAACACAACCAACTAACTCATATCAATTATGAGCATGCTCAGCAAATACAACGGTTAGTTACGTGTCAATATGATAATCATGGTTATTTAAGTGAATGTGATGCTTTCCAACAAAACCACTTATGGCACACTTATACACCTGAAGGTTGGATGACCTCATGGCGAGATACAGATCAAACAGAACTCACTATTTGTTATGATAAACAAGGACGGGTCATTCAAACTCATTCAGATAGTGGGTATTGGTGCGATCGTTTCTTATATGATGACACATTACAGATTAACACTTATATAGACGGTGAAGGAGGTCATTACCGCTATTATTACAATGAAGATCAATTGGTCGTGCGTACCCTTGGCCCTTTAGGTCGAGAAACTCGCACACAGTGGCGTGATTTTCAAAAGATCAGTGAAACCAATGATACTGGTGAGACTACACACTATATCTACCATGTCGATGGGTTACTGGCACAGATTCACCTACCAGATAAACGTAAAGTGGGTTATGAATATAATGATAATGGACAACTCACTCGTTACATTGCCCCAACAGGCGACGAATGGCAGCTAAGCTATGATACGCAAGGAAACCTAATAGCCATCATCGACCCACAAGGCCAAATACAAACTTACGAATATAGCCAACACGGCGAACTGCTCAAAGCCATTTCTCCCGATGGTGCACAGTGGCAATATGAATACAACGCCGCACATCAACTGATTAAGAGCACTAACCCATACCAAAATAGCACTGAATATCAGTTTGATGAACTCGGTCGCTTACAAGCTTATACCGATGCACTCAAGCACACTACCCGCTACCGTTATAGTCAAGAGCATGACGGCGTTAACGGCAGTGTCAGCGATGTATTATTACCTGATGGCACCCATCAACACATTGAATATGACAGCGAGCGCCGCGTTGTTGCGGTCACCGACGGTGAAGGTCGCACTACCCGCTATCGGTATGGCCCGTTTGATTTGCTCATGGCAATGGTACGCCCCGATGGCAGCGAAATTCATTTTGAATATGACGCATTAACTCGTCTGAAAAAAGTGATAAGCTCACTCGGTGAAACATATACCTATGAGCGTGATGCGGCTGGGCAAATCATTCGAGAAACCGATTTTACTGGACGCGTACTTGAATATCGTTACGACCGCTTAGGCCGACGCATTGCCACTCGTTACCCCGATAACCACGAGCTTCGCTGGCGCTATGCCTCCTCGGGAGTCATCATTGAACAAAGTGAATGGGTCGACGATGGCATTAACACGCAATGCCTCTCCACCACCACCTATGAATACGATACCCATTTACGCCTCGTTAAAGCCACTAACCCCGATTCGGTGGTCGAGTTCGAATACAATGCCCACGGCCAGTTAACCTGCGAACGCATTAATGGCCGTGAGGTACACCATCAATGGGATGAAGCTACACATACCCTCACCCAAACGCGCTTTGGTGAACGTGAACTCCATTACGCTTTCGGTCAATTGGGGGAATTAACTTCCCTACAAGTGGGTCAGCATGCCCCCTTACGCTTTAGCTACAATGCCGTGGGGCAAGAATATTTACGCCGCAGTGACGCCGGCTTTGTGAACTCCAGTCACTACAATGCAGCCGGTTTATTAGCACACCAACGCGCTGGACGCGGCTCCGAGAACTTCTTACGTGCCATGCAAGAAGCGCCGCATCTGCCTCCGGTCTGTACCGATGTGCACCGGTCATTCCACTATGACCGCGCCCATAATGTCGTGGGTATTGAAGATACGCGTTGGCAGCGAACCCAATACCGTTATAACGCCAATGACCAAATCACAGAAACCCAATACAGTAATCAGCACCGTAGCCAATACGAGCGTTTTCAGTACGACGCTAACTTAAACCTGATTGAACACACTGTCGTGCCTGAAGGCGCTCAAGTGGCTCTCCATCAGTTATCCCAACAGCAACAAGCCGGACGCGTTATTCGCCGTGGATTACCTCGTGGCTATCAAGACTACCATTACGATGTGAATGGGCGATTGGCTAAGAAAGTGGTACATCAACACGGCTATCGCCCTCAAGAGTGGCGCTATCTGTGGAACACCCAAAACCAACTTATCAC
>NZ_JAMPLX010000010.1:0-1790 GCF_028477825.1 Providencia sp. PROV267 | reverse complement strand
AACTGTGGCATATGATGCGGGTATTCAATGGCTCTATCAGCCGGGGGCCATCACCCCTACTGCTCGCTATCAAAATGGCAAATTGCACTATGTGGTCACTGACCATCAAGGTACACCCCGAGAGATTTTTACTGAAAAAGGGATAGCCAGTTGGGCAGGACGCCTCAATACGTGGGGGCAAATGGCATTTTGGCAGTCTCAAGACGGTCGAGCCGACAATGACCCAAATTATACCGAATGCCATTTTCGTTTTGCCGGGCAATATGAAGACCGCGAAACGGGCTTGTATTATAACCGCTTTCGGTACTATGATAAGGACAGCGGGCAGTATATTTCACCAGATCCGATAGGGCTATTGGGTGGGTTGAATCCGTATGGGTATGTGCACTGTCCGACAGGGTTTATAGACCCGTTGGGTCTTAGTGGCATGTTCACAGGATCTACTTTTACAGGTCCTTCCAATATTACTTATACTGTCTATCAACAACCTATTGACTGGGACTTAAAAGTTAATACGCGAGATGGTGTAAAAACGAATCTTCAAATCGTCCTCGAAGATGGCCGAAGTCCTATGGTGGTGAAAAATGGTAAATATGAAATCGTGAGTTTACATCACTCCAAACAAAATGGCTTAGGGCCTTTATTTGAGTTATCAACACCAACGCATGAACAATATAGATATAGTAATGCATTACATCCACATTTACCGGATGCTCATCCTATAAATCCGGTAGATCGTAATCTTTTTGATGCTGATAGAAAAGCTTACTGGAAGCAAAGAGCTGAAGAAGAAGTCAATCGTAGAAAGCTGATCGATTGCTGTAAAAAAGGAAGGTAAATGTTAACACCTAAATTGGTTGATTATTTTAAAAGTAAAAATTGGTGGTTTGAAGAACCTTCAAATGAATACCGCGATGCTTTGTTAAGTATTAATGTTGATATTGACTCTGATTTTGCACAGTTTTATTTACATGTTGAAGATTGCCCAACATTTTTAGGCCGAAATAGAGAGATTTATCAAATTGGTTGGTTTTTAATTAATAGTAATAGTTATCCATTAAGTATTGAAAGAACCCACAAAGCGTTAAAAATGCCAGAAGAATATCTGCCATTAGATAATTTTGAAGGTGAATACGGTTATTTTTATAATCAGAAAACTGGTGAAGTTATTGGATTAGGCTTGGGCAAAGAAATTCATGACTTTATGGCTGGGATACTTAAACCACAATGGCCTAGTTTTAATGATTTTTTAGAGTTCTTCTTTGATATTTAAACTAAATGGCCAGAAGATCTTTCAAACTTCTGGCTTCTTCGTTTTTAAGAGCAGCTCAGTTTAACCTTTAGCCGCTGATATACTCAGCCATCAGCTCGCGCATCGTATGTTTGATAGCACTGAGTTGCGCTTGCTGCTGTTGGTTCTGCTGCTTCATCGCTCGAATGTCTTCGCTGTCGGGGATTAACACCAAACAGCCGTTTAAAATCTTTACCGTAAAAGTGAAGCCTATCTCAAAACCCGCGGCTTTTAGCCATTGCCCTTTAAGGTGTATCGCCGGCGGTGGGCTGGCTTTACTGCCGTTCGGGGTATCCACTCCCCTTAAAATAAGACAGCGATAATTAGATTTTCTGTCCTAAAAATTGCAGAGGTCATAATGAAAAAAGCCCATTTTACTGAAACTCAGATCGTTAATATTTTAAAACTTGCTGATTCTGGTATGAAAGTGGACGATATTTGCCGCCAAAATGGGATTAGTAACGCCACTTATTATAATTGGAAATCAAAGTATGGCGGG